>JACVQK010000006.1 GCA_015661155.1 Dehalococcoidia bacterium | reverse complement strand
GCGGGTGGACGACATCACCTGGACCTCTACTCAGATGGGCAAGGGTGACAGCGATACCCTGCTGGAGCCTGGGGAGAAGATGCAGATACAGGTGAACCTGACCGCTCTCAGCCCGGTGTTGGACGCCTACGATCAGTTCAGCATTGAGCTCAAGCCTGAGGTCGGCAGCTCCCTGACCATTACCAGGACCGTCCCCGCAACGGTGGACGACGTCATGAATCTGAAATGAATAAGGAGGGTGCCATGACTAAGAGACCCATGTTTGGGCTATTGAAGCGGCTGCACCGGGACCAGCGGGGCATCACAGGGCTGGAGACGGCCATCATCCTCATCGCCTTCGTAGTGGTGGCCTCGGTGTTCGCCTATACCGTCCTCTCTGCCGGCATCTTTTCCTCGGAGAAGGGCAAAGAGGCCATCCACTCCGGCCTGGAGCAGGCCCGGAGCTCCATGGAACTGGTGGGCAGCGTCAAGGCGGCCGCGATTACGGCCGACGAGATTGACGATGCCGACGACGCCTGGACGGCCTCGGCCAACGTGACAGGCTCCACTGACACCACAGATAAGAAGGAAGGGACTTCCAGTGTGGAGTTTGTCGTGGCTGGCGCGTTCACGACGGGCCTGGTGGCCTACGAGAACCTGGGCAGCACCATTGATATCAGCGACCACTACTCGGCCCGCCTGTGGATCAAGACCGATACCGACATTGCAGCCAACGTCCTGCGACTGGTGCTGGACGACACCGCCGGCTGCGGCACCGCCCTGGAGACGCTGAACATACCCGCCATCACCGCTGCCAGCGGCTGGACCAGGGTGCAGGTCAAGCTTGCCACCCCCTCGGCACTGACTGCGGTGGCCTGTGTGGGCCTGAACGCGGGCTCGGACCCGGTCACGCCCACCGTTAACGTGGACCTGGTGGAGGCCCCGGGTGAGATGTCCCAACTCATCTTCACCGTGTCCAATGCCCTGAATGGTGAAGCCATTGACCTGACCACCACCACGGACGCGCGGGTGGACGACATCACCTGGACCTCTACTCAGATGGGCAAGGGTGACAGCGATACCCTGCTGGAGCCTGGGGAGAAGATGCAGATACAGGTGAACCTTGAGGCCCTGAACCCCATGCCCGTGGCATACACGGAGATGGCCCTGCACGTCAGGCCTGAAGTGGGGAGCCCGCTGGTCATCGAGAGAGCCGTTCCCGCGGTGGTAGATGCCAGCATGGATATGAAGTAGAAGCCGATGACAGCGAAAGGGAGGAATGCAATGCTCAACCGACTGAGGAGGCTGCACCGGGATCAGCGAGGCATCACCGGCCTTGAGACGGCCATCATCCTGATTGCCTTCGTAGTGGTGGCCTCGGTGTTCGCCTATACCGTTCTCTCCGCCGGCATCTTCTCCTCGGAGAAGGGCAAGGAGGCCATCTACTCCGGCCTTCAGACGGCGAGAGGCTCCATGGAGCTGGTGGGACCGGCCGTGGCCAGGGATACGGATAGCGACAACGACATAGACCAGCTCATCTTCACGGTCGCCAACGCGCTGGATGGAGAGCCCATTGACCTGACTACCACCACGGACTCCGACGCCGACGGCATCCTGTCCGATGAAGCTACCCAGAACCACGTGACTCTAATCTCCTACTTGGACAAGAGCCAGCGTGTGGACGACATTACCTGGAGCAAGTCCCAGATTGGCAAGGGGGACGACGACAACCTGCTGGAGCCCGGGGAGAAGATGGAGATCACGGTGGTCTTCACAGTCCTGAGCCCGGCGCTGGAGGCCTACGACGAGTTCACCGTCGAGCTCAAGCCCGATAGGGGCAGCTCTCTCACTATCACCCGGACCATTCCGGCAGTGGTAGACGATGTGATGGACCTCCGGTAAGGAGACGCCTGTAGTTCCCAGAATTGGCCGCTGCCCAGAAGAACTCTGGGCAGCGGCTTCCGATAACCGAGGGGGGGGGTAGGCCATGGACAAGGCGATGGAACAGCTCCAGGACGAAATGAAGGTTCTCAAGAACGAAATCAAGGTGACCCTTGTTGACCTTCGGGACTATTTGCTGACCCACGTCGAGAACCCTTTCCCCGTTGAGATCAACCGGCAGGGAAGGGAACCTCAAGGCAACGGAAGGCAGAGAGCCGCTATCGAATCGGACCCCCAGCCTTCACCCTCTCAAAACCCGCCAGTCACCTCTCGTGTTGGCAACATCACGGCGGTGCCCGCCAACGCTGAACCCGACCAGCCTGCGACCATCCGCGGGGCACCGCCGGAGACATGGATGGCCCAGGGGCCCCCAGCCGGACCGCAGGCTGAAACGCAAAGAAGTGCGGGGTACGCGCCGCAACCGCAGGCCGAGCGCAGTCGGTTTCCTGACATTCAGGAGCTTCTCCGTCCTGTCTGGGAACAGCCCCCCGCGACCCAGGGCACACCGCCGGCCAGCGCCCAGGAAACGCCTCCGTTCCGGCCTGCCTCGGAGCACCATAAAGAGGAGCCAGTGGGGGCGACCGTCTCATTGGAGGCAGCCCTTCACCAACCGGAGGCGCACGGTGGGGCGGTTGACCTGCTGACCGTTGCTACGCTAGCACCCTGGGTCGAGGAGGGCATTGCCAGGGTGGGCAGGGAACGTCTGGAGTCCATTGTGGGTCTCTACTCCTCCCTGGGCGGGCTCTCCGCTCAGCTCAAAGAGGTGCTCCTCGTCCTAATTAGCTTTGAACACGATAACGGCGAGAGGGGGCAGGTCCCGCTCAGGGAGTGCCTGCGCGTTCTCGCCGAGTTGGATGACCTGCTCTGGCGGAGTCGGTCCGACCGGGCCAGGGCGGTCCTGTTATCCGTGTTGCTCAAGGGCACAGAGTCCTGTCATAGATAGGGGCTCGGCCCAGGCAGCATCTATACATAGCTCCCAGGAGGAACCATGGAAATCGAATCGAAGTTCACATCCACAGACCACGGCAGAGACGAAGCAGCAGACCGACTGTTGGCCCAGGCGATCCTCCGCTCCGGCGATGGCCGCGACCAGCGCTCCCGGCCCCGGCCTGCTGAGGCCTCGGAACAACACACCGAGATGACGGAGGCCGATGGGATGAAGGCCGTGCACGAGCTCTATGCCGAGCTTCGGGAGCAGATCTCCAAGCTCCTGGTGCGGGCGGCTGCGGTGAAGCGAGATGCAGAGACGGACCGCCGCCGCGTTTGGGAGGAGCGGGAGCAGGCCAGGACAATCAGGCAAGAGGCGGAAAGAGCAGGCCGTCAACTGGAGGCCGAGGCCAGGCAGCGAGCCGCCCAGTTGCTCCGGGAGACGCTGGAGCAGGCCGAGGAGCAAGCCATGTCCATAAGGCGGCTTGCCGCCGACGAGATGCGCAAGATGTTGGACGACACGGCTGCCCTGTGTCGCGTGGCCCAGAAGGACCTGGAGGCCCAAAAGATGGTCGGCATGGCGGACGGCCAGGCTAAGCCCAAGCACCTTGGCCACGCTTCAGGGGAGGAGAACGTGAGACCGCCCGCGTCGGCGCCGACGCTTGCCGGGTCCCGGGCTGCACCCAACGGGGCGGCTGAGGCAGACCTCTGGAA
This sequence comes from Dehalococcoidia bacterium, assembly GCA_015661155.1. GTDB lineage: Bacteria > Chloroflexota > Dehalococcoidia > Lucifugimonadales > UBA2985 > JACVQK01. Next base: position 26,855 of record JACVQK010000006.1, on the reverse strand, counting down.
TGCCGGCCCTGATGGGAAGATGGAATAGGGGAACCGGGCTCGGAGCCAGAGGCTATTCGGAAAACCATCCCTCCCTCTCTCCCCTTCCCCCTGGGAGGGGGAGAGAGGGAGGGATTCTTGTTGTTTGATGTTGTCTGATGGCCCTCTGGGATCACCATGCCATTGGCTAAGATGAAAATGTTTCCCCCTTTATATATATGGACTATTCTTTCATTTGATAGACAAAGCAAGGGCACGCTCTTTATATGACGTGCCCTTGCCTCGCGTAGTGGTCTACGCCAGCTATCCCGTATTAACCTGTGGGTTGGGAAGCTACCTCATTTGCACCTATCCCTTCTGCCCGTCAGGGCCAGATATTGGTTGAAGGCATATATTAATCTGGGGGACTCCCCCAGTCCCCTCCGCACTACAGAAGGCGGTGGATTTCCCAAGAGCTTCTTGCCGGATGCCCTGGCTAACGGGACGGGAACCGCTGCCTTAGCTGCGTCTTGACCCCCTGGCAGGTCAGGGACAGGTCGTGGATGTCCACCTCCTCCAGACTCACGGCCAGCCGATGCAGCTCCGTTTCGCCGGCGGCCACGTCTTTGAACAGGTCCATGAGGTCGCCAGGGACACCTGGACTCGTGGCCTCGGCCTTCGGAGAAGACCCGGCGCTGTCCGCGGGAAACAGAGGGGACGGCCCTCCGGGCTCGTTTGCCCCCCCGGCGGCCAGCTCTGCCACCCCCTGTCCCGGGGCTACGCCATATGGAGCCAGGGCCTCGCCCTTGGGCGGTGTCTGCTTCAGGCCAAGGGCCGAAGGCGGCTCCGCCGGCAGGTGCCTCACTCCTGGGGCACTCCCGTCCATGCCGGGGCGCAGGCCGGGAGCTGTTCCCCCCAGCTTTGCTGGCCCCCCGGGCGGAACGCCGGCGGGAATCTGGACAGCCGAAGCTCGATATCCCGTCAGAGTCGGCCCTGCCAGGGGTTGTGGTGGGGTATCACCGCGGCGCCACACCCTGGATAAGCCTCCCATCAATGTACTGACCATTTCTCACCTCCACACTGTATTTCTCCGCTAGGACGCGGGGACGATATTGAATATCATGCCCACCAGCTTGGGGACGATGAGCAGGTTCGCCCCGGTCATCGCCAGGGTTATGCTCAGGAAAAAGAAGAACTTGTGCTGGTAGCCACCCTCGGCCACTGTGGGTGCCGCGGCATTGATAACGCTGAGGACGATGACCTCCGGCACCATCAATACCTGAAGGAACTCGATATTCTGGAAGCTGAACCCTATGAGACCACCCATGGCTGCTCCCGCTCCCTGGCCCGTCGCCAGATTGGCGACGTCCACGCTATTCAACATCATCCCGAAGCTGCTCACGATCTCTATGACAAACAGCAGGAGGAAAATGATGGTTGTGTGCATGAGCAGGCAAAGCCAGGTGAAACTGGAAGCGATCAGCTTTCTCTTGACCCGTAGGTAGTTGACCTTTGAGGTGAGCAGAGCGGCCCGCTTTCCCACCTCCCCGGCGTCGCCGTCCATGCTAATTCCATCCAGAAAAATGCGGGTGCCCCGGCTGACCAGCTCGCTCCCGGTCTCGGTTACCAAGTGACCCCAGCACAAGGCGGGGAGGGACTGCGACTGTAGCCGGGCACGGAGTCTCTTCACCGCCGGGGCCAGGGAAGCCATGGAGCGGAGGTCCACGCGGGCCAGGGCCTCGGTGGGCGTGCTGCCGATGGCACTGGCGGTGGACCCCACCACGCGCAACAGGGTGCTGATATCGCCGTCCAACCTGCTGATACGGGCGTCGAAGCGGATACTGGCCACGCCAATGGGGAAGAGCAAGACGCTGACCCCCACCAGCATCCAACCTAGGGACATGCCAGCCGCAAACAACGCGGCCGCCGTCACCAGGGCCCCGGGCCCACAGGTCCAGAGCAGCAAGCGCGGCAGGCGCTGGCTGGCGTGCCCCTGGGGTCCGAGCAGTGTCTTGATCTCCTTCGGAGCAGCCCGGTAGATCACCCAGGTGCCCAGGCAGCTGATGAGGATCATGACGCCCACCAGCCCGGTGACGAACTTGGTGCCCATATCGTAGATCACCGTCGAAATGGTGGCGACCACGATGATCAGGACGGTGGAAACCATGAGCGCCGTAAAGGCGTCAGTCCATCTTCTAAGGCCTTCGAGCTGCCCTTCATAAGCGTTGCCGTAGGACTCCGCCTGGGTGCTGGCCTCCTGGGCCATGAAGTCCGCCTCGGCTTCGCCGGAGCTCAACGAGCTGGATAAGCGTAGCAGCAGACTCTGCACCTCCTGCTCCTTTGCGTTCTCCCCCACCAGGCGGCAGGCCTCGGCAATCTGGTAGTTCATGTTCTGGGCCATGCTGTCAACTTCATGGAAATAGCTTGCAGCAGCGCAGGGAAGCTCCGCGGCAAGGTGGAACATCTGGCTGCGAGGTATCCCTGCCGACGCGACAGCCGACAGATAGGAGAGCTCAAACAGGAGGTCGAAGTCCAGCGGGCCCTGCTTAGAAGATTCCTTCATGCTGTGCCCTCGACAGAACTTGTAGCAGCGCGTAGAAGTTAGTGAGCCCCTTCTCGTGCAGCTTTTGCAGCACCTTCGCCCTCCGCTCCAGCAGGTTGTAGATCTCCCGTTTCCGGTCGCTGGGGATGCCCCGCTTGGCGGCGATTTTCTCCTCCAGCAGGTAGCTATTCTTGTCCCCCACGAACTCGAAGATGTCGCGAATGGGGTCCCACCGGAAGACCTCCACAAAGGAGAAGATGTTGGAGACAGGGTCGTACCCTATGATCTCGCTGATGCTCACGGCTCGCCGCGCCGTCTTCCCGTTGGGCAGCCTCACGGCGCTCTGGATCACCACGACGTTCAGGTTGTCTATGTAGGTCTTGGGGATATTGATGGGGTTCCCGGTAAGGCGCTGGATGAGCTTCTCCACCGCCGATGCGTGGAATGTGGCCATCACGGTGTGGCCGGTCTGCATCGCCTGAAAAGCCGTGGCCCCCTCCTCGCCTCGTATCTCGCCAACTATGATCACGTTGGGGCGCTGGCGCAGGGCTGCCTTGAGCAGGTCGAACATCGTCACTTCAGCCCCTCCCTGTTCGCCCCGCTTCGCCGCCTTGGATATCTCCCGGATCCAGTTTTTGTGGGGCACCTGGAGCTCCGGCGTGTCCTCGATGCTCACGATCTTGGAGGTGGGCGGCAAGAAGGTGGTAATGGCGTTGAGCAGGGTGGTCTTGCCCGAAGCCGTCTCCCCGGCCACAAAGGTGTTCATGCCATCCTCCAGGACCAGGGAGAGATAGGCGGCCATGCGGTAGTCCAGGCTGCCGAACTCGATGAGCTCCAGGATGCTCAGGGGCGTGTCGGCGAACTTGCGGATGGAGAAGTTGCTGCCTCTCTGAGACACTTCCCGGCCAAAGACGATGTTGATGCGGGAACCGTCCGGGAGCACGGCGTCTATGATGGGGTTGCGTATGGTCACCGGCCTGCTGATTTGCTCGGAGAGGCGGAGGACGAACTGGTCCAAGTCTTCGTGGGTCTCAAAAGTGGCCGCGCTCCTGAGGCTCTTGAAAATCTTGTGCTCCAGAAAGATTGGCCCCAAGCCGCTGCAGCTTATGTCCTCGATGTTGGAATCACAGATCATGGGGTTCAGGATGCCCAACCCCGCCTTGTCCCGGAGCATGAGGTAGCGAATGGCCTGAAACTCCCGGGGAGTAACCTGGACCTTCCCTCCATCATTTCCCCTGAAGGCATTCATCAGTCCCCGGGATGGGGGCTTGGCCTGCCCGATTCCGGAGACCTCGCAGATGCCTGTCAGACGGGTAAGTATGGCCTGTTGCTTCTCCTGGCGCGTCTCCGCACCTGTGGATACTGTGCTGAGACCCAGGAGTTTCTCCTCCACCTTCGTTCTCTTGCCGTTGAGCGTCACTCCCATGGAAGGCTCTACCGGGATATACAGGTCCCTCTCCTCGCCCAGACCTGACCAGATATGGATGAAGACATCATCGGACACGGGGTAAAACAGGTTCCGCTCCTTCAAGTCCTGAAGCTTTCGGGAGATCTGCGGATAGAATTGGGGGATGCCAATCTTGTCGATGGGGAGCATGTGCAGATACTCCAGCAAGTGGGCGTTCTGCTCATAAGCTGTCTTCATAGGAGACGGCAGAAGCTGGAATAGCCCGCACTCAACGGAATGGTCCCCATCGGCAGGACTGGCGCTGGGGGCGAAGGGCATCACCATTTCAGGCATGTACGGCTCCCTGGTGCCGCCCGGTGGACCTTGCCCCGCGAAGGAGCCTATTCTCTTCCATGGGTTCTAGGCCCTCGCTTTGCTCACGGGTATGATTCGCATGCCCCATCCCGGCTCCACGTCGAAGCTCACCACATTGCCGGTGGCCTTCTGAGCCCCTCTGACCTTGGCCACCTCCAGACTCTTCATCAGCCTTTCCCCCAGGTTCTCGATGTTCAGACGAAGGTGGGCGTCGCACAGGGAGCTCAGCCTGACCAGCATACCCTGTTCGACGGCGTAGCTGTGGATCACGACCACTATCGTCATCCCATGGTCGCAGTAGGTCTTGCACCCCTCAAAGAAGCCCATGACGTCCTCCATCGGAGCATGGGAGATAAACGAGGTTAGAGAATCTACCACCACCACCCCGCGCCCTCGCTGGCGGCCCACGGCCTCCAGGAGGCGGCGCAAGGCCTGCTCGGGGCCGACCTTGGCCATGGTCGCCCCGATGGGATAGATTTTGAGCTTGCCCAGGAGGCAGTAGTCCAGGATGTCCAGGTTGATGGCCCTCATCTGATGCACCAGGCTTTTCACCGTGTTCTCGCTGGTCAGCACTGTCACCAGGAGTCCGTTCCGAAGGGAGCCCCAGACCATCTGCTGGGTGAGCACCGATTTGCCGGAGTCGGGCTGGCCTTCAATCATGGTGAGGGACCCCAGGGGAATGCCCCCTCCCAACCGCTTATCTATCTCCACGTTGCCCGTGGAGACTACAGAGACCTTGCCCTCAGTGTTCGACATGGTTATCTCCTGCTAGAACCTAGAACGAAGTGACAACTGAAATCCCGTTGGGCGTGCCGATAATGACCTGATTGCCGCTCGACCGCGCCGCGGGCGACAGCTTTAGCTGTATGACCATCTCCTCCGCGGAGTCCAGGATGCCGGGCTGGAAGATCTCTGCCTGGCTGGCACCGGCGTCCACATAGATGCCAGCGATGGTCCACTGGTTGTCGCCCGGGGGCGAAGCCTCGGTGTAGGAGAGCCAGCGCTGATGGTAGGTTCCGTCGGACTGATAGTATTGAACGATCACATCCCACTTCTCGAAATCCCGAAGCGGCGTGCTGCCCGAGTTCCTGAGCGTTACTTCCTCCAGGAAGGGGGTGCCGCCGGTGTCCAGCACCTCCATCTCCGTATGCGCTCTCTCGACGGACCGCTCCTCCATCTGTTTCCAGCCATCGGACACCTGGTTCATGGCAACGAAAGACCCCTGGGCCATGAGCGTCACCCCGAACAGGGTGAAGGCCACCAGGAGCAGGGCGACGACAGCATTGGCCATGGCTAGAAGCTGAAGTAGTGTTCATTGTAGGCACCTGAAGGAGTGATGATTCTGAGCAGGTAGGTGTCTGAGGTCAGCGCCGAGGAGTAGTGGATAGTGATCTGGATGGTGGCGGTGCTATCCCACTCCGTGGAGTTCTCAACGGTGTAGCTCCAGCGGGGGTAGCTTCCGCCAGCATCGTCCTCATGCGGAATGCGAGCAAAGTAGCCAGCCTTGCCCAGGAAAACGTCCGTCTGGTCCACGCCCAGGACACGGGCGCTTCCGACGTTCTTGACCCAGGCGAACACGTCAAAGTGTCCGTCGCCGTTGGTGTCTTGCCACGCGCCGTCCTCGTCCAGCTCTCCGGTGGCAAAGACGACGCTTATCTCGCTGTCAATGCGGTTGTCCAGGCGCTGGGCGGAGCGGACCAGCGAGTTGCTGCTGCTCACCACGGCGGGGTAGGTGGCATCAATGACCAGCACGGCGGCTACCATGGCCGCAATGACCAGCAGGGATGAGGTTATGACCTTATCGATGGCGGGCCTCCCTTTGACTTCTCACTGGGACTCCTCCAGCACCTGCCGCCTCTCCGGTTTCTTGAGACGACGGTGCCGGCGTTTGCTGTGCGAATCTCTCGTCTGTCTAGCTGCTACCTATAGTAGGTGCGCTGGTAGCGTTGCTGAAGGGGGACAGCCCCTACTTTGCGGGCGGCACACCCCCAAAGGGAGTGGTTGCTCCGACATGGGGTTGCCATGCCTGCACCCGTAGTGGCAGTCCTGTGAGCCGTCGCTTGAGCAAGCCACTCCCCTTGGCAGGACTCCCTAAGATGCGGTATCATGATTTACGGCATGGGGTCGCCTTATTAACAGGCTGCTGGAAAAGGGGTGTCCAGAGGGGCGAAGCCCCTTTGGCGGGGTCTGGGGGTGTCCCCCAGATTCAAACTCTCCCCCCTTCCTGGTTAGGAAGGGGGACAGGGGGATGGTCGAAGGAGTTTTTCCGCACCCTGCTCATGGTTGCCCAGGGAGTTTTGGCAAGGGTATCGCGACGGAGATTCGAGTTCACGCTCAGATCAGCACGACCGTGAACATCCACACGCACATGGCGACGGAGTTGCAAAGAAGATGCTGCCGGAAGGTTTTCCTCGGCCCTGGGACCGGAATTCCCGTCCGCGTTGGTGTCAGAAATGGCGTCAAATCCCCATATCAGAGGGGTATAGGCCCAAATTAGCTTGTGCCCCTGTAGCTCAGGCGGATAGAGCAGCGGTTTCCTAAACCGTGTGCCCGGGTTCGAGTCCCGGCGGGGGCACCACAGAGGTGGTGACGTAGGAGTGTAGCTCAGCCTGGGAGAGCAACGGTCTCCAAAACCGTCGGTCGGGGGTTCAAATCCTCCCACTCCTGCCAATAATATCAAGGGCAGGCAATAGACGGCAGTGGTTCAGTTTGGGATTATCGAAGAGGTGGTTTCACCCTTGGACAATCGAAGCTGAACCACTACCTACCAAACCATCACGTTGACACCCACGGGGCCATCCCTCTAAAATGTAGCTGACTGAAATCCCAGGGGAACCAACACTCACTGTAATGCAACCAGAGTATGTAAGCCTCTCACAAGCCTTGGCCCAGTACCTCTCCGGCGGCCATTCCAAAGAGGGGACGGACGCTCAACAGGAGTTGGTCAAGTTCATCCGCTTTTCCGGACGGGACCGACAGGTGGCCGACCTTACCCCTCAAGAGGCAGCCGAGTACGGGGAGACGCTGGCTGCCTCCTCTATGGGGAATGACGTCACAGAGCGCCTTCAGGCCATCAAAGGCTTCCTCTCCTTCTGCTACAAGAGCAATCTGACGGAGACTTCCCTGGCCAAGCATGTAAAAGCAAGGAAGACCGGGCGCAGATCCGTCTCTCCGGAAAAGGGGCGACCCGCCGTGGACATCACTCCCGAGGGGTATCGTCATATCCAGGAGGAGCTGGAAATCCTCGTGCGGGAGCGGGTAACGGTGGCCCGGGACATTAACCTGGCCGCGGCGGACAAGGACTTCCGGGAGAACGCCCCTCTGGACGCCGCCCGGGAACGTCAGGGCCACCTGGAGGCCCGTATACGGGAGTTGGAGGACGCGTTGCAGCGTGCCCGCCTGATAAGCACGTATGCCCCAGAAGCCTTTAGCCACCAGGACCGGTGGGTCAAACTGGGCAGCAGAGTCACACTCCGGGACCTCGCCACCGGCGGCGAGATGGTGTACACCCTGGTGCCCCCTTCAGAGGCAAACCCCATGAGCCACAAGATGTCCAACGCCTCTCCCGTGGGAAAGGCCCTAATGGACCATCGAGCGGGAGAGGAGGTGGTGGTGGCCACCCCCCGGGGCAACCTGCGCTACCGTATCGAGGGGGTAGACCTCTAGCAGGCTGAGTTGGAAGAACGGCGCAAGGGTCATTACTATGAAAACGCCATTCAGCATTGCCTACCTGTCATTCCGAGGAAGTCCTTCTCTGAAGGACGACCGAGGAATCTGAAACCTATGCCTTTAACAAGTATGGTAGGCCCTAGATTCCTCACTTCGCTGCGCTGCGTTCGGAATGACATGAGGCAGAGCTATTTTCATCCCTCGTCGAGCCTCGCAATGACATTGACGGAGAACTACGGTAACACCACACTGGCAGGGTGATGGAAGATGTCAGAGGCCAAGTATGATCTCGGCCTGGTAGAGGCCGTCAAGGCAGAGGCCCTGGGTGTACCCGGACAGCGGCGGTTCCGCCTTCTGGTGAATGGCCCGTGGGGTGACGTCTGCCTCTGGCTGGAGAAGGAGCAGCTATTCCAGCTTGCCATTGCCATCCGTCAGGTGCTGGCGGCGCTATCCTCGGAGAAGAGGTTGGAAAAGACCTCGCGTCATGAGCCACGCCCCCTGTACCCAGACCGTACATCTATGGAGTTCAAGGTGGGCAGGCTCAGCCTGGACCATGAGCCTGAGGAGGGCCTGTTCCTGATCCAGGCCCACAACATAGAGGATGACCAGAAAGGGGAGGCCCTCCTGGGGTTCCGGGTTTCCCCCTCACAGCTACAAAGCCTGGCGGAAGAGGCCATGGCTGTCTGTGAGGCGGGACGTCCCCTGTGCCCCCTGTGCAGCGCCCCCATGGGTCCAGGGCCTCACGTCTGCTCGCGGTCCAATGGTCACCACTCCCTTTAGACCCACCATGTCCCCTATCATCGGATGGAAGCAAGAGCAGGCGTACAATCCCTGGACTAGTGCTTGGTTTCGTAAATCCGCGTACGCAAGGCTCCTCCCACCCCGCTCACCCTGAGCTTGTCGAAGGGTGAACCGCTCATGGTTCGACAGGCTCACCACGAGCGGTCGATTATGACGCTCTTTTCCGCAAGTAGGTACTAGTACACCCTCGCAGTATGCTATGGGAACAGACCAGATTCCCTTCTCCCGGGACGATGTGAAGAAGGCCCTGCTCAGGGGAGAGATAGCCTCTCCCGAGCTAATCCCCCAGGGGTCCAACCAGACTTTCCTGGTAGCCGTGTCCGACGGCTCCAGAGCATTCAAGGCCGTGTACAAACCCAGCAGAGGGGAACGCCCGCTGTGGGATTTCCCATCAGGCACGCTGCACAAACGAGAGTACGCCTCTTACCTGGTAAGTCGGGCTCTACGCTGGGACTTCATCCCCCTCACCGTCATCAGAGATGGCCCCTTCGGCCCAGGCTCGCTACAGCTATGGGTCGATGCCGACCCCCAGTCCAGCTATCTCACCCTGCGGGAGGAGCGCCTGGAGGAGATGGAGCGGATCGCCCTCTTCGACTGCCTGTCCAATAACGCCGATCGTAAGGCCAGCCACTGCTTCAGTGATCGAGACGGGCACATATGGTCCATAGACCACGGCCTCACCTTTCACGTTGACCCCAAGCTGCGAACGGTGATATGGGACTTTGCCCAGGAGCCTATCTCTGTGGGCCTGATGGAGGATGTCGCCACCCTGCTCTCAACCCTGGGCTCTCCCACTGCCCTTTCAAGGGAGCTTTCCCACCTCCTGACCCCGGAAGAGGTGGACGCCCTGAAGCGGCGGCTTCAGGACCTGCTCGTCTCCGGTCGCTTCCCCGACCCCGACCCCTCCCGCCGGAACGTGCCCTGGCCCTGGTTCTAACAGGGCTGTTCGGAAAACCCTCACCCCCTGTGTCCCCCTCTCCCTTGGCAAGGGAGAGGGGGAGGAAAAGGAATCTGGGGGACACCCCCATACCCCCGTCAAAGGGGCTTCGCCCCTCTGGACACCCCTTTTCCGCACCAAGCTATGTCCTCCTGCCTTGAATCGAAGGTGTCCCACCTGTATACTCCTGCTATGGAACAACGCACCGTCACCGTAAGAGTCCCCGCCACCACGGCCAACCTGGGCCCGGGCTTCGACTGCCTGGGCATGGCCCTGGACTGGTGGAACGACGTCCGCATGGGGGTCTCCTCATCCCCCCAGGTGCACATTAGGGGAGAGGGCGCGCACACCCTGAGCACGGGAGAAAGCAACCTGGTCTTCCGGGCAGCCAAGGCCCTCTTCCGGGAAGCGGGAGAGGCACCCCCGTCCCTGTCCATCGGGTGCGAGAATAGGATACCCCTGGCGCGGGGCCTGGGAAGCAGCGCCGCCGCCATCGTGGGAGGGCTGATGGCCGCCAACGCCCTGGTCGAGCGGCCCATCTCTCAGAAGTGCCTGCTGTCCCTGGCGGTAGGTATGGAGGGTCACGCCGATAACGTGACGCCGGCCCTCTTGGGAGGGTGCCAGGTGGTGGTCATGGATGGAGACAGGGTCGTTACAGCCTCGGTGCCCCTGCCCTCAGACCTGATAGCTGTGGTCTTTGTTCCCGACGTGGCTATGGCCACCCAGAAGGCGAGAGCCATCCTGCCGGCTATGGTAAGCCGCGAGGACGCGGTGTACAATCTGGGAAGGGTGTCTCTGCTGGTGAACGCCCTGGCGACGGGTCGCCTGGAGGAGCTGAGGGTGGCCACCCAGGACCGGCTGCACCAGCCCGAGAGGGAGAAGCTCTTCCCCGCCATGAGGCCCATCTTTCAGGCCGCTCGGGATGCCGGAGCCCTGGGTGTATTTCTCTCTGGAAGTGGCTCCAGCATTCTTGCCCTGGCTGAATCCGATGCCGAGGCCATTGGGCGCGAGATGGCCAGGGCCGCGGAGCAGGCAGGAGTTCAGGGCAGCGTCAAGGTGAGCAAGCCCTCCCCCCTGGGGGCTCACCTGGTTTCGGCGGAGTGACGGAGCGGGCTATGGACTTGATAGTGCAGAAATACGGTGGCTCCTCCCTGGCCAATGCCGAGAGAATCAAGGCCGTGGCCCGCCGCATCGGCCGGGTCAGGGACAGGGGAGACCAGGTGGTGGTGGTGGTCTCCGCCATGGGCCACACCACCGATGAGCTCATCCAACAGGCCTACACCGTCACCGAGAGGCCCGACCAGCGGGAGCTGGCCCTCCTTCTATCAACGGGGGAGATCGTGTCCTGCACCCTGGTGACCATGGCTCTCCGCTCTCTGGGATACAAGGCCATCAGCCTGAGCGGAGGCCAGGCAGGCATCCGCACCGACACGGACTACAGCAGAGCCAGAATAGTCGCGGTGGACCCACAACGCATCCTGAGAGAGCTGGGGGAGGACAAGATCGTCATCGTCGCCGGATTCCAGGGGATCACCGAGGATATGGACATCACCACCCTGGGCCGGGGAGGGTCGGATACCACGGCGGTGGCCCTGGCCGCGAGCCTGGGGGCGAGGATATGCGAGATTTACACCGACGTGGAGGGCATCTACACCGCGGACCCCCGGGTGGTGCCCGAAGCCAGGAAGCTGGAGGAGATAGGGTACGAGGAGATGATGGAGCTGGCAGGCCACGGGGCAAAGATGCACCCCCGCTCCATTGAGCTGGGGGCGCTGTATAATGTGCCCATACTGGTGGCCTCCAGCTTCGTGGAGGCGCCGGGAACCCTCATCCACTAAAGAGGAAATCATGGAAGTTAGAAACAGGGTAAGGGGTATAGCTCACGACAAGAATGTCGCCAAGATAACCGTTCTGGGCGTGCCGGATAGGCCGGGGATCGCCGCCACCCTCTTCGAGCCCTTGGCTCAGGAGGGGATAAGCGTGGACACCATCGTTCAGAACTCCAGCGTGGAGCGCTTCACCGACCTCACCTTCACTGTGGCTCGAGAAGACCTGGATGCCGCGTTACAGATCGTCCAGCCCGTGGCCCGAGAGATAGGGGCCAGGGGCTGTGTCAGCGATGCCCGCCTGGGGAAGGTGAGCATAGTGGGAACGGGGATGCAGAACCACCCTGGCTTCGCTGCCCGGATGTTCCGAACCCTGTACGAGGCCAAGGTGAACATCGAGATGATCACCACCTCGGAGATCCGCATCACCTGCATAGTGGCGGAAGACCGGGTAGAGGACGCCGTGCGCGCCCTTCACAGGGCCTTTCAGCTTGACCAGGTAGAGTGAGCCTTGGGCAGAGGTGATCTGATCCCTTGTCACCCCCCTTTCTCTCGGTCGTAATCCCCGCCTACAACGAGGAGGGGCGCATCGCCCTTACCCTGGAGGCCGTGGTGCGCTACACTCAAGGCCAGGGCTACACCTGGGAGGTGATAGTTGCGGACGACGGCAGCCTTGACGAGACCGCAAGCCTGGTGGAGGCCGCCGCCAGGGAGAACCCGGGGATACGGCTCCTCAGGCTCAACCACGGAGGAAAGGGATGGGCGGTAAAGAGCGGGATGCTGGAGGCGCGAGGGCAATACCGATTCCTCGCCGACGCCGACCTCTCCATGCCCATCGAGCACCTGGAGCGGTTCCTTCCTCCCCACCTCACCGACTTTGATATCGCCATCGGCTCCAGAGAGGCTCCGGGGGCACGGCGTTTCCACGAACCCATGAGGCGTCATCTCCTGGGCCGTGTTTTCAACGGGATGGTGCGGATGTTGGCCGTGAGGGGCATCTCCGATACCCAGTGCGGCTTCAAGGGCTTCACAGCCCAGGCCGCGGAGACCCTTTTCCCCTTGCAGCGGTCCCACGGCTTCGGGTTCGATGTGGAGGTCCTCTTCCTGGCCCGGAAGCTGGGTATGCGGGTTGTGGAGGTGCCCATAGACTGGCACTACCACGGGGGCAGCAAGGTAAGGCCCTGGAGAGACGGCCTCCTCATGTCGAGGGACCTCCTCTCGGTGCGTTGGAACGACCTCAGGGGACGGTACTCGGCAGTCCGCGCCGGGGGGGCACACCCTACTCCACCTCCTACGCTGGAGAGGGCAAGAACTCCAATAACCCCACGGGATGAGCTTAAAGGGCCTCTGCCCCTAGCCGCTGGGAGGGAAATGAAAGTCGTTGTGGTGGTGCCCACCTATAACGAGGCCCGGAACATCCCGGAGCTAGCCAGCCGCCTCTTCTCCCTCGACCTGCCATCGCTTCACCTGCTGGTGGTGGACGACGGCTCTCCCGATGGCACCGGGCGCATTGCCGAGGGCCTCGCGGAGGCGTACCCGGGACGTGTCCAGGTGCTGCACCGTCAGGGGAAACAGGGCCTGGGCACGGCTTACGTGGAAGGCTTCCGTCATGCCCTGAATTGGGGTGCCGACGTGGTGGTGGAGATGGATGCCGACCTGTCTCACAATCCCCAATACCTTCCCCTGTTGCTGGACAAGATGGCAGACTACGATGTGGCGGTGGCCTCGCGATACGTGCCCGGCGGAGAGGCGGACCCTGGCTGGGGCCTTGGCCGCAGACTCCTCAGCCGGGGGGGGAACCTGTATGCTCACCTGGCGGCGGGACTGAGGGTCAAGGATGCGACTGCCGGGTTCAAGGCCCTTCGCAGGGGGGTGGTGGAGTCCATAGACATGGGCTCCTTTCGCTGCAAGGGGTTCGCCTTCCAGATAGAGATGGCCTATGCCTGTCAGAGAAAGGGTTTCAGGGTGGCGGAGGTTCCCATAAGTTTCGTAGATAGGGGAAGAGGGACATCCAAGCTCTCCCTGGCCATTGTGCTGGAGGCCTTGTGGCACGTCCTCTGGATGAGGTGGAGACGTTTCTAAACAAGAGGGGTCACCCCCTTGCAATCTCGTGACATTTGGGGATAATCTGTCCAAGGGGGTATTGCAAACCCTTGACGAGCAGTTTACAATCGCCTCCCTTGGAGGGTAGTTAATGATTCCGTATGCTGAGGATAAGGCGCACATCAAAAGGGAGAAGGCAAGGGGAGCCATTGCCCTGGCGCTGGAGAGCCGCTGGGAAGAGGCGGTGGCGGTGAACAGCGCCATTCTTGAGGAGTTCCCCAAGGACATGGAGGCCTGCAATCGCCTGGGGAAGGCGCTCTCCGAGCTGGGCAGGTATAAAGAGGCGGGAGAGGCTTTCCGGCAGGCTCTGGCGATATCCCGTGCCAATGTGATAGCCAGGAAGAACCTGAAGAGGCTGGCCCATCTGGAGGGGGAAACTGCACTCCCAAAACACGGCTCAAAGGTGCCTCCCCAGCTCTTCATAGAGGAGGGCGGGAAGACCACCAGGGTGTCCCTTGCAAACCTTTCCCCGGGTCGGGCACATCTGCGCATGGCCCCCGGGGACGCCGTAAAACTCAGGATAGCCGGCAATGGGATAGCAGTGGAGAGCCTCCAGAAGAGGTATCTGGGGGAGATAGAGCCCAGGCTGGCCTCGCGCCTCTCGCGGCTGATCCGTCGTGGTAACACGTACGATGCCGTTGTGATCGCCGTGGATGAGCGGAGCCTGGTTGTGATGATAAGAGAGACCTATCAGCACCCCAGCCAGGAGGGCGTGGTATCCTTCCCCTCCAAGATAGCAGCCGTTGGGCTCTATCCATATCTGAGGGCTTCCCCGCTGACCACGGAGCTGGAGATGGAGGAGACAGAGGAGGGGATTGGAAGGTCTCCCATCATCGAGTGGGACGAGGATGGAGAGGAGACCATTGCTGTGCCATCCTCTTCGAAGGAAGAGGAGGAGAGCCTGACACCCAAGGATGAGCTGGAGGAAGAGAATTAGCTTGTAGCTCCATCTCTGCCTGCTTTCGGGTAGCAGCTCCTTCACACTAGAGGTGGTTCGGAAATGCCATTCTGGGGGAGTGCAGAGGGGGCAAAGCCCCTTCTGACGGGGGTCTGGGGGTGTCCCCCAGACTGGGCTTAGCCCAGACCCACATCTCACGAACCGTAGAACATGGTCAGACCAGGGCAGCGACAGTTGAGTGTGGGTGCAGGGCATGCCCTGCCCTGCCCCCTTCCTGGCCAGGAAGGGGGCAGGGGGATGGTCGAAAGGGTTTTTCAGCACACTGCTAGGCAGGCCTTTGCGGGCTCCCTCCCAATGGGTTTATCATATGGGAAGCAAGAGTGGAGGCGTGCCACCCATGGATTTCCCCCGGCGCATCTATCCCCTGGACCCGCGAAAGCTGACGGAGGAGCAGATCGCGGTGGTCTTCGCCATGACCTCCCGGGATCCACGGCCCTTCGACGAGATAGCCCAGGTGGTGACCGCGGAGAAGGCGGCGGACTTCCACGAGCGGTGGGTCGTGGGTTACGGCCACGCCTCGGTGGCGGAGCACGCCATCCTCCACATGGCCGTGGAGAACATCTCACGCCTGGCCTGCGACACCCTGGAGGACAATCGCCTGGCCTCCTACACGGAGAAATCGTCTCGCTATCAAGTGTTGGAGCAAGGTTGCTACTACACACCGCCAGAGTTGAACCGCCATCCTGCACTTCGCTCACTCTACGTGAAGACCTGCGATGGCCTATTTGATTGCTATCAGCGACTGCTGGATGGGACGCAAGCGTACCTGGGGAGCGTCAACCCACGTGGAGAGGGAGAGCGGGAAGGTGCTTACAACCTGCGCATCCGTCGCGAGTCTACGGATGTTTGCCGCTTTCTGCTGCCCGCGGCGACCCTCACCAACGTAGGCATCACCATGAACGCCCGTAGTATGGAGCACGCCATCAGCAAGCTCCTCTCCTCAGACCTGTCCGAGGAGCAGGAGCTGGGGGAGCTTCTCAAGGAGCAGAGCAAGCGCATCACCCCTACCCTCATCAAGTACGCCGATCGCAACGACTACCTGGTCCTCAGTCGGGAGAGCCTGCAATCCCAGGTACGGGAGACAGAGGTTCCTTTCACTCTTCACTCTTCCCTCTCCCCTCTTCACTCTGGCGACTGCCGGGCGGAGCTGGCCCACTGCGATCCCCAGGCGGAGTCCAAGCTGGTGGCCGCGCTGCTGTACCGCTTCTCTCCCAGCCCGTACCAGGAGATATGGCAGAGGGTCGAGGGGATGAGCCAGAAGGAGCGCGAGGAGGTGATCCGGCAGGCGCTAGAACGCCTGGGCCCCCACGACATCCCGCTGAGGGAGCTGGAGATGGTGGACTACACCTTCGACCTGGTCATGGACTACGGGGCCTACCGGGAGTTCAAGCGCCACCGGATGCAGACCTATTTGGCCCAGCCCGCCACGGTGGACCTGGGGTACATTGTCCCCCCTCTTATCCTGGAAGCAGGGCTGGAGGGTTCGTTCAGGCAGGCGATGCACCAGGCTGCCGAGGGATTTCACCGGGTCTCTGAGGCGTACCCCAGGGTTGCAGAGTACCTGGTGACCCACGCCCACCTGCGGCGTGTCCTATCCCAGATGAACCTGAGGGAGTGCTACCACCTCTTCAAGCTGCGCACCAGCCCCCAGGCCCACTTCACCCTCCGGCGGGTCATGCAGCAGGCCATGGCCCTGGCGGTGGGGCGTCATCCCCTGCTGTTCAAATACCTGCAACTGAGGGCTGGTTGATGCTTAGTTGCGAGAAAGCGGTGTAGGGAAAGCCGCTCATGGTGAGCCTGTCGAACCACGAGCGGCTCGCCCTTCGACAAGCTCAGGGTGAGCGGGATTGGGGTGGGCCTATTGCACGTGAGCTTACGCAACCAGGTATTGGGCGGGTTTTTCAGCGCCCTGCTAATGGAGGGGGTTCCCCAGGCCACCGAAAGCACGCCGGCTTCCGCAAGTAACCCCTAGCCGGGGCTATGGGAGCGGACGTTCATGCTGGCCACCGTCGCCACCTGGTCATCGTCTTCCAGGTGCATGACCGTCACGCCCTGGGTAATCCGGCCCATGGCTCGTATCTCTTGGAGGGCGACCTGCTCTATTTTGCCCTTCTCAGAGATCAGCATCACAAAGGTGGCGTCCAGTATCACGTGGGCCACCGCCACGTGCCCAGTCTTTTCGGTGATCCTGAGGGTTCTTACGCCCTTGACGTTCCTGCCCGTCCTTCGGTAGGCCTGGATGGGTGTCAGCTTTCCAAACCCCTTGCGACTCACCACGAAGAGCTGCGCCCCCGGGATTACCACGTCCATGGACACCACCTGGTCTTCGGGCTCCAGGCGTATTCCCCGTACGCCGCCAGACTGGCGGCTGCTCACGCGCACGTCGGCGATGGGGAAGCGGGCGGCCATCCCCATCTTCGTCACCATGACCACCTCGTCTCCTTCTCCGGCCAGCCATGCGGAAACCAGCTCGTCCCCCGGCTCCAGGTCCATGGCGATGAGGCCGTTGCTGCGTATGTTGGACAGAGAGGAGAAGAGCATTCGCTTGATCTCGCCCCTGCGGGTGCCCAGTAGTATGAAGCCCTCCTGTTGGGAGTTGGAGGTCACCACCACGGCGTTCACCCGCTCCCCTTCCGTAAGGGACAGGAGGTTCACCAGGGGAATGCCGCGGGTGGACCGGGTGGCATCCTGAGGTATCTCAAAGCACCTTGCGGCATAGGCCTTGCCCCGATTGGTGAAGAACAGGAAGGTGTCATGGGTGTCCGCTACCAGAAGATGCTGAAGGATGTCGGCCTCCCGGGCGACCATCCCCGTGATACCCCTCCCTCCCCGGTGCTGGGCGCTATAGGTGTTTGCCGGCATTCGCTTGATGTAGCCGCGCTGGGTGAGGGTTATCACCATCTCCTGATGGGGCACCAGCTCCTCTCTGGTGGGGGCATCGGGCTGTTCGTCCAGGACCTCGGTGCGGCGATCATCGCCGTAGTCCGTCCTCAGCTTCCCGGTCTCGCTCTTCACCTCCGCCAGCACCTTCTGGGGGTCTGCCAGCAGGGCCTCCAGCTCTCTAATGGTCTTCTCGAGTTGCTGGTACTCCTCCTCGATCCTCTCCCGCTCCAGGGCGGCGATACGCCGCAGCTGCATGTCCAGGATGGCCTGGGCCTGTATCTGGCTGAGGCTGAACCGCTCCATCAACCCCGCTCGGGCGGTTTCCACATTGGCGGCCTGGCGGATAAGTCTTATCACCTCCTCCAGGTTGGACAGAGCTATTCGCAGTCCCTCCAGGATATGGGCCCGGTCCTGGGCCTTCTTCAGGTCGAACTTGGCCCTGCGGGTGATCACCAGGCATCGGAAGTCCACGTAGTGCCTGAGAATGCGTTTGAGGGAGAGGACCTGGGGCTGCCCATCCACCAGGGCCAGCATGTTGATGGAAAAGGCCGATTGCAACGCGGTGTGCTTGTAGAGGTTGTTGAGCACTATCTCGGCCTGGGCCTCACGGCGCAGCTCAATGACCACCCGGAGGCCTTGCCGGTCGGACTCATCTCTCACGTCGCTGATGCCGTCGACCTTCTTGTCCTTGGCCAGCTGGGCGATCTTCTCCACCAGGGTAGCCTTGTTCACCTGGTAGGGGATTTCGGTGACCACGATGTGCCTGCGCTCTGAGCGCCTCTCACCCTCCTCTATGGTGGCCCTGGCCCGCACCAGCACACGCCCGCGTCCCGTGGAGTAGGCGCTCTGGATACCCTCCCGACCCATGATGATGCCCCCCGTGGGGAAGTCCGGGGCCTGGATGAACCGAGAAAGGTCCTCCACCGTGGCGTCAGGGTTGTCTACGAGGTGGACTATGGCATCGCACACCTCTCTCAGGTTATGAGGGGGAATGCTGGTGGCCATCCCCACGGCGATACCGGAGGCTCCATTCAACAGCAGGTTTGGCATCCGGGCGGGAAGCACCAGGGGCTCCTTTAGCGAGTCGTCGAAGTTGGGCCCGAAGTTCACGGTGTCCCGGTCTATGTCAGAGAGCATCTCCTGGGCAATGGCTGCCAGGCGGGCCTCGGTGTACCTCATGGCTGCGGGGGGATCGTCGTCGACGCTGCCGAAGTTGCCCTGGCCGTCGATGAGGGGGTAGCGCAGGGAGAAGTCCTGGGCCATGCGAACCATGGCCTCGTACACCGGGGAGTCTCCGTGGGGATGGTATTTTCCCAACACCTCTCCTACCAGGCGGGCGCTCTTTTTGTAGGGGGTGCCGGCCCTCATACCCAGCTCATCCATGGCATAGAGGATGCGCCGCTGCACCGGTTTCAGGCCGTCCCGCACGTCCGGGAGGGCCCGGGCGACGATGACGCTCATGGCGTAGTCCAGGTAGGAACTGCGCATCTCATCTTCGATGCGCACCGGTCGGATGTTACCCAATGTGGTTGTCATGGATCTTCCCTCTCTAGCGAGGTTCTATGTGGGCCAGGTGCCCTTGATCAGGGCTGGCCTTTTCTCCTCCGTGCATGTCCCTAATCCCAGCGTCAAGAAGCTATCCCAAAATCCCATGGGCACCGCACCCTCAAGGGTGCGGCATCATGCCCTCGCCTTTAGGCGAGGGTGTCGAGAAGCATTTTGGGAGTAGTTCAAGAATATAGCAAGGGGCGGTTTTAGACAAGCTGGGGGGCCTGGGGGGAGACAAGAGCTTGCCCGCGCCCGTTTACCTCCCCCCACCCATTCCGAGGGAGGGCAACACCCCACGGCTGTCTGGGGGCAGGGCAAGCCCCTGGGCCACGCCGGCGCTGTACACCTGTCGCAGCGCCCGCAGGAGATGGGCAGCAGGCCGCTTGCCTTCACCCAGGTGCCGCGCCAGCTCCGGCAGGGAGCTGTAGGCCTGATCCACGTGCCAGTAGAGGGACAAAAGCCACGCCAGCTCACGCTCGCTGGAGGGCACGGGGATGTCGCCAAGGCTGAAGAGCTCCTCGGTGACTTTGGTGTAGCGCAGGACCCCCGCCCCGTCACCCGCGCGCTCGCCATAGTACCGCCTCCGCATCGTCTTCAGTATCTGCTCCTGGTACTCCGCCTCGCCGTAGAGCTCTCGGGGCAGCCACTCTTTCCGAAGGTCCAGGACCTCCTCTCCCCGGGAGTCCACGATGGCCACCGCAACCTCCACGCCCAGCACCGGGTCATGCTCAAACCTCACGGCCCCCCGCAGGAGGCCCTCTTGCAGCATGAGGGTCAGCTCTCTCGGTATCTTCCTGTAGCGCCGTCCCCTGGCCTCCTCATTGCTGTCCGCGCCCACTCCGCCGGTGTTGAACATGTAGAACTCCTGGCGCACCCCGTTCCGCTCCATGTCCTGCAGAATGGTGTGCATCAGGTTGGCGTGCTCGTCCTCCAACCCGATGATGAAGGGGTCGGAGAAGTACTCCACGTAGGGCCTGCCGATAGCGCCCGCCGCGGCCCCCATCTGAACGGCCTCCCCGTACATGAGGGACCTCACGTACTGCTCAGGGGTCAGCCGGATGAGCGGCGGGATGACCGTGTTCAGGCGCATGACCCCCTGCCAGAACACCCGGTCTATATCCTGCATGGGCACATGGACCGCATCACGCTCTCGCCCGCTGGTGATGGTTTCCAGCACGCCCAGGACCCCTTTCCTGGCCAGGAGGCGCGGGCGGGAGAGAACCATGCGCATGTTCCGGACCGGGTTGTGAAGGAAGTCCGGTGCGCCGCTCTCAAGATCGACCGGCACGTTCTCCAGGGTCTCCCGGGAGTTGGGTGCGTCCCCGGTTCCCCGGAGGACATGGTAGGTGATGGGGTCGTCCTCTTGAGTAAGCCTGAAGGGCACCGCATAGAGGTTGTTCTCGGTGCCGTCGATTCCGTAGGATATCCTGGCCGGTTTCCCTGCGCGCCGGGTCGCCACGGCCCTGGGCAGCACTTGCAGAAGCAGTATGTCGTCATTCATGGGGTAGACCGCTTCGTCCGGGTTCTCTTCCAGGCCGAGAAGCGCTGCCAGCTCGCTCCCGGCCAGCTCCAGCATGATGGTGAGGGTGCTCTTTCCGTGCAGCGAGGGCCCCGTGGTCACCAGCGCGGTCTTTGTCATGTTGCCATCCAGGGTCCTGACCCGCGCCATGCTCAGAGCCGCCTGCAATGCGAGTCCTCCGTTCTGCTTCACCAGGAACATCGCGATGGACAGGGGGCCCATCTTATGCTCGCCGACGTAGTCAAACCCCAGGTGCATTGACAGACCCCTGGTGGGGGCCTTGAAGACCAGCTGCGTGAGGCCCGCTTCCCGGATGCGCTCTTTGAGGTGCTCTGTCAGGCCCAGGTCCTCGAGCCAGCAGGGTAGCGAGACCTCAAGGATGTCTGGGGGCTGCTGGCGTTCGTCCTGGGGAAGGTCGAAGGTCAGCTGTCGCCACATGTAGGGAATCTGGAGGTACCTGGTGCCGAACAGGAGCTGCCGGGCGTGAAAGGAGCGCCCCGGCGCATCGCCTATCTGACGGTCGGTCTGGATAACGGTGTCGCTGGCGGCGAAGCGCTCCGTCATACTCCTGGTTATGTATGGGATGACCTCGGCGAAGAGGGCCTGATTGGCCTCGCTGAAGGCCACGCCGTCGCGGTTTCTGGGGAAGCCGTCGATGAAGTACTGGGTGAGGTCAGGCCGGCGCGCGACCCCCAGCTGGCTGAAAAAGCCCAGTCCCCCGCTGTCCAGCCGGACAGCCACATCCGGCCCGGCGCGGGTCGCCGCTTTACCCGTAGCGTCGGCCTGCTCGATCTCCTGGTTGATGCGCCTGGCCTCCTGGAGGAGCTGCTCCCGCTCCTGGGGAGGGAGGTCCTGGAAGATGCGCATGTGGCCTGTGAGCCACTCATCCGATGGATTGAAGAAGGGGCTGTCCCGCCGTTGCCCCCGCTTCGCCACGGCCACCATATCGTCCAGCGCCCTGGCGAAGTCCGGGTTGATGGGAGGCCCTGCCAGGGCCGAGCCTGGTTCCTGTCTGCCTTGCATGCCGCGAAACTCCTCTAATCTAGCAGGGTGTTGAAAACCCCTTTCGACCATCCCCCTGGCCCCCTTCCTGGCCAGGAAGGGGGAAAAGTTTAAATCTGGGGGACACCCCCAGACCCCCGGCAAAGGGGCTACGCCCCTCTGCACTCCTCCTTTTTCCTCAGCCTGCTAGTCGTGCCTTGGATATTGGTGGGTATGGTACGCCCTTCCCTGACCCTTGGCAATACCCCATCTCGGTTAAGGAGAAGTAGCACATGGGGGGCGTCGTGGGGAAAATGTGGGTGCAGGGCTGTGCCCTGCACCTGCCTGTCTCAGAGCAGCAGGCTGGCGGGGCTCTCCAGGAGGCGCTTGACCTCTCCCAGGAACTGGGCCGCCTGAGCGCCGTCGGCCACCCGGTGGTCGGTGGAGAGGGTGGCCTTCATCACCCGGGCGATGGCTATCTGGCCATCCCGCACCACCGGCTGCTGGCGCACGGTGCCCACGGCCAGGGCCGCGGCGTGGGGAGGGTAGATGATGGCGGAGAAGGCGTCCACGTCGAACATCCCCATGTTGCTGATGCTGAAGGTGCTCCCGGTGTACTCCTCCGCCCGCATCACCCCCTTCTGGGCACGCTCGACCACCTCTTTGGCGGTTCTGGAGATGTCCACCAGAGACCTGCCACGGCACTCCCCCAGGGAGACTACCATGAGGCCCTGCTCCACGGCAACGGCGATGCCCACGTTTACCTCCGGGTTCATCCTCAGGTGGTCTTCTTCAAAGGAGGCGTTGAAGGTGGGGTACTTGGCCAGGGCCAGGGCGCATGCCTTTACGATTAGGTCGTTGACGGATATGTGGACTTTCTCGCCCAGGGTCTCGTTGAGCTGCTGGCGCACTTTCATGGCCAGGGTCATGTCCACCTCGGCGGTGACGTAGAAGTGGGGGATGTCCCGCTTGCTCTGGGCCGTTCTGCGGGCGATGGCCTGGCGCATGCGGGAGAGGGGCACCGTCTCAGGGGGTCTCTCCGCCTTTTCAAGCGGCGCGACTGCCGCCTCCGACATACGGGCTTCGTGGGCCTGCACGTCGTCTACAGTGACGCGACCGCCGGGGCCTGTCCCATGGAGGAGAGACAGGTTGATGCCCTTCTCCTGCGCCATCCTTCGGGCCAGGGGGGATGCCTTCACCTGCTCCGCGGTGGAGGAAGGCTGAGGGATTCTGGCCTCTTCCCCGGGGGCTTCGACCCTGGCCACTGCCTCAGAGGCTGGGCCCATCTCCGGCAGGGGTTCCCCGGGTGTCCCGATGACGGCGATGGTGTGGCCCACGGGAACCGTGGCCCCCTCTGCGACCGCGATCCTGAGCAGGACGCCGGAGGCGTAGGCCTCCATCTCCACCACGGCCTTGTCCGTCTCTATCTCGGCGATGGCCTCACCCCGCTTGACCTCCTCCCCCTCCTGCTTCAGCCAGCGGACAAGGGTGCCCTCTTTCATATCGTAGCCCATCTGGGGCATCACTACCCTGGTAGCCAACTCTCACCTCCTAGCAGGGTGCTGAAAAACCCTTTCGACCATCCCCCTGTCCCCCTTCCTGGCCAGGAAGGGGGTGGAAATTGTATCTGGGGGACACCCCCATCCGCCTGCGGCGGACCGTCAAAGGGGCTTCGCCCCTCTGCACGCCCCTTTTCCGCAGCCTCCTAGTGTCCTGTCCTCGAAAAGGGACCCAAATTGTCATTGCGAGGAGCCGCAGGCAACGAAGCAATCTGGCGGGGAGAGCAAAGTGCCGCCCCAGATTCCTCGCTGCCGCTCGGAATGACATTTGCAACGGATTTCTGTTTCACCACACTAGCCGAAGACGTTTAGCGGCCCAGCGCCGACTCCACCGCCTTGATGACCCGCGCCTCGTCGGGGATGGCCGCCTGCTCCAGGTGCCGGGAGTAGGGCATGGGCACATCCGCACCGGCCACCCTGGTCACCGGCGCATCCAGGTAGTCGAAGGCCCTCTCCTGAATCAGCTCCACCACGGTGGCGCCGAAGCCTCCGGTGCGCCACGTCTCCTCCACCACCACGGCTCGACTCGTTCTCTTCACCGATTCTATCACGGTGTCCCCGTCCAGGGGGCTGAGGGTGCGGAGGTCTACCACCTCTGCGCTGACTCCCCGACCATCCAGCTCCTCCGCGGCCCGGAGGGCCACCGTCACCATCCGGGAATAGGCCACAATGGTGATGTCGCGGCCGGGGCGTTTCACCTCGGCCTTCCCAAAGGGTATGACATACCACTCCTCCGGCACCTCTCCCCGGCTGCTGTAGAGAAGGGCATGCTCCACGAAGATCACGGGGTCTTCCCGCTGCATCGCGTATCGGAACAGGCCCAGGGCGTCGTAGGGGGTCGCGGGGACTGCTACCCTCAGACCCGGCACCGAGGCGAACCAGCCCTCCAGGCTCTGGGAGTGGGTGGCTCCCACCTGGCCCCCTCCCCCCGTGACGGTACGGATGATGAGGGGGGCCTTTAGCTGGCCTGCGGACATGTACCGCACCTTGGCCAGATGGTTCACTATCTGGTCCATGGCCAGGAGGCTGAAGTTGATGGTCATGAGCTCCACAATGGGCCTCAGTCCCCCCATGGCAGCTCCTGTTCCTGCTCCCACTATGACCGACTCCGATATGGGGGTCTCCCGAATCCGCTCCGGCCCGTACTCGGCCAGGAACCCCTTGGTCACCGCGTATGCGCCGCCATAGGCTCCGATGTCCTCCCCCATGATAAAGACCCTCTCATCCTTCAGGGCCTCCCTCAGGGCACGGGTGATGGCATCCCGGTACGTTAGAAGAGCCATACCTTACTCCCCGTAGACATCCTGGAAGAGGGCCTCCGGCCCGGGGAAGGGGCTCTCGTCGGCGAACTGTATGGCCTCCTCCACCCGTCTCTCCGTCTCCCGCTCCATAGTATCCACCTCCACCTGGGAGGCGAGCCCCCCATCAAGAAGCCACTTCCTGAAGGTGGGGATGGGGTCTCTCTTCCGCCACTCCTCCTCTTCCGACCTGGCTCGATACAACATGGGATCGGCCATGGAGTGGCCCCTGAACCGGTAGGCAAGGGCCTCTATGAAAAACGGCCCGCCGCCGCCACGAACCCTCCCTACCGCCTCTCTGGTGAGTTCCCGCACCGCCAGCACATCCATGCCGTCCACCCTTTCGGCGGGCATGTGATATGCGCGGGCCATCTTGTATATCTCCTCGTGGAACACCAGGGTCTGTTCAACGGGGGCACCCATGCCGTACCGGTTGTTCTCGCAGAAGAAGATCACAGGCATCTCCCAGAGGGCGGCCAGGTTCATGGACTCGTGGAACTCGCCCTCGTTGACGGCACCGTCTCCCAGAAAGCACACCACCACCCTCTCCTCGACCTTGTACTTGCTGGCCAGGGCCAGCCCCACCGCCAGGGGAATCTGCCCCCCGACGATGGCGTATCCCCCCATGAAGCCCCTTTCGACATCGAAGAGGTGCATGGAGCCGCCCTTTCCCCCGCTACAGCCGGTGGCCTTCCCGAAGAGCTCTGCCATCACCCCTTTGGGCTCCAATCCCCGGGCCAGGGCGTGGCCGTGGTCTCGGTAGTGGGTCACAACGAAGTCCCTGGGCTCCAGGGTGGAGATGGCCCCCACAGCCATGGCCTCCTCCCCGATGTACAGGTGCAGGAACCCCCTTATCCTGCCCAGCGTGTACTGCTCCGCCGCCCTCTCCTCGAAGACGCGGATGAGGAGCATCTGCCTGTATAGCTCTGTTGCCTGGCTTTTGTCCAGCGTCTCTTGGAGCTTCATCGCATCAGTACCACGTCCTAACAGGGTGCTAAGAGGGCGTTTCCAAGGGAATGCGCTACATTACGAACTGTCTACCCCCTCTCTGACTCTCCCCCGTGCAACGGGGGAGAGAAATCCCTTCCCCCACGAGCGGGGGAAGGTTAGGATGGGGGGCCTTCCGCGGCTTGGGAAACACCCTCTGAGAAACTCCTTCGGACGTCTCGTAAGGGGGCGGCTACAATCCCGTGGAGGTCTCTCCCGGGTCTCTAGGACTTGCCGCAGCGCTGGAGGAGGTTCTCCCACTCCCGGTCTACCCTGCGCTGGATCTCCTCCACCACGGGCAGGTTCTCCGGCCGGAGGAGGTGGGAGAAGCGCCCCTGGGACTTCAGCCACTCGGTGACCGGCTTCTTCTCCCTGGGCTTGTAGTTGAGCTTCCACTCGCCGTTGTCCACCTCGTAGAGGGGCCACATGCAGGTATCCACCGCCAGCCTGCTGATGGACATGGTGTCTTGAGGCTCATAGCGCCAACCCCGGGCGCACGGGGAGAGGACATTGATGAAGGTCGGCCCTCCCGCCGCATCTGCCTGCCTCACCTTGGTCATCAGGTCCTTCCAGGAGTGGACTGTAGTCTGGGCCACAAAGGGGATGTCGTGGGCAGCGATAATGCGGGTCATGTCCTTGCGCCACTCCGTTTTCCCCGGTACCACCTTGCCCGCCGGCGTTGTGGTGGTCCAGGCGCCCAGGATGGTGGCGCCGCTCCGCTGGATGCCCGTGTTCATGTATCCCTCGTTGTTCAGGCATATGTAGATGAAGCGGTGCCCTCGCTCCAGGGCCCCGCTGAGCCACTGGAAGCCGATGTCGTAGGTGGCCCCGTCTCCGGCAAAGACAACGAAGGCGATGTCCTGCTCCTCCATGGCCCCGCGGCGCACCAGGGCCTTGTAGGCCGCCTCCACGCCGCCTATGGTGGTGGCGGAGTTCTCGAAGGCGCTGTGAATCATGGAGGTGCGCCAGGCGGTTCGTGGGAAACGGGTGGTGGACACCTCCAGGCAGCCGGTGGCCATGGACACCACCGCAGGCTTGTTCAGGGCGTGGAGCACCTCTCGCACCACCACAGGGTGGGCGCACCCCGGGCACAGGCCGTGGCCTGGAGCCAGAAGCTCCTCTTGAGCTGAAATATCCTTTAAGGCTAACGTCATGATAGTCCCCTTTCGGTCTACCCTCTCAGGTCCACGAACTTCACGCTGCCGGGCGATGGCTTGCCATCTCCCCCTCGAAGGAGGTCTTCGTACACCTTGCGGAAATGGGAGGGGGCGCTGCTTCTGCCGCCCAGGCCGTAGATGTAGCTTTCCAATGGGACGTTTATTCCCCTGGAGTAGAGGCTGGTGCACACCTCTGCGTGCAGGGCGTTGTAGCTGGCGGCACCGTAGGCGATGCTTCGCTCCAGCACCGCCGCCGCCTTCACCCCCGATAGGGCCTGGGCGATCTCCTCTGCTGGGAAGGGACGCAAGAAACGCACCCTGAGGACTCCAGCTCGCACACCCTCCCGGCGTAGCTCGTCCACCACCG
>JACVQK010000091.1 GCA_015661155.1 Dehalococcoidia bacterium | reverse complement strand
TCGCTCCACCCAGGTGAACAGGATGGTCACTACCAGCACCAGGTTGGCGACGGCGAACACCATCAGGAAAGCCGCCAGGAGATAGGCCAGCCAGTCCAGGGAGTCGGGCAGCCAGCTATCGAACCAGCTATAGAGGTTGCGATAGAAGGAGTTGGCCTGGGTAATGGGTCCCACTACCGGTCCACCTCACCCATGTTGATGTCAATGCTGCCAAAGGTAACTATCATGTCTGCCAGCCTCCAACCTATCAGCATGTCTCGGAGCGCCGTCGTGTTGATAAGGGAGGGGGAGCGGATCTTGCACCGGTAAGGAGCTACTCCGCCATCGCTCACCAGGTAGAACCCCAGCTCTCCCTTGGGAGCCTCCACGTGCCCGTAGGCATCCCCTGCGGGAGGTCTGACGAGCAGGGGCGCCGCAGTTTTAATGGGGCCTTCGGGTATCTGTTCCATGCACTGCTCCACAATGTGCAGGGACTGGCGCATCTCGGCAATCCGCACCAGGTAGCGGTCGTAGTTGTCTCCCTTGGTGCCCACGGGGACATGGAACTGCACCCGGTGGTAAATCTCGTAGGGGTCGGCCTTGCGCAGGTCCCAGTTGACCCCGCAGGAACGCAGCACAGGCCCGCTCGCGGAGCAGTTGATGTCCTTCAGGGCGGGGAGAACTCCCACGTCCTTGGTGCGGGCCAGGAGGACCTCATTTCCCGTCAGGAGCCGCTCGTACTCGTCCAGGTAGTGGGGCATCTCCTGAAGGAAGGCACGGAGGGCTGGCCAGAACTCGGGAGGGGCATCCTGGAAGACGCCGCCCACCCGCATGAAGCTGAGGGTGATGCGGGCCCCGCACAGCATCTCGAAGAGGTCCAGGATTTTCTCCCTCTCCCTGAAGCAGTACATAAGGGGAGTGCCAAAGGCTCCCAGCTCCTGGAGGAAGAAGCCCACGGCCACCAGGTGGCTGGCGATGCGCTGAAGCTCGGCGGCCATCACCCGCAGGTACATGGCCCGCTCCGGGGGATGGATATCGGCCAGCTTCTCCACCGCCAGCACGTAGGCCAGATTGTTGGACATGGAGGCCACGTAGTCCAGGCGGTCGGTGAGGGTTATCACCTGGGTGTAGGTGCGCTCCTCGGCCAGCTTCTCCGAGCCGCGGTGCAGATAGCCGAACACAGGCTCCACGTCCAGGATGGTCTCGCCATCGAAGGTGATGCGCATGCGGAAGACGCCGTGGGTGCTGGGGTGCTGGGGGCCCAGGTTTACGGTGACAGGCTCGGTGCGAATAGGCATATCTGTCTCTTCTACCTGGGAGGCTCCAGATAGTCTTTCCGGTGGGGGTGTCCAGGGAACCCTTCCCACAGCATGATCCGCTTCAGATTGGGATGACCCTGGAAGGCGATCCCCATCAGGTCGTACACCTCCCGCTCCTGGAGGTCGGCCCCCTGCCAGAGGCTCACCACGGAGGGAACCGAAGGGGCCTCTCTGTCCCGGCACCGGGCTTTGAGCACCAGGCTATGGTTGTTCCATATGGACACCAGGTGGTAGACCACCTCGAAGTGCTCGATGTAGTCGACGGCGGAGACAGAGACCAGGTAGTCGAAGCGAAGCTGGGGGTCATCTTTGAGGAAGCGGCACACCTCCAGCACCCCTTGGGGCTTGACCCATACGTCGCCGGCCTTCCACTCCTCCACCGCTTCCGGGACGGCCTCGTCCAGGCGGCGGGCCACCTCTTCACCAGTCAGGGCTGTGGTCATCTAAGCCCCGGCCACCCTGTGGGCCAGGCTGTACCTCTTTATCTTCTCGTGGAGCTGCATAATCCCGTAGAGAAGGGCGTCGGGTCGGGGAGGGCAGCCGGGGATGTAGACATCCACGGGCACTATGCGGTTCACTCCCGGGACCACGCTGTAGCTCTGATAGTAGGGGCCCCCGCTGGTGGCGCACACCCCCATGGAGATGACCCACTTGGGCTCGGGCATCTGGTTGTAGATGCGGAGGATGGCGGGGGCCATCTTCCAGGTGACGGTGCCCGCCACGATCATCAGGTCCGCCTGGCGGGGAGAGGCGCGAAAGGCCTCCATCCCGAACCTGGCGATGTCGAAGCGGGACATGGCGCTGGCCATCATCTCGAAGGCACAGCAGGCCAGGCCGAAGGCAACGGGCCACACCGAGGACTTGCGCCCCCAGTTGAGCATGGCGTCGACAGAGGTGACGGTCAGGCTGCGCCTCAGGTCTGCGGGCACCAGGATGACGTCATCGGCAAGGGGGTCAAGGCAGGAGGCCTTCATCTCGTTGACGACCCCTCCCTCTGCCCTGTCCAGGTCCCAGGTAGTGGTGTAGAGGGGCGTCACCACCTCCGTATCCTGTCCTACCCACGTCACCCTGTCTGGTCTATTTCCAGAAGTCACCACTCCTTACCTCCACTCCAGGGCCTTGTTCCTCCATGCGTAGGCCCAGGCCACCATGAGAATGAGGACGAACACCAGCATCTCGATGAGGGCGAAGAGGCCCAACTGCTTGAAGTACACCGCCCAGGGGTATAGAAACACCGTCTCCACGTCGAACACCACGAAGAGGAGGGCAAAGGTGTAGTAGCGGAAGTTGAAGCGGACCCAGCGGCTGCCGATAATCTCCATCCCGCACTCGTAGGGGCTGCTTTTCACGGGGTTGGGCTTGTGAGGACGGATGCGCGCCAGAGAGAGCGCCCAGGAGAGGAGCAACAGGCTGGTGGGCAGGGCCACGGCAACGGCGATGAACACTGCGATTAGCCCGTACTGGCGGAAATAGTCCTCAAGCATAGGCTAGCTCCTCGCCCTGAAACCTTCAGCCCAATATAGCACAGGGCCTGTTGATTATCAAGGGAAAAACATCACAAACGATGCCTGGCAGGGCGAGCCCTGCACCCACATTCAACTGTCGCTGCCCTGGTCTGACCATGTTCTACGGTTCGTGAGGTGTGGGTCTGGGCCAAGCCCAGTGGGGCCGGACAGGGCGGCCCTATCCGGGGCTGCTCCGTCTTATCGGTGGGGGCCGGATTGTGCTAGAATGGCTACAGTGCCCCCGGGGGCTCTCTCCTTATGAAACGTACAAGCTTCAGACTCAAGCTAGCCCTGCTCTCTCTGGCCCTGGTCTCCATGGCCGTCCTTGCTGCGTGCCAGCCCTGGGCCCGCGGCGCTGCTACTCCAACTCCTACTCCCCCCTCCCACATAAGCGCCATCGTCGAGGTCTGGAGCGTCCTTGCCCAGGCCACACCTTCTCCCCAGGAAAATGCCATCGTTG
>JACVQK010000049.1 GCA_015661155.1 Dehalococcoidia bacterium | reverse complement strand
CCTCTTCATCCGTGCGGAAGCTCCGCTCAATCACCGCGTTGTCATTGGGAGAGCTCTTGTGAATGTAGAAGTGCTCTAGTCCCACCTCCTCACATTTAGCGTGAAAGCGCTTCTGGAACTCCAGGCCGTTGTCGGTCTGCACGTAACGCACGGGGAAGGGCAACATCTGGATAGCATGGTACAAGGCAAGGAGCGATCCCCCTTCGTCTACCTGGGTAAGGATCAGCCCTACCTTGTAGCGTGGGGAGATGTCCATTGCTGCATACAGATAGCAGGTGTAGGGCAGCCCAGAGATCTCCGGCGTGACGTACTTCACGTCCATCTGGAGGTAGCCTAAGCCGGGGCAGTTACTGGGACGCATGACCTGGCCGTTCTGAAAGCGGGGACGGCGGCGCTTGGTGCTGGCTCGAATGAGGCCAGCTCGTCGCAGGGCACGGTGGATGGTGGAGGCCGACACGCTCAGCCCCTGGAGATGGCCAGGGAGGCTATAGCGCTGTGCCTGGAGCAGAGACAGGCGGACGGAGAGGCGATTCCAGTGGAGGTTAGCCCGGTTATCGCCTCTGTGGAGGTGGAGGTTCCAACGCCGGTGTCCGGGACGTAGGGATGGGCGACGGAATGGGGGAAGGAGGGGGTGGCGAGGGATGTATTTACATGACCAAAGCACCTTTGACGCGTCTGGGCCGTTTTTCTGCACTTACGAACTGAACCAGCTTTTCCCAGTCAATGCTACCGTCAGGAAAGCAAAAGTCCTTTATGAACTCAGCTGTGAATCTATTAATCGTAGCATCCCACGCAGGCTGATATGCTTCTCTGTGTTTGGCTGGCTCATCTTTCATAAGCCTGATTAACTTGAGGTAAAAATCGGGGTCGCCAGTCATTTCCTGCCAGAATACTTGCCCTGAACTGTCTCTGTAAATTTGGCTCTTGTTTGGGCTGTTTTTGCGGCCGTAGCCATGTC
This sequence comes from Dehalococcoidia bacterium, assembly GCA_015661155.1. Taxonomy (GTDB): domain Bacteria; phylum Chloroflexota; class Dehalococcoidia; order Lucifugimonadales; family UBA2985; genus JACVQK01. Next base: position 9,025 of record JACVQK010000049.1, on the reverse strand, counting down.
CTAGAACGGGATCGAATTCCTTGTGCATTTTATATAAGCGACTGCGAACAGCGAGGAATTCGTCATGTTGGCGTTTTTTCTGGCTAGAGTTGTAAGGGTTTGGGCCGGATTTCATTGCAACAGAGGTAACACGGTTCTCTGTTTCCACCACAAAATCTACGCCTGCGGCATCCGATACATTACCCCCGGAAGCGATTCTGGCAATGGGCTCGAAGAAAGCGTCGCCAAATAGGCTCTCATCTGAAGCGCTGATGTAATCGCTGGCTAGGCGGTCAACGATTTCAGAAGCCTTTTGAGTGCCCAGGGCTCGAAACAAATAGGGATTCTTCCTTTGGAGAACCTTGGGGAGCTTTAGTTGCGCGACTGTTTGTATGCGGCGCTCATAGAAGTCTTTGAGGCACTTGCTTATGAGAGGTTCTAGCTGGCTTGTGTCCATTGCCTGCTCTTTCTATCGCTTGTACCGCCATATCACGATAAAGCTCGATTGCTTCTATTCCGATGTAGTGCCTGTTTAGCTTTACGCAAGCCATCGCCGTAGTCCCAGAGCCTACGAACGGATCAAGGACTAAATCCCATTCTGCCGTGAACAAGTTGATGAACCAACTTGGCAAATCTACAGGGAACGATGCGCTGTGCCCTCGGTTGGCGCATTCGGTGGCCAAGTGTAGCACGTTGGTAGGATATGCATACTCCCGCCCAACCCAGTGAGAGATGTTTTTCCCGAAACCGCTACCTACATGAGATACATCTCGAATTTTGTCAGTATCGCTCAGTGTGGCTAGCCTCTTCTCTTTCCAATCACCCATAGGAACCATAACGGCCTCTTGAAACATCTTGAAGCGCTTGGTCTTGGTAAAGTGCAGGCAGCGCTCCCATGCATCCCTGAAACGGTTTGGCCATTTCCCTGGATAGCAGTTCTTCTTGTGCCAGATGTATTCCTCTGTCCAGAACCACCCTTGCTGTCTCATGGCCAGTATTAGCTCAAGGACGTAGGTCTGGCGCTCACCATTGACGGCCCTTTCCTTGATATTCAGAACAAAAGACCCTTCCGGCTTGAGGACACGGAGTAGCTCCTGGGATATGGGGAGAAACCACTCCACGTACTTGTTGATGGGAACGCCTTTGTAGGTCTTCTTGCGGTTGTCTGCGTAGGGTGGCGAGGTGAAGATGAGGTCAATGGAGTTTTCAGGAAAGGTAGCAAGGACACTTCGACAGTCGCCGAGATGGATTGTATCTAGCTCCATAAGCCACTCTCCATGCTATGTAACTGTGTTGACATTGTACAGCAAATCTGTTCTGTTTTGGCAAGTCGTGCAGTTGTGGTGAACGGGGCATTCTTCAGGGGTTCCCATTTCGTAAGTGCCCTCCACGTAGCTCCAGTGGGTGCCGCACTCCGGGCAGTCGTAGCAGGCGTTGTAGTGGAGGCAGACGGTCTTCATCAGGGTGCCGTCTTCGGGGCAGTAGGCCATGTTGTGCTCCCTGGGGGCGGGTTTGCCTGCCTTATTGTACCATCATCGGAGGGTAGAGGGCGATTCATGAATCGCCCTCTACGGGATGGCCCTTCGACAGGCTCAGGGTGAGCGGGAAAAGGGGCTCAGGATGACAATTGCAGGCGCTGTATGAGCGCGTCCACCAGCCCGTCCATGGGGACGCGGACCTGCTGCATGGTGTCCCGGTCGCGGATGGTGACGGCGTTGTCCTGCTCGATGGTCTGGAAGTCCACGGTGACGGCCAGGGGGGTGCCAATCTCGTCCTGGCGGCGGTAGCGGCGTCCTATGGACTGGGCGTCATCGTACTGGCAAACGAGGTGGCGGCGCACCAGGTCGTACACCTCCCGGGCCTTGGGGACGAGGCGTGGGTTGCGGCTGAGGGGGAGAACGGCGACCTGGACGGGAGCCAGGCGCGGATGGAGGTGGAGGACGACGCGCACCTCGGTCTTGCCGTCGGCGGCGGGGGCCTGCTCTTCGTCGTAGGAGTCGATGAGGAAGGCGAGGGTGGCGCGGTCGACGCCGCCGGAGGGCTCGATGACGTAGGGAATGTATCGCTCCTGGGACGTGTCGTCGAAGTAGGCGAGGTCCTGGCCGCTATGCTCCTGGTGCTGGCGGAGGTCGAAGTCGGTGCGGTTGGCGATGCCCTCCAGCTCGGCCCAGCCCCAGGGGAAGCGGTAGTCGATGTCGTAGCAGCCCTTGGCGTAGTGGGCCAGCTCGTCGGGTGCGTGCTGGCGGATGCGGAGGTTGTCGGGGCGAATGCCCAGGTTTGTGTACCACTGGAGGCGGTCTTTGAGCCAGCGCTGGTGCCACTCCTCGTCGGTGCCGGGCTTGACGAAGAACTCGATCTCCATCTGCTCGAACTCCCGGGTGCGGAAGGTGAAGTTGCCGGGGGTTATCTCGTTGCGGAAGGCCTTGCCTATCTGGGCGATGCCGAAGGGGAGCTTGCGGCGGGTGGCGATGATGACGTTCTGGAAGTTGACGAAGATGCCCTGGGCGGTCTCCGGGCGGAGGTAGACCTGGTGGGCGGAGTCCTCCACGGGGCCGAGGAAGGACTTGAGCATGAGGTTGAACTGGCGGGGTTCTGTTAGAGAGCCACCGCAGGAGGGGCATCGGGTGGGGTCTGAGCCGAGGTGGTCGGGGCGGAATCGCTGGTGGCACTCTTTGCACTCGACCAGGGGGTCGGCGAAGGTCTCGGCGTGGCCGCTGGCGACCCAGGTCTGGGGGTGCATGAGGATGGCGGCGTCCAGGCCGGCCATGTCGTCGCGGCGGTGGACGACGGCCTGCCACCAGGCGTCCTTGACGTTGCGCTTGAGCTCCACGCCCAGGGGGCCGTAGTCCCAGGTGCTGCCCAGGCCGCCGTAGATTTCGCTGGAGGGGAAGATGAAGCCCCTGCGCTTGCAGAGGGAGACGATTGCGTCCATGTCAGCCTGTTCCAGGGTGCGGGCCATGCTTGCCTCCCAATATCGATGCTCTGACGAAAAGTTACCAGCTTACATCGCAAATGTCAAAGCAGACTCATTCCGATGGTTCTCATCGGCATTATCTGGAGGAGTCAAGGTCTTTCAGTTATGGGCTTCACCCCCTCTCCAACTCTCCCCCGTCGCGGGGGAGAGGGTTATCCCTTCCCCCTCAAAGGGGGAAGGCTAGGATGGGGGTGCAGTGGCTATCTTCTGGGCGCGGGGTGTAGTAGAATCACGGGAGGCATTGTGGCCCCCAAAAGGCACGGGTATTGCTGGAGTAGCGCAGAGGGAGGGAGACATGACACCGATACCCCACGCAGAGGCGTATCCCAAGACGTTCATACTGCCAGGCGGCACTCGGGTGGAGCTGAGTCCTCTGGAAGAGAGGGACTTTGAGGCATTGCTGGATTTCTTCCGGCGGGTCCCCGAAGAGGACCTGTACTATCTGAAGGACGACGTCACCGATCCCCGGGTGATTCGCGAATGGACCACCAACATAAACACCGAGCGGGCCATTCCCATAAAGGCCGTTGTGGGAGGCGAGATAATCGCTGATGCCACTCTTCACCGGAGTCGGGCCTTTTCCCGCCGCCACATCGGAGACCTGAGAATCCTCGTGGACCCCCGGTATCGGCACGGGGGGCTGGGCGGACGGCTCATAAAGGAGCTTCTGGACATCGCCGCAGAGCTGGGGCTGTACAAGGTCATCATCGACCTGGTGCCTCTGCGGGAGGAGTCTGCCATTGAGCTGGTGGAGGGCATGGGGTTCACTCATGTGGCCACCCTCCGCGGGGAGATCAGGGACTACTACGGCAACTATCGTGACCAGCTGACCTTTGCCATATCCCTCTCGGACCGCACGACGTGGTGGAGGCCCTGATGCAGCCTCGCACGCTACCGCGGGGTCTCCATGCCGTATCGCCGTTCCCCGTGTCTCCCCACAGGGAGTCTAGCATGCTGCGGAAAGAGGAGAGTCCAGAGGGGAGGGCTCCCATCCAGTGGATGGGAATCCCTTTGGCAGGGGTCTGGTGGTGTCCCCCAGACTGGGCTTAGCCCAGACCCATACCTCACGAACCGTCCTTCGGCTGAAGGATGGTCAGACCAGGGCAGCAACAGTTGAGTGTGGGTGCAGGGCACGCCCTGCTAGGAGCAGTTGGAGTGGACTTTCGCTTTAGCGCCCAGGAGGAGGCTTTCCGGAGGGAAGTCCGGGAGTTCATCCTCACCGAGATACCCCAGGAGCTGCGATGGGCGGAGAGGGACGCGTACGGCGATGCCCTCTGGCCCACGGTGCTGGAGGCGCGCAAGAATCTGGCCCGAAAGGGCTGGGCCACCATGCACTGGCCCCAGGAGCACGGCGGCCAGGGCGCTTCCCCCGTCATGCAGATGCTCCTCCGGGAAGAGATGGCCTACTGGGGAGTCCCCGAGGCCATCGCCTTTGACGACGGCCCGAATATGATAGGCCCCACCATCATCCAGTTCGGGTCGGAGCACCTCAAGAAGACCCATCTGCCCCCCATCGCCCGCGCCGAGAGCTACTGGTGCCAGGGATACACGGAGCCGGGAGGAGGCTCAGACCTGGCCGCTCTCCGCTCGGTGGCCGTGCGGGATGGCGATTGCTACGTCATCACCGGCCAGAAGGACTACTGTAGCGGTGCAGCCAGGGCCGGCTGGATTCACTATCTGGCTCGCACAAACCCCGAGGCTCCCCGTCATCGGGGCATCAGCTGCTTCCTGGTGGATATGCGCTCTGCGGGGATCAAGCTGCGCCCCCTGGACGAAGCCCATGGCAGGAGCGGGATGCTCAACGAGGTCTTCTTCGACGATGTGCGGGTGCCTGTGGAGAACCTGCTAGGCGGGGAGGACAACGGCTGGCAGGTGGCCATGAGCAATCTCAACCGAGAGCGGGGGGGGATAGAGAACGTCGGCTACGCCAGGAGTCTCCTCCACGACCTGGTAGTCTACACCAGGGAGACCGTGCGGGACGGCAAACCCCTCTTCCAGATTCCCCAGGTGCGGGCAAGGCTGGCGGAGGCGGCGGTGGGCATCGAAGCCTGCCGCCTGGCCGCGTACAGGGTGGCCTGGTTGCAGGGGCAGGGTCGGGTTCCGGTCTACGAGGGCTCCATGAGCAAGCTCCTGGGCAGCGAGATGCTGCAGCGGTTCGCCAACCTGGCGCTCCAGGTTCTGGGCCTCTACGGGCCTCTGGAGCCAGACTCCAGGGCGGCTCCCCTCATGGGAAGGATAGAGGAAACCTACGTCAGCTCCGTCTCCTCCACCATCTACATGGGCACCTCGGAGATACAGCGCAACATCATCGCCCAGCGGGGCCTGGGGCTGCCCCGGGGGTAGGCTATCCTGAGGCTTCACACCGACCCTGGAGTCGCGTCACCTAAATCGAGGTACATTGATGACTTTCTCTCCAAGGGCGTATACCTCACCCCCTGGCCCCCTCTCCTGCAGGAGAGGGGGAGATATGGTATCCTGGGGGACACCCCCAGACCCCCAGCGGGGGCTCTGCCCCCTGCACCCCCGAATGATACCTTGATGGCCTGACACGACACTAGCGTTGGGGAAAGGGGAAAGATAAACATGGACTTCGCTCTCACGGAGGAGCAGGAGATGCTCAGGGCCTCGGCCAGGGAGTTCCTGGAGAGGGAGTGCCCCAAGTCCCTGGTGCGCGGTATGGAGAGGGACGAGAAGGGCCACTCCCCGGAGCTGTGGCGCAAGATGGCGGAGCTGGGATGGCTGGGGCTGGTTACCCCGGAGCGGTACGGAGGCGCGGAGTTCGGCTTCCTGGACCTGGCCATCCTCCTGGAGGAGATGGGGCGTGCCCTCCTTCCGGGGCCATACTTCTCCACCGTCGTCCTGGGTGGTCAGGCCATCATGGACGCGGGGAGCCAGGAGCAGAAAGATGCTTTTCTGGGGAAGCTCGCTGCGGGAGATCTCATCATGGCCCTGGCCCTGACGGAGCCCAGCGCCCACTACCATGCCCGCGGCGTTACCGTCCGGGCTGACCTGTCCGGCAGTAGCTACGTCGTTCATGGAACCAAGATGTTCGTCTCCGATGCTCAGGCCGCCGACTATTTCATTGTCGTCGCCCGTACCTCCGAGAGCGCCAACCACCAGGAGGGCATCTCCCTCCTCCTGGTGGATGCCCACAGCCCCGGCATCACCATCAATCCCCTGCGGGTCATGGGGATCGATAAGCAGGCGGAGGTGGTCTTTCAGGGCGTCCAGGTTCCCGCGGGCAACCTTCTCGGCCCTGCCGGTGGGGGCTGGCCCCTGGTGGAGAAGATGCTGGTGTGGGGTGCTGTGGGCAAGTGCGCCGAGTCGGTGGGAGGCGCCCAGGTGGCCATGGAGATGGCGGTGGACTACGCCAAGACCCGGCACGCCTTTGGGCGGCCCATCGGCAGCTTTCAGGCCATAGCGCATCACTGCTCCAACATGCTCACCGACGTGGAGGTCTCCCGCTACCTCACGTACCAGGCCGCCTGGCTCGTGGGTCAGGGGGAGCTTCATGCCCCGGAGATCTCCGAGGCCAAGGCCTGGATCAGCGACGCCTACCGGCGGGTCACCTCCCTGGCCCACCAGTGCCACGGAGGCATAGGCTTCATCAAGGAGATGGACCTCCACTTCTATCACAAGAGGGCCAAGGTGAACGAGGTCCTCTTCGGAGACGCCGCCTTCCACTGGGAGAGGATAGCCAGCGCCCTGGAGGAGTAGCAGGGCGAGCCCTGCACCCCACTCAACTGCTGCGCGCTGTTCTGACCATATTCTACGGTTCGTAAGGTGTGGGTCTGGGCTAAGCCCAGTCTGGATTCCCCAGGGGCAGATTTTGGGATGAGTTCGTAGTAAGATACACGCATCTCGCTGGACATCGGAAAGGAGCGCTCTCATGGAGTATCGCCAGCTTGGCAACTCTGGACTCAAGGTCTCGACCGTTGGGCTGGGAACCAACAACTTCGGAGGCCGTATAGACGCCGACAGGTCCGCTGCCGTCCTCCGCCAGGCCGTAGAGGTGGGCATCAACTTCATCGACACCTCCAATAGCTACGGCCGGGGCCTCTCGGAGGAGTACATAGGGAGGGTGATGGGGGAGATCCGCAGCCGGGTGCTTATCGCCACCAAGGTGGCCAGCGCGATGGGAGAAGGCCCCAACAGCCGGGGTACATCCCGCCACCACATCATGGAGCAGGTGGAGGTCAGCCTTCGCCGTCTCCAGACCGACCACATAGACCTCTACCAGATTCACTTCCCGGACTCCAGCACCCCCATCGAGGAGACCCTGCGCGCCCTGGACGACCTGGTGCACCAGGGGAAGGTGCGCTACATCGGCTGCTCTAACTTCGCCGCCTGGCAGGTGTGCGAGGCCATCTGGGTCTCCAGACTGGAGCATCTCACCCCCTTTGTCAGCGTCCAGCCGGAGTACAACCTGCTGAGCCGGGGCATTGAGCGGGAGCTGGTGCCCCTTTGCCAGGCCTACAGCATCGGGATCATCCCCTACGTCCCCCTGGCCGGCGGTTTCCTGACGGGAAAGTACCGGCAGGGGGAGGCTGCCCCCGAGGGCACCCGTCTCGCGGGCAATGTCCGGGCCCAGGAGCGCACCCTGACCGAGAGGAACTACGCCTACCTGTCCAAGCTGGAGGGTTTCGCCGCGGAGCGGGGGCACCCCATGGCGGAGCTGGCCGTTACCTGGCTGCTGGGCAACCCCGCGGTAAGCTCGGTCATCGCCGGGGCCACCAGGCCGGAGCAGGTGGTGGAAAACGCCAGGGCGTGCGACTGGCACCTCACCCCGGAGGAGATGAAGGCGGTGGATGCGCTTCCCCGAGACCGCACCTAGACGGCTGTTACCTTGACTTACTCCGGCCTTGACCTCACCACCTCGGAGAGAAGGCCCAGCGCCTACGCTGCCCTGGGCAGCCAGGGTCACCTGGAGGAGTGCGGCACCCTCCGCAGCGACCAGGATATCCTGAGGCGGGTGTTGGAATCAGGCTCTACCCTGGTGGCAATGGACTGTCCCCTGGGATTTCCCCTGGGCCTCTGTTGCCTGGAGGAGGAGTGCTCCTGCATCCCTGCATCTTCTCTCAAGGGAAGGGAGTGCGAGCGGGAGCTGGCCCGGCGGGGAGTTCCGTGCTACTTCACCACCAAGCGCTCCATCATCAAGGACATGGTGTACCGGGGCATGGCATTGAGGGACGCCTTGGCCGGACACGGGATAGAGGTGCTGGAGGTGTATCCCTACGCTGCCAAGGTGGCCCTTTGGAGGAAACCCATTCCTCTAAAGACAACCCCCCAGGGGATGGCTTTCCTGAGAGGGCGTCTGGGGCAGCTTGTCCCAGGGCTGTTGTCCTGCCGGGAGAAGCCGACCCATGACCTGTATGATGCCATCCTGGCGTCCTACACCGCCTATCTGCATAGCCAGGGCAAGACCGAGAGTCTTGGGGTAGAGGAAGAAGCGATGATAGTGGTGCCAAGAGCAGGGTAGGTGGGGTTGGCTGCCCGGCCTGGATGGAATCAAGGACTTTCGAACTGAGCCTTCAGGTGCCAGGTTAGTGTGGCTTGCGAATTCTCACTGGGGCTGGGTGGTTCTCCCTCGGTATGCCATGTTCATGTAGCGGTTACCATCTCGGAGCTCATCCAGCATTTGGGCAAGCCGCTTCTGTCGGGTCTCCTCCCTCTTGGCCCGGATAATCCAACCAACATAGTCGTTCTGTTGGTAAGAGGGCCGATTGCGGTAGGCCTCAGCAAGCCCATGCTCTACAAGCGCCTGTTGTATGAACGTTGGCATCTCATAACGGGGCCGCCTGGAACGTATCACTGCATCACTCTGAGAACCGACTGTCATGCTGTGTGTTTCTTGGTACTGCCCGGCCTGGATTCGAACCAGGGACTTCAGCTCCAGAGGCTGACGTGCTACCGCTACACTACCGGGCAGTGCAGGACACCCTCCAGTGTAATACTACTCTCGGTTGGGGTCAAACCCCCCTTAATCTCTCAGGACTTATGGTACAGGGCGTGTAGAATGAACCATGTCCAGAGTACCGATTCGCACCATCATAGAAACATGGAAAGCCTGCA
>JACVQK010000090.1 GCA_015661155.1 Dehalococcoidia bacterium | reverse complement strand
ATGCCCAACTGGAACACCATCTCGGTGAGCGGCTACCACATGCGGGAGGCTGGCTGCACCGCGGCCCAGGAGGTCGGCTTCACCCTGGCCAACGCCATGGCCTACGTCCAGGCCGCGGTGGACGCCGGCCTGGAGGTGGACAACTTCGCCCCCCAGATCACCTTCTTCTTCGTCGCCCAGAGCGACCTCCTGGAGGAGGTCGCCAAGTTCCGGGCCGCCAGGCGCTTGTGGGCGCGGATCATGAAGGAGCGGTTCAACGCCCAGAGCCCGCGCTCCCAGATGATGCGCTTCCACGCCCAGACGGCGGGGGTGACCCTCACCGCCCAGCAGCCAGACAACAACGTGGTACGCTCCGCAATGCAGGCCCTAGCCGCCATACTGGGTGGTGCCCAGTCCCTCCACGTCAACTCCAAGGACGAGGCCCTGGCCCTGCCCACCGAGGAGGCGGTCACCCTCTCCCTGCGCACCCAGCAGGTCCTGGCCAACGAGTGCGGCCTGACCGACACGGTAGACCCCCTGGCAGGCTCCTACTACGTGGAGAAGCTGACCGACGAGGTGGAGCGGGCGGCGGTGCGCTACATCGCCCAGATCGACGAGCTGGGCGGCGCCGTCCAGGCCATTGAGCAGGGCTACCAGCAGCGGGAGATCGGCGACGCCGCCTACAAGTTCCAACTGGCTATCGAGAGGGGCCAGCACATCGTGGTGGGGGTCAACGCCTTCCAGACCACCGACGAGCCGTCCATGGAGACCCTCCGGATCGATCCGGAGGAGCGCAGTCGCCAGATAGCCCGTCTCCAACGGTTCCGGGCCAGCCGCGATGGTACAAGAGCCAGGGCGACCCTGGAGGGTCTGGAACGGGTGGCCCGCAGCAGCGAGAACACCATGCCGGCGATTCTGGCGTGCGTGGAGGCCCACTGCACCACGGGGGAGATCAGCGACGTGCTCCGGGGGGTCTTCGGCATTCAGAAAGAGTTTGCAGCCTTCTAGCAGGCCGCGGGAAAACGGGGAGTGCAGAGGGGCGCAGCCCCTTTGCCGGGGGTCTGGGGGTGTCCCCCAGACTGGGCTAAGCCCAGACCCACACCTCACGAACTGTAGAATATGGTCAGACCAGGGCAGCGACAGTTGAGTATGGGTGCAGGGCTCGCCCTGCTAGGCTAGGAGGAGTCTATGTTTCTGCGCATCGACCACATAGGCGTGGCTGTCCGTAACCTGGAGGAGGCGGCAGACAGGCTTCAGAAGCTGCTGGGCCTCCGTCTGGCGGAACAGGAGAGGGTGGAGGAGCAGCAGCTCATTGCAGCCCTGATCCCCACGGACGATGTCCGCTTCGAGCTGATGCAGCCCACCAGCCCCGACAGCGTCGTCGGGCGCTTCCTTGAGCGTCGCGGCGAGGGCATCCACCACATCTGCTTCGAGGTGGGCGACATCGTGGCGGAGATCGGGACCTTGAAGGGTCGGGAGGTGCAGCTCATCCAGGGCGCTCCCCGGCAGGGGTTCGTCGGCCTGGTGGAGTTCATCCACCCACGGGCCGCGGCGGGGGTGCTGGTGGAGATGGCCCAGGTCAGCCTTCGGACGCCGGCCTCCACGGGCCTCCGGCTGGGAGCCGTGTCCATCGCCACCGCTAAGGGAGACGCTGCCGCCCTGCTGTGGAAGCGGAACTTCGGAATGGTGGAGCAGGGGCATGAGGCCCGCCCTGGCGGGCCTGGGGACTCCTTCAAAGCCACCAGGCTGTCCACCCCAAACCGGGAGGGACGGGCCGTGGTAGAGTTCCTGGAGCCGGCTCATCCTCAGAGCGTCATCGCCGAGTTCATCAAGGCGCGCGGCGAAGGGGTCTATTCGCTGACGCTAGTTGCCCAGAGCCTGGAGGCCATCCCATACCGGAGCCAGGTGCCAGGCAGCGCGGTCATCCCGCCCTGACAGAGCAGAGGGTACCTCGGATACTGATTGCCAAGCCTGGCCTGGACGGCCACGATCGCGGGGCGAAGGTGGTGGCCCGGGCCCTGCGAGACGCCGGCTTCGATGTGCTCTACACGGGCATTCGCCAGACGCCGGAGATGATCGTGGAGGCGGCGGTAAAGGAGAGTGTGGACGCCATCGGCCTCAGCATCCTCTCAGGCGCTCACCTGGACCTCTTCCCCCTCATCATGGGGGGGCTAAAGGAGAAGGGCCTGGGGCGCGTGGCGGTCTTCGCGGGGGGAACCCTGCCCAGGGAGGACTACCCCGCTCTGAAGGAGATGGGGATCAGGGGGGTCTTTGGGCCTGGCTCCAGCCTGAAGGAGATCGTGGAGTTCGTCCGCCAGGTCACCGGCGGGGGCGATGCCTCCCCCTGAAGACTGGTGCGGCTGTTGCCTGGGAGACGGAACTGGCCTATCATATTGACAACATAGCAGGCTTGTGAAGAAGGGGAGTGCAGAGGGGCGAAGCCCCTTTGACGGGAGTCTGAGGGTGTCCCTCAGATACAACTTCTTCCCCCTTCCTGGCCAGGAAGGGGGCTAGGGGGATGGTCGAAAGAGTTTTTCAACACCCTGGTAGGGGTCGAGGTAACACAACCCGATAGGAGGAAGCCATGAACCCAGAGGTAAAGGTCTATATTGAGTCCATGGATGGCATGAGGAGGTCTATACGCCGCGCCCTGGAGGGCGTGGACGCCAAGGAGCTCAACTGGAACCCCTTGCCAGGCGAGGCCAACTCCCTCTACGCCATCGTCTCCCACCTGTGCACCTCTGAAACCGGCATGCTTCACCAGAGGATAACCGGCCAGGCGACAACGGGAGGAGAGCCCCACAACGCCTTCGAAGACCGGGGCGACGACCCCGTGGAGCTCCTGGGACGCATGGATGAGGTGGGAAACACCACTCGCCGCCTGATGGAGGGACTCACCGCCGAAGACCTGGACAGGTCGATAGGCTCTGGGGGCAACCGCCCCTCCCGCACCCTTCGCGAGTGGATCAGCATGTACGTGCGCCACCAGTCTCTCCACCTGGGCCACATAGAGATCACCAAGCAGTTCTACGAGAAAGGCGTTGGGACGGGACGGTAAGCACCCCGGTGCTGCACCGTCGCCGCCAACACCTCACCGAGATGTGCCGAGCCAATCCTGACCGATGAGATTCGCCGATTTCTTGGGGAACGGGTATCCCGTCATCTCCTTTGAGCTGTTCCCCCCCAGGACAGAAAAGGGTATGGCGGAGTTGGAAGCGCGGCTGCCCAGGCTTGTTGACCTGAAGCCGTCCTTCATATCGGTGACCTACGGGGCCATGGGCACCACTCGTGAGCCTACTCTGGCCCTCGCCTCCAGGATCAAGAACGTGTACTGCCAGGAGAGCGCCCACCACCTGACCTGTGTGGGATCGAGCCGGGAGGAGATCACCGCCATACTGGAGGAGATGCAGAGAAACAGCATCGAGAACATCATAGCCCTGCGGGGAGACCCCCCAGAGGGACAGGCGAGTTTCAGCGCACCGGAGGGGGGATTCAGCCATGCCAGCGATCTGGTGGAGCATATCCGAGGCTTCGGAGGGTTTGGCGTCGCGGTGGCAGGCTATCCGGAGAAGCACCTGGAGGCACCCGACCTGGAGACGGACCTGCGAAACCTGAAACGCAAGGTGGACGCCGGTGCGGACATGGTCAGCACCCAGCTCTTCTACGACAACCGGCTCTACTACGACTTCGTAGATCGGTGTCGGGCCATGGGCATCCGTCAGCCCATCATCCCGGGGCTCATGCCCATCCTGAACGTGGACCAGATCAAACGCATCACCGGCACCTGCGGCTCCAGCATCCCAGAGGAGCTCCTGCAACAGCTGGAGGACGCGGGAGACGACCAGGAGCGAGTCCACGAAATTGGCATCACCCACACGGCCAACCAGGCGCTGGACCTGCTGAATCAAGGAGTCCCCGGCATTCACTTCTACATTCTGAACCGGTACTTCCACATCGCAGAGATCATGGAACGCCTCAAGCCAGCGCTGCAGCGAAGGTAAGCCCAGCCAGGGCGAGCCCTGCACCCACACTCCACCGACGCTGCCCTGGCCTGACCATGTTCTGCGGTTCGTGAGGTGTGGGTCTCTGAACCAAGCCCAGGCAGGGGGTGTCCCCAGGCCACGCTCCTTCGGCTTTGCCCAGGACAGGCTCCGGGGGTTCGCCCCCCTGGACACCCTTTTCCATCAGCCTGCTGGTGATTCCCTGCAACAGACGCTATATCAAAAGCCGCTCATGGTTCGACAAGCTCAATGTGGCAGATAGTTGTATGTCATTCCGAACGCAGCAGCAGCGCTCCCACTGTCATTCCTCATCCCGATTGCATCGGGATGAGGAATCTAGGGCCTATCATTCTTGTTAACGGCACAAGCCCTGGATTCCTCGTCGCGGAGTTTACCCTGAGCAAAGCCGAAGGGCTCCTCGGAATGACGTATGAGTAACAAAACTCAGAATGACAGGGTGAACCAGGGTGACATGAAAAGCCGCTCACGGTTCGCTTGTCGAACCATGAGCGGCTCGTTCTTTGACAGACTAGCGGATGCTGGGAAACCGCGAAGGCGCTACCAGCGAGAGCCGCCTCCGCCACCACCACCCCGACTACCTCCTCTTCCACCGCCGCCACCACTACTGCCACCACGGCCGCCGCCAAATCCGCCGCCACCACCACTACCGCCACTAAAGCTCCGCTCCACCCGAGGCCGGGCCTCGTTGACTGTTACGGCGCGCCCACCGAGCTCTTTGCCGTTGATCGCGGCGATGGCAGCCTGAGCCTCTGAACTGGTCGGCATCTCCACGAAAGCGAACCCCTTGGAGCGGTTCGTATCGCGATCGCGGATGATGTTGACCTCTTTTACCTCACCATGGGCCGAGAACGCCACTCGTAGCTCTTGCTCGCTCGTCTCATAACCAAGGTTTCCTACGTATATCCTCAACGCTGTCTCCTCTTCTCTATTACTTAGTCCCAGCGGCACCGATTGTTTGCCTGTCCCTGAACAGGGGGACGGCAATCGCCCCCCTGTTCCTGTTGCTCTTCTCTACCAGCTTGACCGTGCGGCCGGGCGCCGTACGCTGAAGCAATCGCTGCAGTAGACGGGGCGGTCGCCACGGGGCAGGAAGGGGACCGTGGTATTCTTGCCGCATTCGGCACACACGGCGGGATGCATCTCACGGGGGCCCTGGGTAAATCCACCACCATTGCCATCGCGCTCGCCGCGTCGTGTCTGACGGCAGGAGGCGCAGCGCTTGGGCTCATTGGTGAAACCCTTC
>JACVQK010000048.1 GCA_015661155.1 Dehalococcoidia bacterium | reverse complement strand
AGGACATCTTGTGCCGCTAAATCAGAGACCAGGGAGGTGTAACGTGGCTCAGGGGAAGAAGGAGTTCGATCCGAGCGACTTTCTCAGCGGGACGCTGAACATCCTGGGAATCAAGCTAGATCTGGGAGATCTGCTGGAGGCGCCGGAGAAGCTCACGGGTCATCTGGAGGAGCTTCGGGAAAAGCTGAAGGCCGTCGGAGGAAAAGAGACCCTGTCCGACGAGGAGTGGGGACAGGGGGGCGCTACCATTACGGGGCACATCCGGACCGGTGGCCTCCTGGGCGACCAGGAGTACCACATTGGCACTTCCGGGAAGCCCAGGACGAGAGGGAAGCCAGCGCCTGAGCCCCCGGAGGTGATAGAGCCCGCCGTGGATGTCTTCGACGAAGAAGGGCAGGTCATCATCGTGGCAGATGTCCCCGGCGTCAGCCTGGAGGAGTTGGAGCTGAGGGTTGCAGGTGGCGTCTTCTCCCTCTCAAGTAAGGCAACAGCGCGGCGGAGCTATCGGAAGGAGCTTTCCCTGGGGGCAGACCTTGAGCCGGAAAGTCTACGGGCAACGTGTCGCAACGGTGTGCTGGAGGTCCGCCTTCGCAAGCGGGGTACAGGGAGCGGATAGGTCATGAGCGTCGTGAACATCGATGAGAAGGACCTCAAGAACGGCGTGCTCGGCCTCGTCGTGGCTCTCGTTGAGATCATCAAGGAGACCTTGCGCATCGAGGCGTTGCGGCGCATGGAGAACGGCGGCCTCACTGAGGAGGAAGTGGGCAGGCTGGGAGAGGCGCTGATGGATTTGGACGCCGCTATCGAGAGGATAAAGGTGGAGCTGGGGGTTATGGAAGCGGTAAAGGCCGTAAGGGATGGACTGGACAGCCTGGTGAACGACGCTCTCGATACCATGTTGAACCCGGAGCGTTGGGCACAAGAAGCCGAGCAGGTACGCTAGCTATGGAGCTGAGCGCCGAAGGTCTAAGACACCCCCTTGCTGGTGCCGTGAGCGCCCGCCAGCAAGCTGGCCGCTATATCTATTGCGTCGCTGGGGCCAACGAGGTACTTAGCCTGGGGTCGATTGGTATCGAGGGGCGGGAAGTCCACGCCGTTGTGCACAACGACCTCTGCGCCCTTGTCCATGACTGTGTGGCCCAACCATATCAGTCCGACGACGCCCAGGTGGCTACGGCCTGGGTTCTGGCCCACCACCAGGTGGTGGAAGCCGCCTGGCACAGGTGGGGAGCGGTGCTCCCCCTGACCTTCAACACGATTATCGAGGCCGGAGATGGGCGCAGTGCAGAGGAGAACCTCTCGGTATGGCTGAACACGGAGTACCAGGTGCTCAGAGGGAAGCTGGATGCCCTCACAGGGAAGGCTGAGTACGGCGTCCAGGTGTCCTGGGCTCCCTCCCTTATCGCTGGCAAGATCGCCGAGACCAGCCCTGATATGAGAGAGATGGAGGAAGGTATACGCTCCAGGCCGCGAGGCATTGCTTATATGTATCGCCAGAGGCTGGAAAGCCTGCTCCGCAAGGAGATGGAGGCCAGGGCGGCGGAGGAGTTCAAGGAGCTGTACAGCAGGCTGAGCCGCTGCGTGGACAGCATCCACGTTGAGAAGACCAGGGCCGTCGAGGAGGGACGCCAGATGCTGTTGAACCTCTCCTGCCTGGTGTCGCTGGAGAGATACCCCGACCTGGCGGCGGAGTTGGACAGGGTCGGTAGCAGGGAGGGCTTCTTCGTCCGCCTGGCCGGGCCTCTGCCGCCCTACAGCTTTTGCTAAAGGATGGAGCATCTTTGGAGTATATGTCAAGACCGCAAGTCGGCCTGGTGGACCTGCTGGATCGGGTGCTCGATCGCGGCCTTTTGATAAATGCCGACATCATCATCTCCCTCGCGGGTGTTCCCCTCATCGGCATCAATCTGAGGGCCGCCCTGGCGGGCATGGACACCATGGTGAAATACGGCCTCATGCAGGAGTGGGACAACGGCATTCGGGAGGCGGCCCGAAGCGGCCACAACATGCCCGCCCCAGCGACGGGGGCGTTGCCTGCTTCCGTGATGCCGCCAAGGCTTGAAGAGGGTGTTGCGGCATGGCAATAGCCATAGGCATTGACCTGGGAACCTGCTTCTCAGAGGTTGCCTGCCTGGAGAATGGGCGGCCCAAGGTCATCCCCAACGCCGAGGGCCAGAGTTGCACGCCTTCGGTGGTCGCGTTCGCCCAGGCGGGCCAGCTCCTGGTGGGCCAGGCGGCCAGGCGGCAGGCCACAGCCAACCCCCTCAGGACCGTGTCCTCCATCAAGCGACGCATGGGCTCCTGGCACACGGTGGCCATTGATGAGCGGAGGTACACTCCCCAGGAGATATCCGGCTTTATCCTGCGCAAGCTCAAGGCCGATGCTGAGGATCACCTGGGCGAGAGGATAGAGCAGGCGGTGATCACGGTGCCCGCCTACTTTAACGATCGTCAGCGGCAGGCGACCAGGGAGGCGGGTATTCTCGCTGGCCTCTCTGTCCTGGGGCTTCTCAATGAGCCAACTGCCACTGCCATAGCCTACGGCCTGAACCGGGAGGATGCCCACACCATCCTGGTCTGGGACCTGGGAGCCGGGACCTTCGATGTCTCCCTCCTGGCCCTGGGGGAAGGTATCTTTGAGGTGAGGGCGGTCAGCGGCGATAACCAGCTGGGGGGGGATGATTTCACCCGGCGCGTGGCAGACCACATGGCTTTGCACTACCAGAGAACCTACGACACCCCGCTCCCAGACAGGCCGGATGTCTGGGAAAGGCTGGGCGAGGAGGCAGAAAACGCGAAGATACGGCTCTGCTATTCCCCGGTAGTCCGGGTCAGCCTTCCCTTTCTGGTGAGTGGCCCCCAGGGCCCCAGGCATCTGGAAACGGAGCTGACCCGGGGGCAGTTCAACGCCCTCACCGCCGACCTGGTGGAGCGCCTGGTCATCCCCACTCGCCAGGCCCTCAAGGACGCCGACCTCAGTCCCCAGCAGATTGACCGGGTGATTCTCGCCGGTGGGGGTTGTCTGATGCCCGCGGTCCGAGAGTTGGCCAGGAAGCTGTTCGGAAAGGAGCCCTACCGCCATATTGACCCCTTCACGGTGGTGGCCCAAGGGGCTGCCATCTATGCTGGGATGCTCCTGGGCCTGGTGGACAGAGCGGTCCTTCTCGATGTTCT
The DNA here is from genome assembly GCA_015661155.1 of Dehalococcoidia bacterium. Taxonomy (GTDB): domain Bacteria; phylum Chloroflexota; class Dehalococcoidia; order Lucifugimonadales; family UBA2985; genus JACVQK01. Next base: position 7,144 of record JACVQK010000048.1, on the reverse strand, counting down.
CCCTCTCTCCCTGGGCGTGGAGACCCAGGGAGGCCTGATGGCCAGGGTCATCGCCAGGAATACCCCTCTGCCGGCTTCAGCGGGCCAGGTCTTCGCCACGGCGACGGACTACCAGACCACCATGGACATCCACATCCTTCAAGGGGAGCGGGAGCTGGCTGTGGACAACATATCCCTGGGCCAGTTTCAGCTGGATGGCATCCCTTCGGCTCGGAGAGGAGTGGCCAAGGTCGAGGTGTCCTTTGGGGCCGATGTCGATGGGATCGTCCACGTCTCCGCTAAAGACCTTCTAGCCGAGAACGAGGTGAAGGTGAGGGTGGCCTCCACCAAGCTGCTTGACCCCGGCGAGATAGAGCGCTTGAAGGAAGAGGCCCAGCGGAACGAGGAGCAGGATAAAGAGAGGCGAGCACGGGTTCTCGCCGGCATCGAGGCCGACAACACCATCGCCGCAGCGGAGATGGCCCTGGAAGAGATGGGTAGTCCCGGGTCAGACCCTTCCGTGGGGCAGATCGTCAGGGGGGTGGGAGAAGTCAAAACGGCCCTGGCCAGCGGCATGGTGGAGGAGATCAGGCTCCAATGCAGGGAGTTGCGACGGCTGCTGGCGGCCCTTCACCAGGATGGGCGAATACCATCGGAGTCCATGGCCCGCGGCTAGGCACATCTCGCCCTAGCAGGCTGATGAAAAGGGGGAGTCCAGAGGGGCGAAGCCCCCTCTGGCGGGGGCCTGGGGGTGTCCCCCACTGGGCGCGGCCCAGACCCACATCTTGCGAACCGTAGAACATGGTCAGACCAGGGCAGAGACAGTTGAGTGTGGGTGCAGGGCTCGCCCTGCCAACCAGAAAGGGTGATGGTAGCGGTGAATCCAGATACGGGTCTCGTGAGCCTGCGTACCGCCGAAGCCCTGCCCAAAGACGTGGGCCGGGGGATTCTTCGTATGGACCCAAAGGACATGACTACCTTGGGGGTTCAGGTGGGAGACATCGTCCGGGTCATGGGCAAAAGGGCCACGGCCGCCAAGGCTATGCCTGCCTACCCCGCCGACCGGGGCAAAGGGGCAGTCCAGATGGACGGCATCACCCGCGAGAACTGCCAGGCAGCCCTGGGGGGGGAGGTGAACCTCCAGGCAGCCGCCTTCAAGGAAGCGATATCTGTTCTCCTTGCCCCTCTGACTCCCTCCAAAGCCTTCATCCATGAAAGGGCTGCCCAGCACCTGAGAGGGGCACTACAGGATTTGCCCGTTACCCAGGACGATAGGGTAAGGGCCACCCTGTTCGGCAGCCGATACCAGGAGTTCCGGGTGGTCAACACCAGCCCCGGCGGCATCGTGATAATAGGCTCTAAAACCACGGTCAGACTACAGGGCAAAGAGGCGGCGGGAGCGGAGCGGAGTGGAGTGACCTACGAGGACGTAGGGGGCCTGCGCAAAGAGCTCCTGAGGATACGGGAGATGATTGAGCTTCCCCTGAAGCACCCGGAGCTCTTTGAGCGGCTGGGCATAGATGCGCCCAGGGGGGTGCTCCTGCACGGGCCTCCGGGCTGTGGCAAGACCCTCATCGCTCGGGCCCTCGCGGAGGAGGGTGATGCCGCCTTCTTCCACATCAGCGGCCCCGAGGTGATTCACAAGTTCTACGGGGAGAGCGAAGCCCACCTGCGGGCCATCTTTGAGAAGGCCAGTGCCCAGGCCCCGTCCATTATCTTCATCGACGAGCTGGACGCCATCGCCACCAAGAGGGAGGAGGTGCGCGGCGACCAGCAGGTGTAGCGAAGGGTCGTCGCTCAGCTTCTGGCCCTCATGGATGGTCTCAAGGACCGCGGCCAGGTCATCGTCATCGGCGCCACCAACATGCCGGATGCCCTGGACCCCGCTTTGAGGAGGCCGGGAAGATTTGACCGGGAGATCGCCATCAGCGCGCCCGACCGGTACGGCAGGCTGGAGGTCCTCCAGATTCATACCCGTGGCATGCCCCTGGCGTCGGGGGTAAGCCTGGAAGGACTGGCGGACATCACCCACGGTTTCGTGGGCGCTGACCTGGAGGCCCTGTGCAGAGAGGCAGCCATGACCACCCTGCGCAGGGCCATGCCCCAGCTCACCACCGAGGGCGACCATATCCTCTCCGACGAGCTCCTATCGAAGCTGGAAGTGACCATGGAGGACTTCCAGGAGGCACTGAAAGAGGTGGGGCCGTCCGCGATAAGGGAGGTCTTCACCGAGGTGCCCAATGTTCGATGGGACGATGTGGGCGGCCTGGAAAGCGTAAAGCAAACCCTCATGGAGAGCGTGGAGTGGCCCCTCAAACCCCCGGACCTCTTCAAACGCGCCGGGGCCAGGCCGCCCAGGGGCATCATTTTGAGCGGCCCGCCGGGCACGGGGAAGACCCTACTGGCCAAGGCGGTCGCCACCGAGTGCCAGGTGAACTTCATCGCCATCAAGGGCCCGGCCATCCTCTCCAAATGGGTGGGGGAGTCGGAGCGGGCCGTCCGGGAAGTGTTCAGGAAGGCAAAGCAGGCCAGCCCCTGCATCGTTTTCTTCGACGAGATCGATGCCCTGACGCCGGCCAGGGGAACCCAGGAGGCGTCCTCGGTCACCGACCGGGTCATCAGCCAGCTACTGGCCGAACTGGACGGCATAGAGGAGCTGCGGGGTGTGATGGTGCTGGCCGCCACCAACCGCCTGGACCTGGTGGACCCCGCCCTTCTGAGGCCGGGCAGGTTCGACATCCACATCAGGCTCCCGCGCCCTGACCATGATGCCCGACGGGAGGTCTTCGGCATCCACACCCGCGGCCGGCCCCTGGGGGAGGATGTGGACCTGGACGGCTTGGCGAGGGCGACGGAGTCCCTGGTCGGGGCTGACATCGAGGCCATCTGCCAGCAGGCAGCCCTGGCTGCAATTCGGGAGACCATCCTGGGAGGGAAGGACAGCCCGCATGTGCCGGATGGGAGCGCCCTCAAGCTCACAGCCCGCCACTTCCATGAGGCGATGGAGCGGGTGTCCAGGGGTGACGGATGAGGCGATTGCTCTATGTCCCAATCATTCACGAGGAGATAGACCTGGGCAGCCTGGGAGAAGCCCTGGCCCAGGAGAGCGCCGCCCTTTCGGGCAGCGACCGGTGGGCTAGACATAAGGAGACCCTTCGCGCCTTCTGGGAGAGCGTCGCGGCCTACCTTGGCTCCTTCGACCCGCGCCTGCTCAGGCTCTACCAGGACGGCATGGTGGCCGAGGGCGAGATGGGGATGCGCATCGTGCAGGAGGGTGCCAGGAGGGGCAGCCGGAACTACCAGCTCATTCTGGAGCTGCTCTCAAGGGGGGCAGAGCTTCGAAAGACCGAGGATCCCCTCCTCCTTCTGGCGGAGCACGCCCATCTGGTTGGCCGCAGCCCCGGGGTAGTGTCCTCCCGGGAGAGAGACAGCCTAATGGAAGAGCGGGATGCCTTCATTGCCGGGGCCATCAACGGCACTCTCCAGGAGGGTGAGGTGGGCGTGCTGTTCATAGGCGCGGGGCACGGCGTGCTTCCCCACCTGGACGGAGATGTCTCTGTGCACGGGGTCAAAGACCCGGAGAAGCTGCGGATGTACATGCAAGAGCTCCTGCTGGGAGCCGAGCCGCGTAAGCTCGCGGCCCTGGCGCGTTACGTGGCCGCGCCCGTGCCCCTGCCTTAGCAGGCTGCGGGAAGATGGGGAGTGCAGAGGGGCGAAGCCCCTTTGACGGGGGTCTGGGGGTGTCCCCCAGATTCAAATTCCTCCCCCTTCCTGGCCAGGAAGGGGGCCAGGGGGATGGTCGAAAGGGTTTTCCCGCACTTTTCTAGTTGCGCCTCCTTCGCGGAAGCTGCTCGCCCTGCCCCAGACCCACATCTCACCAACCGTAGAACGTGGTCATGCCAGGGCAGCGACAGTTGAGTGTGGGTGCAGGGCTCGCCCTGCCTTGTGATAGGCGCGGGGGAGTATCTATAATACAGCGACTACGCTGTGGAGATACGACTATGACCATGCGCACCCCTGAGCGAAGATACAACCATCGAGAGAACGACAAGAAGTGGCAGGAGCGGTGGGAGAGAGACAAGCTCTACCAGGTGAGGGACGACGACCCCCGCCCCAAGTGGTACGAGCTGACCATGTACCCGTACCCCTCGGGAAACCTGCACATCGGGCACTGGTACGCCATGTCCCCCGCGGATGCCCACGCCCGGTTTCGCCGCATGCAGGGGTACAACGTCCTCCACCCCATGGGGTTCGACGCCTTTGGCCTTCCCGCGGAGAACGCAGCCATCAAACGGGGCATCCATCCCCACACGTGGACTATGGACAACATCGAGAACATGCGCCGCCAGCTCCGCTCCATGGGCGCCGTCTACGACTGGGACCGAGAGATAATCTGCGCCCTGCCGGAGTACTACCGGTGGAGCCAGTGGCTCTTTCTACAGCTCCACAAGGCGGGCCTGGCCTACCGCGCCAAGGCCCCCGCCAACTGGTGCCCCTCATGCCAGACGGTGCTGGCCAACGAGCAGGTGGTGGACGGCAAGTGCGAGCGGTGCGACTCCCCCGTCTCCCGCCGCGACCTGGAGCAGTGGTTCTTCCGCATCACCAGGTACGCCGAGGAGCTCCTGGACTTCTCCGGCCTCCTGGACTGGCCCGAGAGAATCAAGGCCATGCAGACCAACTGGATAGGGCGCAGCGTGGGGGTGGAGATCAGCTTCGACATCTCGGAGTACGGCCTGGAGGAAAGGGAGATACGCACCTTCACCACCCGCATAGACACCATCTATGGAGTGACCTTCCTGGTCATGGCTCCGGAGCATCCCCTGGTGGCCAGACTGACCACTCCGGAGCGCCGGGCCGAGGTGGATGCCTACATCGCGCAGGCCCGCCGCCAGACGGAGGTGGAGCGCCTATCCACCGAGCATGAGAAGACGGGCGTGTTCATCGGCTCCTACGCCACCAACCGCCTCAACGGGGAGCGAGTCCCCATCTTCATCGCCGACTACGTCCTCCTGACCTACGGCACGGGGATTGTCATGGGCGTCCCAGCCCACGACCAGAGGGACTTCGACTTCGCCAGGAGGTACGGCCTGCCCATACGGGTGGTCATCGCCCCTGCGGGTTGGAAGGGCGAGGAGCTGGAGGAGGCATACGTGGAGGACGGCATCCAGGTGAGCTCTGGCCCCTTCGATGGCCTCCCTTCTCGGGAGGGCAAGGAGCGCATCGCCGACCACATCCAGGGGCAGGGTTGGGGTGGTCGCACCGTCTCCTATCGGCTCAGGGACTGGCTCATATCCCGGCAGCGCTACTGGGGCACTCCTATACCCATGGTGTACTGCGATAAATGCGGCATCATCCCCGTCCCCGAAAAGGACCTGCCGGTGCTTCTACCAGAGGACGCCCAGTTCCGTCCCACGGGGGAGTCCCCCCTCAAGTACCATCCAGGCTTCCTGAACACCTCCTGCCCCCAATGCCAGGGCCCGGCCCAGAGGGAGACGGACACCATGGACACCTTCGTGGACTCCTCCTGGTATCTCCTTCGCTACGCCAGCCCCCACTACCATCAAGGCCCCTTCGACCCCGCGACGGTGAGGGAGTGGCTCCCCGTGAACCAGTACACCGGCGGCGCCGAGCACGCGGTGATGCACCTGCTCTACGCCCGCTTCTTCAACAAGGCCCTGCGAGACCTGGGGCTGGTGGAGTTCGACGAGCCTTTCCTCCGGCTGTACAACCAGGGAACCATCATCGCCGAGCGCCACAAGATGAGCAAGTCCCGGGGCAACGTCGTCACCCCCGACCCTTACGTGGAGGAGCTGGGGGCCGACGTGGTTCGCACCTACCTCATGTTCCTCGGCCCCTGGGACCAGGGGGGCGAGTGGTCCGATGCCGGCATCAACGGCATGGCCCGCTGGCTCAACCGAGTGTGGGACCTGACCCATCGGGACGCCGCCGCCCTGAGCCAGAGGCCCACCGACGCCGAGGCGACCCGCTCCCTGGTGCGCATAACCCACAAGACCGTGAGGAAGGTGGAGGAGGACATGGAGCGGTTCAAGTTCAACACCGCCCTGGCGGCCATGATGGAGCTCACCAACCACATGGGCAGGGCATGGGACGAAGGGGGAGTGGAACCCGTTGCCTGGGGCGACGCCATCGACAAGCTGCTGCTCCTCCTGGCCCCCATAGCGCCCCATGTCACCGAGGAGCTGTGGGAGCGCACGGGGCACGCCTACAGCATCCACAGCCAGTCGTTGCCCACCTGGGACGGGGAGCTGGCCCGGGACGAGGAGATAACCCTGGTGGTGCAGGTCAACGGCCGGGTGCGGGACCGCATTCAGGTGGCCGCGGGCATCGGCGAGGAGGAGGCCAAGGGCCTGGCCCTGGAGAGCCAGAGGGTGCAGCCATATCTGGATGGCAAGGAGATTCGGCAGGTTATATACGTGCGCGGCCGCCTGGTCAACGTGGTGGTGGGATAGGGGCAGGTCACCAAAGCCGTTCACGTAGTCACATGCTCCCTAGGTATCTAGAAGAGGCAGATCCATGGCACGAGAGATTACTTTGGCAGAGTTTCCAGTCTTCTTAAGAGAGAAGGCGGAGCAATTCTTCGAAGTGAAGAGGCAAGCCCTTTCTGTCTGGGACCAACTGCACAGTGACTACCCGAACTGGCGGGTACCTGATGATGCCAGACTTGCATTCTTTGGGCGCATGGTAAACCACTGTGACGCTATAGGTTTTCTCCTGCTAGCTGCTGCCGACTGCCTTGGTGATCCTGATTGGTGGAGCAGGAGGGTTCGCGTGGGGACTGCCAACGACATCACGATTTTCCTCGAAGAAACAGAGAGGACCGGGAGAAGGTACGGATTCTGCCTGTGACAAGTTCTACAGGGAAGGCATCAAACACCCTCGTGCCTCAGAGATCATGAACTTGATAAACCTGGCCACTAAGACTAGGAACGCTGCTGTGCATAATGATTTTACCTATTATCCACGAGGAAAATCCCCCGTGACCGTCGTCCAATACCGGGGTTCCTCTTATCGATTCGAAGCTGGCAAGCAGATTGATTTCTTCACGTGGGACTTCATCCATAGCATCCTGTTGGACTTCCTGGCGATATACGAAGAAACCGTAAGGCACTCGGCGGTTAGCGATATGCCCTTTATCAGTTCCAGG
>JACVQK010000047.1 GCA_015661155.1 Dehalococcoidia bacterium | reverse complement strand
CACCTCGGCGCGGAGCAACAGGATGTGCTTGCCCCTCACCCCGGTTTCCGCCAGTCCCTCTACGACAGCCTCCGATACGGACTCCCTGGGGGTGAGGTCCGCCGTGATGCCCCGCTCTTTAAGGGCCGCCGCCGTCGCAGGGCCGATGGCACACACCATTGCGCCGCCAAAGGCCCGGGCGTCCAGTCCAAGCTGCTCCATGCGCTGGAAGGCTATCTCCACCCCGTTGACGCTGGCGAAGACCACCCATGCATAGCGGTGCAAGGATGTGAGGGCCGCATCCAGCCGAAGGTTGTCTTCTATGGGCTGCACCTCGATGGTGGGGACCTCCACCGGCGCTGCCCCCTCCTGGAGAAGCTGGCGGGAGAAGACGCTGGCCTGCTCCCTGGCCCTGGGCACCAGCACCCGCTTGCCGAAAAGGGGTTTGTCATCGTACCAGCGTATCTTATCCCGGAGCTTCACCACCGGGCCGAACACCGCCACCACGGGAGAGGTCAGGGAGGCCCGCTGCCCCCGCTCCAGGATGTCTTCCAGAGACCCCACCACCGTCTGCTGGTATGGTTCGGTGCCCCACTGGATGAGGGCCGCTGGGGTGGAGGGGGCCATGCCGTGCCCTTTGAGGGCGTCCACTATCTTGGGCAGGGTCTCCCACCCCATGAGGACCACCAGGGTGCCGGTGCCCGTGGCCAGGTTTTTCCAATCCACGGAGGACTCTCTCTTGGTGGGGTCTTCATTGCCGCTTACTACCGTGAAGGAGGAGGAGACCCGGCGGTGGGTGAGTGGTATCCCCGCGTAGGCTGGAACGGCGATGGCCGAGGTGATCCCCGGCACCACCTCAAAAGATACCCCCGCCTCAGCCAGAACCTCCGCCTCTTCGCCGCCACGTCCAAAGACGAAGGGGTCGCCTCCCTTGAGGCGTACCACCCTCTTCCCATCCAGGGCCTTCTGAACCATGAGCCGGTTTATGTGCTCCTGGATCTGCTGGGCAGACCCCTTGACCTTCCCCACATCCACCAGCTCCGCATCCCTGGGCGCCTCATCCAGGAGGCGGCGGTCCATCAGACGGTCGTACACCACCACCTGGGCCTCCCGAAGGCACTGGATTCCCTTGACGGTGATGAGGCCGGGATCCCCCGGCCCCGCTCCCACCAGGTAGACCCTCCCCTGCTCTCTCAGCTCCATGTCTCCACCTTCAGAACATCGGCTGCCCCAAGGGAAAGCAGCCTCTCCGCCAGGGCAAGTCCTGCCGCGCGAGGCTCCTCCTGGGGGTGCTCCAGCTGCGCCTTGATCGCTCGTTTTCCATCCTCGGAGATCACCATCCCCACCAGCTTGAGGGTATTCCCCTTCACCGCTCCATAGGCGGCCATGGGTACTCGACATCCACCTCCCAGCCGCTCCACAAAGGCCCGCTCCGCGGTGACGGCTATGCGCGTCGGGGGGTCTTCAAGCTGGGACACCAGGTGGAGCAGCTCCCTGTCCTCTGCGCGTATCTCCACGGCCAGGGCCCCCTGACCCGGCTCTGGAACCATTTCGAAAGGGTCAAAGTAGTGGGATATGCGGCCTTCCAGGCCGAGGCGAGCCAGGCCGGCCACGGCCACCACCACGCCGTCGTAGTCCGGCCCCAGGGCCTTTCTCAGACGGGTCTCCACGTTTCCCCGGATGGGTTCCACCCTCAGGTCTCCTCTCATGGCCCGCAGCTGAGCCGCGCGGCGGGGGCTGCTGGTGCCGATAACGGCCCCCGGCGGCATCTCCGAGAAGGCACAGCCCGTTTTGCTCACCAGGGCGTCCCTGGGGTCTTCCCTCTGGCAAACCACTGCCAGGGCCAGGCCCTCCGCCAGTTCCACGGGCAGGTCTTTAAGGCTGTGAACAGCCATGTCTATCCTGCCCTGGAGGAGGGCCAGCTCCAGCTCACTGATGAACACGCCCTTGCCCAGTCTCTCCAGGGGCGTTTCCGGAGCCGCGTCGCCGGCGCTCTTGATCTCCACCACCTCCAGGGAGAGGTCTCGGTCCAGGCGCTTGAGCCGCGCCAGCACCTCCTCCGTCTGGCGGAGGGCTAGCTGGCTTCCCCGAGTGCCTACCACAACCTTGCTCATAGGGAGCGTCAGGGCCTCTTGCCGTTTAGCCCGAACAGCTCCTGGACTGTAGACAAGTAGCTGGGGTCTTCCTTGAGAGTGGCGATGGGAGCGTGGAGCAGCTTCTTCACGATGGCCTCGCTCATGACCTCGATGCGGGCAGCGTCCTCTTCCGAGAGGTGAGGCATCTGCTTCAGGGTTTTCCTGAGCTCCTTTTCACGGAGCTGCTCAGCGTGCTCCCTCAGTTGGGCGATGCCGGGAGCCACCCTGAGGGTATCCCACCATTCACTGAATCTGGATACCTCTTCGTCTACTATCCTCTCGACCTGCTCTGCCTCCTTCTCTCGCTCCCGGCGGTTGGCCTGGGAGACCGCCTCCAGGTCATCCAGGCCGCGGAGGGAGACCCCCGGCAGCTGTCCTACGGCGGGGTCCACGTCTCTGGGTACGGCGATGTCCACCACCAGGAGGGGAGCACCATCGCGCCGGGCTGAAGCCCTGGCCACCAGGTCTCTGGAGAGCACCAGGCCAGGGGAGTCCGTGGCGCTTACCACGATGTCCACGGTGCCAAGGAGTCCCTCCAGGCTTTCGAAGGAGGCGGCCTCGCCCCCCAGCTCCTGCGCCAGCTCCTGGGCCCGCTCCAGGGTGCGGTTGATCACCACGATCTGGCCTGCCCCCCGGTCCTTCATGGCCCTGGCCACCAGCTTGCCCGCCACTCCGGCTCCGATTACCATCACTCGTCTCCGGTGTATGTCACCCAGGACCTGCCGGGCCATTTCCACAGCCGCCGAGCTGATGGAGAGGGCGTTCTCGCCAATTCGCGTCTCTCGGCGGGCCCTTTTCCCCACCCTCAGGCTGTGGTGGAAGAGCTTGGAGATGACGCCGTTGCCACATCCCTGGGCCACGGCGATGCCATAGGCGTCTCGTACCTGGCCCAGAATCTGGGCCTCGCCCAGGATCATGGAGTCCAGGCCCGATGCCACTTGAAAGAGGTGCCTTACAGCGCCCTCCTGCTCATAGAAGTAGAGGTATCGGGACAGCTCCTCTTCGCTTTGAGACGTCTTCTGGGCCAGAAAGGATACCAGTTCGTCCTGGGGCATCTTGCCATCGGGGGTGGCAGAGTAGACCTCAGTGCGGTTGCAGGTGGAGAGGATGACCAGGTCACCGAGGGTATCCTTGAGAGAGCGGAGAGCCCTGGGGAGCTCCTCCCCGGTGAAGGCCATCCTCTCCCTCATCTCCAGGGGAGCGGTCCTGTGGCTCAGTCCAAGGGCAAAAACCTTCATAGGTGAGTACCTTTCCTTATCATCGCGTTACAGAGCGCCCTGGAGCAACGACTCCTTGAGTCTCTCCCTGGCCGCGCTCTTATCGCTACGGTACAGTGCCAGCACATCCTCGTTGAGACATGCCTGCCAGTGGTCCGAATCCACCCTTGCTCCCTCCTGGCGCAGCTCCTGACGCACCTGGGAGACCAGGGTGGCTATATCCGCGTACTCCAGGGCAGTGCTCTTCTCCAGCTCCTCCCGGAGCTTTCGCGCCAGGGCAGGGCTGAGGCCACTGGTGGAGATGGCCACCACCACGTCGCCCCTCCTCACCACAGCGGGGGCGATGAAGGTACAAAGGGAGGTGACATCCACCACGTTGAGGAGGACTCTGCTCCTCTGGGCTTCCCGGGCTATTACGCGGTTCACCGAGGTGTCGTCGGTGGCGGCGATGGCCAGGAAGGCCCCCTCCAGGTCCCCTTCCCGGTACTCTCGCTTCTCCCACCGAAGGCTGCCTGCCCCGGCAATCCTCTGCACAGCCTCTGTGGCCTCCGGGCTTATCACCCTGACCCGTGCTCCACACTCCAATAGGGATGCGATTTTCCTTTCGGCCACCTCTCCTCCGCCAATGATCACGCAGGAGCGGTCTTTCACGTCCAGGAATGCCGGATAGTATGGGGCCATGTACGCTCTGCTCCTCTAGAAGTACCGGACGCGGGTCTTCTTGTACTCGTGGGTGCTGTACACCATGGTGTAATCCGTGATGCCGGTCTCCCGGGATATCTCCCTGGCGATCTCTTCGCACTGCCTCTGGGTGGTGGAGTGAATCATGGAGAAGTGGCTGTAGGGCCAATCTGGAAAGGTGGGGCGCTGGTAGCAGTGGGTCACCCAGGGGGAGGATGCCATGACCCTTCCCACCTCCTCGGAGCGCTCCGGGGGCACCCTCCACACCGCCATGGCATTGGCCGTAAAGCCCGCACTCTGGTGGTGAAGCACCGCGCTGTACCGTCTCATGATGCCCCGTCTCTGGAAGGAGTCCGCCAGGCCGAAGAGCTCCTGGGTCGCCATGTTCAGACGCCGGCTCATATCGTCGAAGGGGCGTGGGATCAGGGACAGGTCCTCTTGAAGTTCCCGAATGGCCCCAATCTCGAATTCGGTCAGGGCCTCCCCTCTGCTCACCTCGGCGTCCTGGGGAGCAACCTGGCCGTCGGGACGGGGGTGGTCGTGGGCGGTGCCATTCCCCTGCACCATGTCGAAGTTCACCCCTATTTTGAAGAGACGCAGGGTGGGCAGAAGGCGGAAGGCCTCCGCCCCGGTGCGCCTGGCCATCTCCTCAATGGTCTCCTCCAGGCTTTCGGAGGGAGCCACCGCCAGGGTGAACCAGAGGTTGAAATACCCGTCGCGGGCGTAGTTGTGGCTGACTCCGGGGTGACGGTTGATCTCCTTGGCGCTCCGATCCAGCTGTTCTGGGGGGTAGCGCATGGCCACCAGGGTGGACTTGTATCCCAGGCGGCGGGTATCGAAGATGGCGCTTATCTGTCGGAGCAGGTGCAGATTCTTCAGTCTCTTGAGCCGCTCTATGACCTCCGCCTCCGGTATTTCCAGCCGGCTTCCCAATTCTCTGTAAGGCTCCTCCACCAGGGGAAAGCTCGACTGGACGATATTGAGGAGGCTGCGATCCGTCAGGTCCATTTGGGAAGCCACGCTGCTCATTGGCTCCTCTCGTCGGGTGTGGCACTCGGGGCCGGCGCGGGACTGGTGTCGTAGCAGGACGCCATTGATACGAGCACCTGGTCTGCCAGCAAATTTATGGAACGCCACATCTGCATCTGCTCTCCCGGGGTTCCGCTGCCGGAAGCGGGGGCTGTCTCCAACAGAAAGCCCCGGAAGAAGACGAAGGCCTCCAGAGCGTCTTTCAGGGGTATGCTTCGTTTTACCATCTCTGCCCCGTGCTCCTCCCCGATCAGTCTGGCCTCCTCCACCAGGTCTGCCCGTAGCCGGGGTTGGGTTGCGTAGTCTGCCGCGATGGTCAGGAGCCGCCTGCCCAGAAGGCGCATGCGAGAGCGGGAGGCGTCATCCATGACCTGTCGCCAGTGTTGGGATAGGGTCTGGCTGCTTTGCAGTCTACGCCTCACCCTTTGCAGGGTTTTATCGGTCCACACGGGCTCCCTGCTCTCCTTGAGGGAGGCTAGCTGCCTTCCAATGAGGGCGTGAACGGCCTCGCTGGAGAAGCGGCGATGGCCCCCGGGGGTCCTGTAGGCACGGATGAGGCCGTTATCGGCCCACTGCCTCAGGGTGGACTCGTTGACCTCCAGGAGGTCGCAGGCCTTCCCCAGGGACATCCAGCGTTTTGAGGTGCTCTCGGTAGTTGATGACAATGCAGTGCCTAAAATTCTGGGTAATTCTTGTAAAGCTTCCTGGGTCTCAAGAACCGCCTGTAGACTATCATATCGCTTCGTGATAGTCAACACTAATGGGACGCTGAAAAGGGGAGTCCAGTCCCGACGTGTCGGGATTGGCGGGGGTCTGGAGGTGTCCCCTACTAGGCACGGCCCAGACCCACATCTTACAGACCCTGAATTCGGATTGTCCTTGAATGCCGCTGAGTAGTGTGGGTGCAGGGCACGCCCTGCACCAGCTTCACAACCCTTGACGCCCCCAACGCGGGATGCTATGCTAATTGTTGACCAGTTTGGTCAACAATTATTGAAGGCCTTCGGCGGGAGCCTCGAAGAGCCGGGGAAGCAATTCTAAGAACAAGAAGGGGAGGCCCGCGCGCCGATGTCCAGGGGAATACACCGAAGGGAGTGAGGCCGTGACCACTGCGAACCAGGTCGTCAAAGATGTGGCAAAGCAGGAGTACAAGTACGGGTTCGTCACCGATATCGAGTCCGAGACGGCCCCGCCCGGGCTGAGCGAAGAGACCATCCGCTTCATTTCTGCCAAGAAAGACGAGCCGGAGTTCATGCTGGAGTGGCGTCTCAAGGCGTTTCGGCACTTCATGGCCCTCTTGGATAAGGAGCAGATACCCAGGTGGGCCAACGTCCACTACCCGCCCATCGACTTCCAGAAGATCATCTACTACTCAGCGCCCAGGTCAAGTAAGAAGCTGGAGAGCCTGGGCGAGGTAGACCCGGAGTTGCTGAGAACCTACGAAAAGCTGGGCATTCCCTTGCAAGAGCAGAAGCTACTGGCCGGCGTGGCCGTGGACGCCGTCTTCGATAGCGTGTCCATCGCGACCACGTTCAAGGGGGAGCTGGCCAAGCAGGGCATCATCTTCTGCTCCATGTCGGAGGCCGTTCGGAACCACCCGAACCTGGTGAAGAAGTACCTGGGCTCTGTGGTTCCCTATACCGATAACTTCTTCGCCGCGCTGAACTCCGCCGTGTTCTCCGACGGCTCCTTCTGCTACATCCCCAAGGGGGTGCGCTGCCCCATGGAGCTGACCACCTACTTCCGGATCAACGCCCAGGGCTCTGGACAGTTTGAGCGCACCCTGATAATAGCCGATAAGGGGAGCTACGTCAGCTACCTGGAGGGGTGCAGCGCACCCATGCGGGACGAGAACCAGCTCCATGCCGCCGTGGTGGAGCTGATCACCATGGAGGGCGCCGAGATCAAGTACTCCACCATCCAGAACTGGTACCCGGGCGACGAGGAGGGCAAGGGGGGCATATACAACTTCGTCACCAAGCGCGGCAAGTGCCAGGGAGCGAACTCCAAGATATCGTGGACTCAGGTGGAGACGGGCTCCGCCATCACCTGGAAGTACCCCAGCGTCATCCTGCAAGGTGACAACTCCATCGGCGAGTTCTACTCCGTCGCGCTGTGCAAGGGGTATCAGCAGGCCGACACCGGCACCAAGATGATCCACATGGGCAAGAACACCCGCAGCAAGATCATCGCCAAGGGCATCTCCGCGGGCCACGGCAACAACACCTATCGGGGCCTGGTCAGGGTCATGCCCAAGGCCACGGGTGCCTGGAACTTCACCCAGTGCGACTCGCTGCTCCTGGGAGACCAGTGCGGCGCTCACACCACACCCTACGTCGAGGTGCGAAACAGCACCGCGCACCTGGAGCACGAGGCCTTCACCTCCAAGGTGAGCGAGGAGCAGCTCTTCTACTGCAACCAGCGGGGCATCTCCACCGAGGATGCCCACTCGCTCATCATCAACGGCTTCTGCAAAGAGGTGTTCAAGCAGCTGCCCCTGGAGTTCGCCGTGGAGGCCACCAGGCTCCTGGAGCTGAACCTGGAAGGGGCCGTAGGTTAAGAGCCTATCCAATAATTATGAGGTAACTTATCACACCATGTGGGGTATGAGGTAGTAAGAGCATCCTTTGTCTGTCATTCCGAATGCAGCGCAGCGAAATGAGGAATCTTGGGACTACCATCCTTGTTAAAGGTATAAGTCATAGATTCCTCGTCGCCCCGACAAGGTCGGGGCTCACTCGGAATGACATACAATAGCTGTTTGTGAAGTGGGATGCATACCAGCAGCGAAACCATCGATAAGGATTCTTAGATAGGCTCTAGGGAATGAAGGAGCTTCCAATGCTTGAGATACGAAATCTGTACGCCTCCATCGGCGAAAAGGAGATACTGAAGGGGGTGAACCTTCACGTTAAGGCCGGCGAAGTGCACGCCATCATGGGCCCCAACGGGTCAGGCAAGAGCACCCTGGCCAACGTGCTGGCAGGCCATCCGTCGTACACTGTCACCTCTGGAGAGGTGCTCCTTGAAGGAGCAAACCTCCTGGTCATGGCGCCGGAGAATCGGGCCAGGGCTGGGCTCTTCCTCTGCTTTCAGCACCCTGTCGAGGTCCCAGGGGTGAGGCTGGACCACTTCATGAGGGCGGGCTTCAACGCCATCCAGAAGAGCAAGGGGCAGGAAGAGATGGACGTCCTCAAGTTCGACCGCTTCATCAACGACAAGGCGAAGCTCGTGGAGATGGATCGGAGCCTCATCAGACGCTCCGTCAACGAGGGGTTCTCAGGCGGTGAGAAGAAGCGCAACGAGATTCTCCAGATGGCGGTGTTTGAGCCCAAGGTGTCCATCCTGGATGAGCCGGACTCCGGCCTGGACGTGGATGCCCTTCGCATCGTTGCCGGGGCCATCAACCAGATGAGGAGCCCGGAGAGGGCCATCATCCTGGTAACCCACTACCAGCGGATACTGGACTACATTGTCCCCGACGTGGTGCACGTGATAGTTGGTGGCCGCATCGTGATGTCCGGGGGGAAGGAGCTGGCCCTGGAGGTGGAGACCAGAGGCTATGACTGGATTGAGAGGCCCGACGAGGCTCTCAGGGCCATCGGTTGAAGGGCCTCCACGCTATGCCAAAACCTGCATCGACCCTGACACAGGAGAAGAGGTATCTGGCGGCCTTCGCCTCCTTTGAGAGGAACGGCTCCGCCCAGGACCCCGCATGGGCGCACCGGCTCCGCAGGGCGGCCATTGCCAGGTTTCAGAGCCTTGGTTTTCCCACCGCTCGCCGCGGCAATGAGGAGTGGAAGTACACCGACGTAGGCCCCATCGCCCGAGCCCCTTTCCAGACCCCGGTCACCCCCGCGGGGGTGGAGGCCGGAGCACTGGAGCGGTTTGCCCTT
The DNA here is from genome assembly GCA_015661155.1 of Dehalococcoidia bacterium. Lineage (GTDB taxonomy): Bacteria > Chloroflexota > Dehalococcoidia > Lucifugimonadales > UBA2985 > JACVQK01. The sequence continues at coordinate 5,408 of JACVQK010000047.1, read as the reverse complement.
GGCAAGCACGGGTGGAGCCGCCTGGTCTTCGTGGACGGGGCTTACGCCGAGGAGCTATCCTCCCTCTCGACCCTGCCCCCTGGAGTCAGGGTCTCGAACCTGGCGGAGGTGATGGCCGCTTCCCCAGACCTGGTGGAGCCACACCTGGCCCGCCATGCCGACTACGAGTCCAACGCCTTCACCGCGCTGAACACGGCCTTCCTCCACGACGGGGCCCTGGTGCACATCCCGGACGGCATCACCGTGGAGGAGCCTATCCACCTCCTGTTTCTCTCCACCTCCCGCCAGGAGACCGCCTCCCACCCCAGGGTGCTGATTCTCTCCGGCAGGGGCAGCAGGGCGACCATCATAGAGAGCTACGGCGGCCCCTCCAGGGGCCGGTACTTCACCAACGCGGTTACGGAGGTGGTGGTGGGCGCAGGGGCAAGGGTGGAGCACTATAACATCCAGCAGCAGAGTGAGGAGGCGTTCCACATCACCACCACCCAGGTGACCCTGGGCCGCGACAGCGCCTTCTCCTCGGTCAACATAGACCTGGGCGGCAGTGTCACCAGAAACAACCTCAACGTGCTCATGGGAGAGGAGGGCTGCTCCTGCACCCTCAACGGCCTCTATCTGGTGGGCGGCTCGCAGCACGTGGACAACCAGGTTATAGTTGACCACGCGAAGCCCTACACCACCAGCCGTGAGCTGTACAAGGGCGTCCTTAACGGGAGGTCGCGCTCTGTGTTCCACGGCAGCATCGTGGTGCGCAAGGGCGCGAGGAAGGTGAATGCCAACCAGGTGGACAAGAACCTGCTGCTGTCTGACCAGGCAGAGGCGGACACCAAGCCGGCGTTCTGGATATACTGCGATGACGTGAAGTGCGGCCACGGGGCCGCCTGCGGCCAGATCGACGAGACGGCGCTCTTCTACCTGAGGAGCCGCGGCATAGGCGAGAGGGCTGCCCGCAGTCTGCTGACCCGTGCCTTTGTGAGCGAAGTCATCGACAGCATCGAAAACGAGCCGGTCCGCGCCCACGTGGACACCCTGGTTCAGGCCAAACTGCAAGAGTGGCTGGGAGAGTAGTGTCGTGCCAGGCTATTAGAGCAACGTATGGGGGTGCGGGGGTGTCCCCCAGACTGGGCTTGGCCCAGACCCACACCTTACGAACCATAGAATATGGTCAGACCAGAGCAGCAACAGTTGAGTGTGGGTGCAGGGCTCGCCCTGCCTCCACCTTCGAGTAGGGAAGAGAATGTCTATGCTAGATGTAGAAGCAATACGCAAGGACTTTCCCATACTGTCCCGCCAGGTGTACGGCAAACCCCTGGTCTACCTGGACAACGCCGCAACCTCTCAGAAGCCCCGTTGCGTCATCCAGGCCCTGGTGGAGTACTACGAGGGGTATAACTCCAACATTCACCGGGGAGTCCACGCCCTGAGCATGGAGGCCACGGAGAGGTATGAAGCGGCCCGCCAGAAGTGCGCCGACTTCATCGGCAGCCCCTCTACGGACGGGGTGATCCTGGTTAGAAATACTACAGAGGCCATCAACCTGGTGGCCCGGACCTGGGCGCGAAGCAACATCGGGCCGGGGGATGAGATTCTCCTCACGGAGATGGAGCACCACAGCAACCTGGTCCCCTGGCAACAGGTGGCCCAGGAGCAGGGGGCTGTGCTGAGGTTCATTCCCCTCACCCCGGAGCAGACCCTGGACCTCTCGGACATGGACAGGCTGCTAAACTCCCGTACCAGGTTGGTAGCCCTGACCCATGTCTCCAACGCCCTGGGGACCATCAACCCGGTGAAGGAGCTGGGCAGGGCAGCTCACAGGGTGGGGGCCAGGATTCTGGTGGACGGAGCCCAGAGCGTCCCCCACCTGAAGGTGGATGTGCAGGACATGGGCTGCGACTTCCTCGCCTTCTCCGGCCACAAGATGCTGGGCCCCACGGGCATAGGGGTGCTGTACGTGAAGCAGGAGGTGGTGGAGAGGATGGAGCCCTTCCTCCGAGGGGGGGATATGGTAAGGGAGGTGTGGTACGACAAGGCCACCTGGAACGACCTGCCCATGCGCTTCGAGGCGGGGACGCCCAACATCGCGGACACAATAGCCCTGGGAGCAGCCATCGACTACCTCCAGTCCCTGGGGATGGAGGTAGTCCGCGAGCACGAGATAGCCATTACCCAGCACGCCCTCGACGCTTTCCAGGAGCTGGAGAGGGTACAGGTCTTTGGCCCCGGGGACGTGGCCCAGAGGGGGGGCATCATCTCCTTCTTCTGTAGTGATGTCCATCCCCACGACCTGGGGACGGTGCTGGATAGGGAGGGCATCGCCATCAGGGCGGGGCATCACTGCGCCATGCCCCTGATGCGCAAGCTCGGCGTGCCGGCCACGGCGCGGGCCAGCTTCTACGTCTACAATACCGAGGAGGAGGTGGATATTCTGGTGGATGCCCTCAAGAGGGCCCTGAGATACTTTGCCCGGACTCCCAACGGGACCAGGGGGGGCTAGTGTGGTGTCCCTGAAGTTCGCAGCATATGTCATTGCGAGGCCCGACGAAGGAGGGCCGTGGCAATCTGGCGGTGGAACCACCCCTCCTCCAGATTGCTTCGTCGGCTATCACCTCCTCGCAATGACAATTGACTCAACGTATTTCGGATACGGGACACCAGGATACGGCGCATAGCCACCTCCTATGCCTATGAACTGGGCCACTGACTATGACTAATCAAGCCTCTGATTTTGGTGAGCTGGACGAGCTGTACCAGGAGATCATCCTGGACCACTACCGCCGTCCTCGGAACCAGGGAAAGCTGGAGGGGGCGGACATTGAAGCCGAGGGGGTGAACCCATTCTGTGGAGATGAGGTCTGCCTTCAGATAAAGCTCAAGGATGGCGTGGTGGGCTCCGTGAGCTTCAAGGGAAATGGGTGCTCCATAAGCCAGGCTTCCGCTTCAATGCTCACCGAGCTCGTCAAGGGCAAGACCCTGGAAGAGGCCGAAGCCCTCTACTCCCTCTTCAGGAAGATGATGCACGGCGAGGAGCTATCGGAGGCGGAGCTGGAGGAGCTGGCAGAGGCCAGGGTCCTGGCAGGGGTGAGGAGGTTTCCCGTCCGGGTCAAGTGCGCCCTCCTGGCATGGGCCACCCTGGAAGAGGGCATCGAGGGACACGGGAAGGGTGGGGAAGCCCCGGGGCGGATTACGTTTTAGCCTGGCGCTTCGTCATGCAAGAGTGCGAAGAGAGGGATTCCCGGAAGATGCGGCATTGAGTATAATGGTGCCGGCGCAGGGTTGAAGTCGAAGTCCTTGTTTGGAGGTGGGACCATGACCACGTCTGTCCCGGGTGAGATGACTGGATGGAGTGCCCTTGCCGACTGCTCCGAAGAGGAACGACGAGCGCAGATGGGCAAACGGTACGCGGAGTTGTTGCACATGCCTGAGGAGCAGCGAGTATCAGCCCTTGAAAGAATGGGGCAGGTCGAGTACCGTCTGTCCGATGGTAAGCTGCGCACCTTCACCGAATCCCGATTGCTGGTGTGGCTGGGAATGGATATGGAGAAGGGTCTTGTCATTGCCCGTTCCTACGATCAGGCGATGTTGCGAATGCCCGGCACCGCGGCCATGAAACGGGTGTCCACAGAGCAAACAGTGGCCCGCGGCTTCACCGCAGAGCAGCTAGATCGGCTGCGAGAGCTGATCCCCGCCACTCTGAAGGTAATGCCCCAGGTATCTTCTGCACGTTTCTCCACACCCAGCCCCCAGCCGAAACCTGCCGCAGCTGAGCAGAAGCCTTCCAAGGGCTTCCTGGGCTTCGGAAAGCGGAAGTAGCCCTCTCTACGGCTCCTGTCCAGTCCGGGGCACTTCCCTCCTAGAGACTTGCGGGCGGTGAAGGCGGATGAGAAGCGCCAACACAAGGCCGCCGACCAGGAATCCTCCCAGGACATCGCTGGGCCAGTGGGCACCCAGGTACACCCTGGAAAGGCCGATGAGAAGTATCAGCAACGGCGACGAAATCCGTACCAGGAGGACAGCCCTCCTCCAGGGGAACAGGACAGGGGCCAGGTAGTAGAGCAGCCCGAACACGACCATAGCGGTAAAGGCGTGGCCGCTGGGGAAGCTCAAGCCGTCCTCGTTTTGCCAGACCACAACCAGATCCGCGGCGGGACGGGGCCGGTCTACTATCATCTTCAGGAGCGGGTTCAGTCCGAAGCTCAGCAGGGCACCCCCGACCATCAGACACTCCGCCTTCCGTCTCCTCCACGCTAACCAGGCGAAGCAGGCCGAGGCGATGGCTGCCATGGGAAGCCAGCTTCCGATGAATGAGGCGATCTCCATGGTCTCTTTCCAGGGAGCAGCCCTGACCTCCTGAAGGGCCCTGGTCAGGAAGAGGTCGCCAACAAAGTAGTCTCGCATGGCAGCCCCGATGGAGAGGAGGGTTGCCATCGCAAAGGCAATGACCAGGTAGACTGTCTTCACCCTGGACACGCTAGCATAGCATTACCTTACGGTCGATTAGGCTATCAACCCCAATCGACTTTAGAATAAAAATACTCTGGATGAAGGAATATCGATGGGGATAGTATGAGTTGTCCACTCCATCACCGCGTACCTCGACCATAGCATGGCGCTCACGTTCCGTCTCCAACTAGATCGGACCAACTAATGTTAAGGGTGGTATTACCGGGTGGGACTCGCAACGCCTGATAGGCCGTTGGTGGTCCTCCTGGCCAATAACGCGGAGTCAAGCGCTCATGGGCCAAAGTGAGACTCCATGAGAAATCACGGCTGACCGTAATTTCCGACCCGTTGTTCTTCACAACCGGTGTAAGTGCTGCGGCGCAGAGGCGTCCTTGAATGTAGACCACATGAGTCATGACACTCGCCGCTAGATCAGCCTCGTTGTCACGGCGGGGGTCGGTGATGGCAAAATGGGCTGCGACTTTGTTGCGGTAGTTCAATAGCCGAGGCATCACCTTCTGCACATATTCCTTCGCGGAGTTCGTGTTGCGGTTTGCGAGCCAGCCAACTAACTGGGCGTAGTTGCAAGCAGACACGGCGTACCACTGAAATGCGCAGGAAAGCATTCCCATCGGCTTGTTTGCAAGGACTCCACCAACGAGTGCAACGCCCACGTTGTCTCTCGTGGCCTCTATTTGGGCTTGGACTTCAAGTTGGGCTACCTCTCGATAAATCCACCACAACCCCTCGCCCAGCCGGGCAAGCGCCATACATGAGTCGAAGTGCTCGTCTGCCTTATTGTCTATCAGCTCCAGGCCTTCTATATGATCCAATATCACTTCGCCCAAGCCTCCACGTGTTTTCCAGAATCTCAGTGGAGCTGAGGGGATTCGAACCCCTGACCCCCTGCTTGCAAAGCAGGTGCTCTCCCGACTGAGCTACAGCCCCGTGGGTTTGCTAGAAGCTAT
>JACVQK010000089.1 GCA_015661155.1 Dehalococcoidia bacterium | reverse complement strand
GGCGCGCTTGGGCTGGGTTCGATTTACTGGTGGCATTGTTTCATCTCCTCTACCACCAGACTATCACAGTTAGCTTATATTGTCAAGGGATAGTTACCTTAGAATATAATGCCTACTCTCAGTTTCCATTAGCAGGCTGAAGGAGAGATAGGGATTTGCCCATTGCCCGTATAGCCTTGCGGGTGCAGCCCAGGGCCCGCCGCAGCGGGGTGACGGTATCAGAGACCGGCGCTGTCACCGTCAGGGTGAGCACCGCTCCCCAGGGGGGCAAGGCCAACGCCGCGGTGGTGGAGGCGCTGGCCCAGGCCCTTCAGGTGCCCCCCTCGGCGGTGGAGTTAGTGCGAGGTCACACCGCTCGTGACAAGTTGGTGATGGTGGAAGGCCTCACCCTGGAGGAGGCCATGAGACGACTCCGAAGCTAGAGCTTCCTTGGGGAAAAGCGCTGTATGAAAAGCCGCTCATGGTGAGCCTGTCGAACCGTATGAGTAGGGGCAATTCATGAATTGCCCCTACCGGATTGTCCGCTCACGCCCTTCGACAAGCTCAGGGTGAGCGGGTCTGGGACGAATCTCTTCCAGGTGAACTTACACAACCAGGCCCTAGCTCAGGGACGCCAATGCTTGCTGGATGAGCATCAAGATGATGATGGCGACCATGGGGCTGAGGTCGATCATCCCTATATGGGCGTAGCGGCGTATGGGGGCCAGGATAGGCTCGGTAATCCGGATCATGGCCTCCCGGAGAGGGTTGCCTTGCCGCATAATGCCCCCAACAATCAGCCAGTCCAGGATGATCCTCCCAAAAATGGCCAGGGAGAGGAAGGTTATCAGAGCATTGACCAACTGGAGTACATAGCTCATCACTCCTCCTCCCCCAGGGCGATGGCCTTCTCGTGGGCGGCGATGACGGCGTTGATGATAGTGCCCCATGTTGCGTAGCTCCACAGGGTGCCGGCCGCTCTTCTTGGCCAGGGTTGCGCTTCCCAGGACGGTCTGAGTGGCCAGGGTCTGGGCCATGTCCCTGGTCAGGCCCAGGTACACCCCCGCATCTATTAGGGCCTCCAGGAACAAAAAGACGTAGGCGGGGCCGCTGGCGCTGAGGGCTGTGGCCATGTCCAGGTACTTCTCCTCGGACACGTACATCTCCTCCCCCAGGGCTTTCAGCATCCCCTGGGCCACCTCCCTCTGCCGCGTGGAGACCTCCGGGGCGGCGGTCCAGACGCTCATACCCTCCGCCACCTGAGCCGGGGTGTTGGGCATCACCCTTATGATGGCGAGGTGTTCCAGCCCCCTGGACATACTCCTGAGGGTGGCCCCCGCAACAATGGACAGCACGGCCTGGGAGGAGTCAAGGTGGCCTCGCAGCTCCTTCATCACCGCCTCCATCTGCTGGGGCTTCACCGCCAGGACCACCAGATGGGCTCCCCTTATCGCCTCAAGGTTCTCGGGGGTGGCCTTCACCCCGTAGCGGCCGCTGAGGTAGTCCCGTCTTGCGGCCAGGGGCTCCCCCACCGCGATGGCGCTGGAGGTGGCCAGCCCCCCCTCCAGGATGCCGGAGAGCATGGCCTCGGCCATGGTGCCTCCGCCTATGAAAGATATGGTCAACTCTTCAACAACCATAGATTCTCCCTCGACGAACTATTATAGCATCCCGTGATGGGTGGGAAAGACCTCTGGGCCTCAGGGTCTTTCGATTATCCGAAGACGGGCTCTTGTCCGCTCGTTCTTCGACAGGCTCACCATGAGCGGGTGCACGATAATACTAATCGGGTAATCGCCCCTTGCTGGCCATGAAGGCGGCCACCTGAATGGCTCGTCTCATCCCCGTCTCTCTGGCGATGCCCCGCCCAGCGATATCGAACGCGGTGCCGTGGTCCACCGAGGTGCGGATGAAGGGCAGCCCCAGGGCGATGCTGACGCTTCCGTCGAAGTCCTGCACCTTGATGGCAATGTGCCCCTGGTCGTGATACAGGGCCAGCACCGCATCGAAGCGGCCCTCTATGGCCTGGGGAAACACCGAGTCCGCCGGCACCGGCCCCGTCACCTCCATGCCCTCGCGGCGTGCCTCCTCCACTGCCGGGCCTATCTCTTCCATCTCCTCCCGTCCCAGGAGACCTCCCTCTCCGCCATGGGGATTGAGAGCGGCCACGGCGATGCGTGGAGGCGAAAAGCCCCACTCCTGGAAGCACCGGTGGGTCAGCCTCAGCTTGGCCATGATGTGCTCCCTCTTGACGTAGGCCACCGCTTGCGCCAGGGACTTGTGGGTGGTCAGGTGCACCACTCTGAGCCTGCCCGCCACCAGCATGGTGGCCACCTCCGGGGCACCGCTGAGGCGTTGCAGGAGCTCCATGTGCCCCACATCCCGGTATCCGGCGGCCAGCACGGCCTCCTTGTGGATGGGCCCCGTGGCCATGGCCTGCACCTGGCCCGCTTGGGCCAGCTCCGCCGCCTGGATTATCCACTCCACGGAGGCTCTGCCCGCAGCAGCGCTGATGTGTCCGGGGGTGATGTCCTCCATTGCCAGGTTGTGGGGGTCAAGGACGGATATGGCGTCGTTATCCAGAGCCTCGGCGGCAGAGGAGACCGGCGTCAGTTCCAGGGCCAGCCCCAGGTTCCTGGCAGTCCTCTCCAGCAAAGGGGCGCTTCCTATCACCAGGGGGTGGCAGGCCGCGAGCACCTCTGGATGGGCCAGGGCCTTGGCTGCCACCTCGGGGCCTATGCCGCAGGGGTCTCCCAGGGTGATGGCTACTACAGGTTTGCTGCTCACGATATGCCCTTTCCTACTATGCCCAGAACTGGTTCGGAAAATGTCTCTGCGACCTCACCCTAAAGGGTGAGGCATGATGCCCCCGCCTTCAGGCGGGGGTCGGAAGCGTATTTCCCAATGGCTCCCGGGCATTATATTGGGTATTCGACCCGTGGTACAATAGGAGAGGCCCCGATATATCGGGGCCTCCAGTGCACGCTCTCTCGTAGAGAGCGCCGATCGGGGTGATCGGTGGACGCTCTCGCGTCCTATCCCATAGCGCGCCGCTCCCGTCCCTTGCCAAGCCGGGGCGGCGCGTATTAAACCTGGTCAGTAGCCCATGAGGGGCTCCACGTCCCGCAGGATGTTGATGAGGGTATGCTCGTAAGAGGGGGGCTGTCCCGCCAGGATGACGGGTACCTCCATAGGGAAGGCTGGCCTGCGCCGCTTGAAGGGCCTCACGTAGCTCAGTCCTCGGAAGTGGCCTCTGACGTGCACCACCCGGGGCGGCGTGCGCCAGTGACCCCTGACCCACCCGCCCTTGCTATTGAAGTGGGGCTTCACCCAGATGGCGTCCACTGATGACTGGCTTTCGCTTGACATCTGCTAGGCCTCCTCAGCTAAAGAGTTAGAGTTGTTGTACCGTTCTCCCACATACGACAGAGATAGCACGTACCTGTTTTGGCCTGAGCCAAAAGCCATTGATTCGGTGGGGAAGGTTGACCGCTTTAAGCGGTCAACGCTTCGACGATCTGGAAAACTACCCACGATGTTCTCTCGCCAGGTTCTGGTTAGCGTCTCCTCGGTTTGAATCGGTCGGATTGATGAAAACGCCTGATAGGGCCCTATATATCTTGCTTCCTTGTTTTTTTGGATGCCATAGGTGTATGGTCTGCAATGTGTATTACGATGTGTCCAACCAGGCTTGAGGAAAAGTTCTTCCGTTCCACTCTGCTTCCAAATAGTAAGTACTGCTGGGAACGGCAGAAAGTCCACGAAGCGTATGGCAGCTGACTGGACTGAAGTCTCGAAGATTTGCGCCAAGCGCTGAACGCTAGCCAGTGTCATGACAGTTTCTTCCATGTGCCTACGGAAGGTGTCCTCAGGCATGAGTATTTCAGCAGCTAACCGGTCACACACCTTTTCAACTTTCCGATACGATTCTCGGTTGCCACGATATTTGGGTTCGGTGGATCTGGACCACCATAGCATGAACTGGCAGGGATTCCTCTCGCACAGACGCCACTCCCAGAGCGTGACCTATAGAGGCCAAGTCGGACGGTATCTTGGTTACCACACTTTCCAAGACGGCGTCTAGGCGTTTGCGTCCTTGGGTGTAGAGAGCGCTAGAGCCCAAGTTCAAGTTGCCACTCACCATAATCCGTCAGTCCTTGCTCAGCCATGAACTTCCCGAAATGTCTATCGTCTAAAGGTTTTTCCAAGTCATGGTCTTCTGTCCTATAGCGGACACCATTCATCAGCTTAGGTAATAGTTCACCCTTTCGATGACCCTCGCCAATTCTATCGAGATAGTCCAGAAACCTGCGCTTCGTTTCCAGCTTATTGGGCGGTGCGTCAATGTCCTCTCTGTCAACTCGTAGCGCAATGGCTAGTCGCTCGTATTCCCCTTCTTCACCCTTTACTCCTGCCAAGATGGCATCTTGGCGAACTCTGGGAATACCCCAATCTGCTCTCAGGCGTTGCAGTGCCTCTTGGGCATCTGTTGTTCCGTACCTTGCCCTTGCTAGTTGTTCTATTCTATTGCGAAACGATTGAGGCAATGCCATCTCCTACCCGCACCGGTTGTACCCGCAGTCGTGGCACACCTCGCACCCCTCCTGATGCGTCAGCAGGCCGTGACAGTCGGGGCAGCGGGCCATGTTGATGGCTCCCTTGCCGTTGGCCTCGGTCTTGAGGAAAAGCCCCTGCTGCACGGCGTAGGCCTGCTCAGGCTGCTCCGTGCCTCCCCCTGAAGACAGGGCCTGGCGGCTGAGAACCAGGGCCACGGCGTCGGGGGCAGAGCGCACCAGGATGCCGTCGTCCCAGGCGGGGCAGCAGGTGATGCCCTGGAGCTGCTCCACTATCTGCTCCGGGGCAATGCCCGACCGCAGGGCCAGGGAGGCGAGGCGGGATATGGCCTCCAACTGGGCGGAGTCGCAGCCACCAGCCTTGCCCAGGTTGGAGAACACCTCAAAGGGATGCCCCTCCCGAAAGTTGATGGTGATGTACATGTTGCCGTGGCCGGTGCGCACCCTATCGGTGATGCCCCGGACCAGGGCGGGCCTCTCCATGGGCATGGGCAACGCCCTGGCGAGCTCCGCGGAGACCTCTTCCGCCACCCCTTCGGCGCCCCTGCTTCCAGCCCCGGAGGTGAGGACCTCCGACTCCCGGCTGCCGGCGCGGTACACGGTGATACCCTTGCAACCCAGCTTCCAGGCCAGGAGGTAGGCGGTGCGCACCTCCTCTTGAGTGGCGCTGTTGGGAAAGTTGATGGTCTTGGAGATGGCGGCGTCCACGCTCTCCTGGAAAGCCGCCTGCATTCGCACGTGGTCTTCGGGGGATATGTCCGAGGCGGTGACGAAGACCTCCCTCACCCGTTGAGGAACGTCCTCTCGCTCCTGGATGGAGCCACCATCGGCCAGGTACTCCATCAGCTCCTCGCTGTAGAAGCCGCCTTCCCGGGCTACCCGCTCGAAGTTGGCGTCTACGTACAGCAGGCTCTGGCCCTCCAGGATGTTGTGCTTGTGATAGCAGAGGGAGAAGAGAGGCTCGATGCCGCTGGAGCAGCCGGCGATCATGGAGACGGTGCCCGTGGGGGCCACGGTGAGGCGGCAGGCGTTTCGCATGAGGCGCTGCTGACTCTGGTGGGTGCTTCCCTCGTAGGCGGGGAACACGCCCCGCTCCCGGGCCAGCTGCTCCGAGGCCCTGTCGGCCTCCTCTCGTATGAAGCGCATCACCTCACGCCCCAGGTCGAGGCCGTCCTGGGAGCCATAGGGGATGCCCAGCATCACCAGCATGTCGGCAAAGCCCATGACTCCCAGGCCGATCTTCCTGGTCAGCCTGGTCACCCGCTCTATCTCAGGAACGGAGTAGCGGTTGGCGTCTATGACGTTGTCCAGAAAACGGGTGGCGGTGAGCACCACATACCCCAGGCGCTCCCAGTCCACGGCGGGCTGGCCATCCCTCTCCACCGCGAAACTGGCCAGGTTGATGGAGCCCAGGTTGCAGGACTCGTAGGGCAGCAGGGGCTGCTCTCCGCAGGGGTTGGTGGCCGTCATGCGGCCCAGGTGAGGGGTGGGATTGTCCTCATTGACCCGGTCAAAGAAGATCATGCCCGGCTCTCCGTTGAGCCATGCCCCCTCGATAATCTGGTCGAAGACGGCCCCCGCGTCCAGGCTTCCCACACCCCGGCCATCGCGGGGGTCTCGAATCTCGTACTCCTCGCCCTTTTCCACCGCCCGCATGAACTCCTCGCTGGCCCCCACGGAGATGTTGAAGTTGTGGATCAGCCCCTCCTGCCGCTTGCAGAGGATGAACCGCAGGATATCGGGATGGTGCACGTCCATCACCGCCATGTTGGCCCCGTCCCGCTTCCCCCCCTGGGTCACCAGGGTGGACACGGAGGAGAGGTGCTGGAGCACGGCCACGGGGCCGCAGGCCCTGCCGTGGGTGGTGGAGATGGGAGCGCCCTTGGGCCGGATGCCGGAGAGGGAGAAGCCGGTGCCTCCCCCGAACTTCTGCACCAGAGCGGCCTCCTTGGCCGTCTCCATGATGCCCTCCATGCTGTCCTCGAGGCCTATGACGAAGCAGGCGGAGAGGGTGCCCGCGCCGGTGCCGGCGTTCATGAGGGTGGGGGAGTTGGGGAGAAGCTCCATGCGGGCCATGACCCCGTAGAACTCCTCCTCCCAGCGAGCCACATCTCCCTGGGGGTTGTAGAGAGTCTCCATCTGGGCGATGGCCCGGGCGACGCGCCGGAACATCTGGGCCGGGGTCTCTACAACGTTGCCATGGCTATCCTTGCGGAGGTAGCGCTTCTCCAGGACCACCCGGGCGTTCTCCGATATCTCTGGCTCTACGGTAAGAATATCAGTCGTCCGAGGCTTTTCTGAGGTTTTGGTTTGCTTCTTTGCCCTGGAACGGGCGCCGTTTTTGGCACGGCCGTTGCCGCTGGCCCCGCCTAAGCTTTCGGCTACTCGCTTGGCCACCGCGGGGTCGTTTATGCCCGCGGCCTTCAGGGCGACGCGGATATCTTCAACCAGGGCCATCTTGCTCCTGGTGGGTTTCTTTCCGTTTGTGCTACTCGTGATGGTCATAATTCTCCTCCAGATTGCCTCATGTGGCCTCTAGCATGGTGCTGAAAAACCCCTTCGACCATCCCCCTGGCCCCCTTCCTGGCCAGGAAAGGGGGAGACAGGGCGAGCCCTGCACCCACCCTCAACTGTCGCTGCCCTGGTCTGACCATGTTCCCCCAGCAAGGGGCTGCGCCCCTCTGCACTCCCCCTTTTTCATCAGCCTGCTGATGAGGCAACTTAAGTAAGGGCATTTATAAGCACACCGCCTATAAGCAGTACCACCGCTATACCAACAATCGAAGCTGCTGTTTCATTTTCATCTCTTACCTCCCTCCCAAGTCCATCGGTATCCCAGGCGCTGGCCGCGGCCTTCGTCCGCGACGTCGGGGCGACGATGGCTCCTCCGGCATCAGCGGCAACTGGGGGCCGGGCACCTGCCGCTCCAGGGCCTCCTGCAACGCCTCCACCTCCTGCTTGAAGCTCTCGATGTCGGCGAAGTCCCGGTACACGCTGGCAAACCGTATGTAGGCCACCCGGTCCAGCACCCGGAGGCGCTCCATTGCCATCTCCCCTATGGTGGAGCTCAGAATCTCCGCCCGTCCCAGCCTCTGAAGCTCCGCCTCGATGTCGTCCACCAGCTTCTCGATGATGCCCGTGGGCAGAGGCCGCTTGACGCAGGCCTTCAGGATGCTGCTGGTCAGCTTGTCCCGGTTGAACTCCTCCCGGCGGCCGTCCCGCTTGGCCACCATGAGGGCTGTGGCCTGGACACGCTCGTAGGTGTTGAAGCGGAGCCCGCACTGCATGCACTCCCGTCGACGGCGAATGCCATCGGGGGCCTCCCTGGAGTCGATGACCCTGGACTCGCTGTAGTTGCAGTAGGGGCAGCGCATGTTACTCTCTGATTGCCGTCAAGGCCCATAACCACAAGATGCTGTGCTAGAATGTTGCCTGTCCACCATGAGTTGTGCTAATTACGCACATGCATATTTGCACACTAAGGGAGCCTTGTCAAGACCTCTTGACACACTATTTTGTGGAATCTTGCGGTCAATACACAAGATGTTGGTGTCAACTCACCAGGCCACAGGGGGAGTGCAGAGGGGCACAGCCCCTTTGACGGGGGTCTGGGGGTGTCCCCCAGATTCAAGTTCTTCCCCCTTCCTGGCCAGGAAGGGGGCCAGGGGGATGGTCGAAAGGGTTTTCCCGCAGCCTGCTAGCTCACCCTGAGCTTGTAGAAGAGTCACCCTGGGCTTGCTGAAGGGGCTCGCCCTGCCTGGGCTTGGCCCAGACCCCCATCTCACGAACCGTCCTTCAGATGAAGGGCATTCAGACCAGGTCAGTCCCGACGTGTCGGGATTGAATGTGGGTGCAGGGCACGCCCTGCCGGCCCTCACATCAGGCGACGGGCCAGCTCCAGAGCCTCCTGCCCGGTCTTTACCTCTCCAGCGCCCTGGGCCTCCTGGATGGCCTCCAGGAGTCGCCCCACCAGGGGCCCAGGGGACAGCCCCAATGCCTCCATCAGCGCGTGACCGTCCACCAGCCTGGGCATCCTCTGGGGCGCTGCTTCCCCCTCGAGCCCCTGTTGCAGGATGTGGACTATGAGCCGGCAGTGGCCCCGCCAGTCCTCCAGCTCTATGTCAGGGCCCTTGGCCGCCAGGTAGTCCGCCAGGTTGAGATAAAGGGTATCTATGGCAACCTCCCCCACGTCCCGGAAGTAGCGATAGATGGCGTGACGAGTGGGCAGTTCTACGGCCTGGTTCATCTGGGTGGGACGCAGATGGTGCTCTATCATGGTGCTCACCTGGTGGATGCCCCGGCTGCTGAGGCGCAACCGACGCAAGACCCCTTCGCTGACCCTTGCGCCCTGGGTATCGTGGCCGAGGAAGCGCATCCGGCCGTTGGGCTCGATGGTCCTGGTGGCGGGCTTGGCGATGTCGTGGAGGAGGCCCGCCAGCTTGATGATGGTGCGGCGGGCATGGCCGTCGCTGACCTCCTCCTCAAAGTACGCCTCCAGGGAGGGATGCCAGGGAACGTGGGAAAGCACCTCATCCCCTGCTCTGCCCTTCTCCCAGGTGACTCGCTCCACCTGCCCTGCCGCCTCCAGGGAGTGGTAGAACACGTCCCAGTGGTGCTCCTTGGGTTGGGCCACGCCCCTGGCGGCCTCCAGCTCTGGAATGAGCCGGCACAGCAGGCCGAGGTCGTCCATGAGACGCAGATGGTGGGAGGCCCCAGGCTCGGCCAGGGTCTTCAAGAGCTCGTCCCGCAGGCGTTCGGGGGCCACGGTGGAGAGCAGATGGGCATCTCGTTTGATGAGCTGTTGGGTGTCCCCATCCAGGGAAAAGCCAAGCTGAGCCACCAGGCGTACCGCCCGCATGAGGCGAGCGGGATCATCCCGGAAGGCGCGGCCAGACACCGCCCTGACCGTGGCCGTGGCGACGTCGGACCGCCCGCCGAAGGGGTCTATCAGCCCATCGCCAGGGAGCTCCTTCGGGGCGTCATCCAGAGAGAGGGCCAGGGCGTCCACGGTGAAGTCCCGGCGGGCCATGTCCTGGGTGATGTCTCCGGCAAAGGAGGCCATGTCCACCTGCCACCTTTTCCCCAATCCCCCCTCTTTCTCAGACCCTCCTCGCCCTCCCTGGCCAGGGCTTCTGTATCGCCATGTACGTCCAGGTCGATGTCCCTGGTCGGCCTTCCCAGGAGGGCGTCCCTAAGGAAACCCCCTACCAGGTAGGCGGGCACAGAGCGGCGGAGGAAAAAGAGCCTCAGGCTTCCAAGCAAAACCAGGGCTTCATCGGAGAAGTGGAGCCGCAGGGGTTCCCGATGGCCGTGAGAGCTCAACTTGCCTCGGTCTGGGTCCCCGCTTCCTGGGGTTCCAGCTTCCAGAGCCTCTCTGCGCTCTCCAGGTGGTCTATATATAGTATGCCGTTGATGTGGTCCATCTCGTGCTCCAGGGCCTGGGCCAGGAGGCCCTCTGCCCTGATACGCACCGGCCTGCCATCGCGATCGGTCCCCCGGGCCCTCACCTTGAGGGAGCGCTTCAGCTCACCCCGGTAGCCGGGGATGCTCAGGCAGCCCTCCTCCACCTCCCGCTCCCCCTCGCGACGGGTTATATCGGGGTTGATGAGCACCAGCACCTGCTCCTCCTCGGGGATTTCGATGACGATGACCCGCCGGAGGACCCCCACCTGGTTGGCCGCCAGGCCAGCGCCATCGGCGTCTCTCATGGTGTCTATCATATCGTCGATGAGCCTCTGAAGGGAGTCGTCTATCTTGTTGACCCGCCTCGCCTTTTGTCGCAAAAGGGGGTCGGGCAGTGTGCGAATGTTCAGGACAGCCAAAAGTGTGCCTCCTGGCAGGGGGAAAGTTAGTCTCTCAGCTAATTATAGCTGGGCTTGGGGGGTCGTGCAAATCCGGGTCCCAGGTGGCCAACCGGGGTCAGGGCCTGTGCCCCAATGCGCCCCATGCTCTCCCCGGGTTTCTCCTCCACAAGAAGCATCCCCCCTTAAAGTCATGTGCCCGTCGGATGAAGCCGATGTACCGTCCTTGTACCCTTTGGAGGGTGCGTGATTCCCCAAAGCCATGGTAGCCTCTAGTCCACGTTCCATAAGTGGTAAGGAGGCGAGAAGTAATGACGGCGACGCAACAGCGGAGAGTGCTCATCCTTTGTCACAGTCCCCTCTTTGCTGCCAGCCTGAAGGCCCTCCTGGAGAGGGAGAAAGGGCTGGAGGTCCTCATAGAGCAGGCCTCAGGCCCCCAGGAACCCCAGGCTATGCAAAGCCCTCGCCCTCACGTGCTTATCGTGGAGGACGAAGCTCTACCCCAGGAGGAGAGCGATTGCTCGCAGGACTACACCCCCACCGTCATACGCCTCTCCCTGAAGAGCAATGCCATGAGGGTCTCCTATGAAGGTCTGGTCTCTTCCGCCGACAGCGAAGACCTGGTCAGGGCCGTCAAGAGCAGTGGAGTTGCCCCGAAAGGCCGCAGAGAGCGTCAAGGGGCGCGGAGCTGACGCAGGCGTCACGCCAGTTCTGGAAGAGAAGTACACCACGTTGACATTGGTTTTCCGCTGTACTAATGTAGAGGTGCTCCAAGGTTCTTCGCTTTCTCAACAGCAAACAGAGCTAATAGGACGGTAACCGGCTAAGGTGCATCGGTCTGAAATCGCTCTTGCGGTGACTAGCAGGGGTCTCGGGTCTGGAGCCGAAGCGGCGCGCGGTCGGCAGCGAAAGCCCGGGTAGGTCTGGTCACCAATCGGCGGGCAGTAGGGCAGAGGCAAGAAACGCTGGCGAACGTCACGGCTCAGCAGTTGGCAGTGCGGGTTCCTTGGAGCTTTCTTGCACTCCGGCCCCGACGAGCTTACCTTCAGCTTTAGCAGGGTGCTGAAAAACTCCTTCGACCATCCCCCTAGCCCCCTTCCTGGCCAGGAAGGGGCAGGGCACGCCCTGCACCCACACTCAACTGTTGCTGACCTGGTCTGACCATGTTCTGCGGTTCGTAAGGTATGGGTCTGGGCCAAGCCCAGTCCGGGGGACACCCCCAGACCCCTGCCAAAGGGGCTTCGCCCCTCTGGACACCCCTTTTCCGCAGCCTGTTAGACGCTCTGCCTTGCGCGCTAGCGTCTCAGTATCCTGATGGTGCGAGTCATGCTGCCCTGGGACCCGAACTCCCCCATCGCTTTGATGGTGTAATCGCCTGGCAGTATGCTTCTCGAGACAGTGACGTCCGTCCTGAAAGCGCCCGCCGAGTCCACGGTCACACTCCCCATCTCCAGGGCTTTCCCATCGCTGGTCATTACCACCACTGTGACCGTCTCGTTAGGCTGATAGCCACTGCCTGAAACCTCTGTAGTCGCGCCTGGGGCCAAGGTGCCGCCGGGCGCGGCCACGTTGAGAACACCAGAAACTGCCATTGCAACCGGTGCAGAGACGTTTACCGTCACCCTCGCCTGCGCAGTGCGCCCAGAGCTGTCTTTGACGTTGTAAAGGAATGTGTCCATCCCAACAAAGTCCCCGGCAGGGACGTAGACCAGGCCACTCCCCGTGACGGTGACGGCCGAGCCGCTAGCAGGCTGCGTGACTGACGCAATGGTCAGGGGCTGAGCGCCATGGTCATTGGCCAGAATGTTTAGGTAACTATCCCTTGACAATATAAGCTAACTGTGATAGTCTGGTGGTAGAGGAGATGAAACAATGCCACCAGTAAATCGAACCCAGCCCAAGCGCGCC
>JACVQK010000088.1 GCA_015661155.1 Dehalococcoidia bacterium | reverse complement strand
GCAGCCTCTTGGCAGCCAGCCTCCGTGCGTCTCTGTCGCTGAGCCCTTTCCGTCCGGCTTCCCATGCCGCTATCTCGATCTCCTGCATCAGGTCTTCCCAGAGACATTCCTGATGCAGCTTGTCCCGGAGCATGACGGACAGATAACGCACGGCCGAGTAGCACTGTCTTACCAGGTGGTCTGTCTTCTGCACGTCTTGCTCGCTCCCTCCCAAGGCAACAGCGAATGTCGATACCTTTGCCATTGGTCACCACCTCCCTTCTGACAAACTGAAAGGGCCGCACCACTTGGTGCGGCCCTTTCTCTCGTGTTTGGCTATTTGGTGGCGTAACAGACGGCTGAGGGAAGGGTATTTTGGAATAAAATGGCGTTCATGGTGGATTGGTGGGGTGGAACGAAGTGGCTTAAATTCAACCCCATGGCTTTGCCCCATAACTGGGAGCGGAAGACGCCGATCATGTTTGCCGTGGAGTCTCGCCTCTGGGTCCGGGGGTTGCGCCACTTGGGGAGCGGCAAGGCGGATGAGTGGGGACTGGCAGCGCCGGCCAGCAACAGGAAGGCGTAGGCGGCGACGATGAGGGCGGGGACAGTTTCGACGGCAGCCCGAGTGCGCACCTGGGCTTCGCCGACACCCAGCAGCGTTTTCTCGTCACGGAAGTTCAGTTCGATCTCCCATCTCCAGAGATATGCCTGCAGCAACTGGCTGAGCGGCAGCTGCGGGTCGGTGCATATCAGATAGGCAGGGTCCCGGTACAAGAGCCTGGCCCCCTTGCGCGGGCGGTAGGCCAGAGGAGCTATCACCACCAGGCGTATGTCGCGGCGCCCTGTGCCAGACCAGCGAACCGGAGCCACCGTTTTAACTTGAAATGAGTGAAGCTTGCCAGCGGCAAAGGCTTCGACGCGGGACCAGGGAATGGAGTCGTCTTGTCGGACCTGCTCCGGGGTGGGCAAAGGCGCGCCGAACCAGCGGGGGCGGCCTCGTCGGCATCTGGGCGGCTCGGCAGAAAACAGGCGGGCATCCTTGCGAACGCGCCCAATCAATATGGTATTGGGGGGAGCACAGCGGAACACCGCACGGTTGGTGAATCCGCCGTCAACCGGCATGATGAGGGGGCGATCCTTGCCACAGGCCTCCCCATCCAGGCGGTGACGCAGCGCTGCCAGGCGCCCAGCGCCGACGGCGCTGATCTTCGTACTCTGCTGCTGTCTCCGGTATTCTTCCCACGTCTCTACGGAGGCAGCCCTGCGCGGCCTGGGAACTGAAGGTGCGTGGACCAGGTCCAGGGGCACGCCCCGGGCCTGGCCTATTGGCGCCCCGATGCATCGGGGCACTGCCGCGGATATCTGCAGGAAGCGCTGGCCCCAGACGAAGTTAGCCGCAAACGGAGGCCCCAGCGGGTCGCGCCGCCAGCCAGTACCGTAAACCTTGCGCCCCCGCTTGTGGATCAACGTGTCATCCATCATTGCTACCAGCGGCTGGCCGGGCTCCAGACACTCCAGCACCTCCCGAAGCGCCGGAGCAAATAGAGCCTCCCGGTCAAAGCGTTCCTGCTCAAAGAGGCGATAGGCAGCCGACCAGTCGCCGAACTGCTGAGCGCTGGCGCAGAGCATGCCACTGATAGTGCGGCGTCCCAGCCCCACCAGCGCGCTCATGGCCAGCGTCCTGGCCCGTGCAAAAGTGCGCTCCTGGCCAAAAGCAGGGCGGGCCTGATCGAAGAGGCGATCGAACTGGGCGATCATCGCAGCCGTTTTTTTTCCGTTGTTGAAGCCGGAACCTTAAGCCGGTGGAGCAGCAGGTTAGCCTTGTCCTCGATGGTCCATTCAACGATCTCACCCCGTTCGAATTCCATGGCCTGGGCCACGGCCGCAGGGAAGTTGATGTACCACTGTTCGCTGTCCTTGCGTTTGATCAGTTGCACCTTGGTGGGATAGCCCATGACGACCTCCTCTATATCTAGTCTATTAACTAGACTATACTACAGCAAAAAGCCGAGGGTTTCAAGCCCCCGGCTCACAAGTCGTCTAGTGAAAGGCCAATGAACCCGAAGGGCAGGGTTCCACGGGCATAGCCCGTGGGTGAATGAATAGGCGGCGATATGAGGTGTGGTGTAGAATGTATGCGTGGAAACGAGGCTATCTGGGCATGGTATCTACCGCACTGAGTACCATGTGGTGTGGATACCGAAATATCGCCGCCGTATCCTGAATCCTGGTGTGAGAGCGTATTTGAGCAAACTTTTCCCGAAGGTATTGAAGGGGATGCCGGGTTGTGAAATGGTGGAAGTCAACATCCAGGTTGATCACATTCACATGCTGATGGTAATTCCGCCGAAGTATGCTGTGAGCGAAGTGGTGGGCAAGATGAAGCAGTACACCGCGAGTCAATTGAGGGAAAAGTTTGCGTGGTTGGAGAAAGTGTACTGGAAAGAGCATGTAGTGTGGTCACCAGGCTTCTTTGTCTCCACAGTCGGGCTGGATGAGAAACACATCACTCAGTACGTGAAATGGCAGGGGCACCAGGATTCAGGTCAAGCGAAGCTTGAACTGTAAAGTGCCACGGGCTGTGCCCGTGGGTATCTACTATGTATCATATATGAGCCTGTTGCACAGAGATTGAAACCATTGGGATTGATGATGACGCTGCCCGAGTCATGACATCGACAGCATCATCATCATCATCGAATTGGTCCCTATCACCGCTACAACCTCAGGGGTGGTATCCCAGTCATCGGTTAGGGTGAGGCAGGCGCCGTGGCAACAATCGGGCTGATCTTATTAGCGAACTTCGGGACCCCGGTGCGGAATAGCTTCAGCAGATTGTGGGTAGCACATATCATCCGCCACTCGCTTCGCACTGCCTCAAGGCCACGCCGCATGAATGTGTCACAGCCACGGGTTTTGATCTGACCAAACACAGGCTCAACCATCTGGCTGCGGAGTTTGTATAGACTTCTCCCACGCTTGGTAAGCAGCTTCCGCTCCATCCTATCGCGTGGCGATAGATGCTCAGGTATCCTGCCTCGTGGCGCTCCTTGCTCACGCATCGCCTTCCTTTGTTTCCAGTCCTTCGTCGTTGCTATCATAAATTCAGGATCTGTGGGTGACGACTCCGATACGTTGCCTTCCCCCGTACTTGATACGGGGCGGCATCGGCCAACTCACTCTTTATCTCCTCTTCGATCCCTGCCGCCTTTAGTTCCTGCTGCGCCTCCTCTGTCATCGGGTGCAATTGGTGTACATCGTTTTGCTCCTGTGTCACATCTGCGGCAAGGATTATCTCACGTTTGCTTTTGACTTCGCCTCTTCCTGCAAAACTTCGGCCACTTCCTTCGGTTTGCGGCCCCTCTGCTTATGCCCCGCAGCTTCCTCTTCCGCCTTGCGTTTCTCAACCATCTCAACCTGTGCTCGTATCTTCTCCTCCTTCTCCCGTGCCAGTCTCTCGTGACATTCCTTCAATCGGGCTAGTCGACTTCTCCGGTCTTTGAGTTCTTCAGGTATTTCATCCCCACGAGAGTCTTTCCCAAACAGCCGATCCTCCTCCCCATCCCTCTCTCCGGCTTCAGCCGGCATCTTCCTGACTTCCTCCTCAATATGCTCCTGTGTCCGGTTGGCTGAGAGGGATGCATTGGCCTTAATCTTCGTTCCATCCAACGCCACCATTCCTGCCTTCACCAACCCTGCCCCGGCGCCACAATCCCAATACCCCGGTGAACAACGTCCCCAGTTCTCTTTCATTCTCCGATCGAAATCGACAAATCGTCGAGTAATCAGGCTTCAGGTTTCCCGTGATCACCCGAAAAGCCACATCCACTTCGCGGACCCGTTCTATCTGCCGCGATGAGCGCACCCCCAGGCAGTAGGCATATAGCAATAGCGATACCATCATCTGGGATCATAGGCCGCACGTCCCCAACCATCCGCTCTGTATTTGAAATAGAACTCCGACAGGTCTATCGCTTCTACTG
>JACVQK010000046.1 GCA_015661155.1 Dehalococcoidia bacterium | reverse complement strand
CAACAGGGGGAGGAGTTCGCCGCCCTGGCGGAGGAGTTCTCCCTGGACCGCACCACCGCGGTCAATGGGGGAGACCTGGGCTGGGTTCCAGAGGGAGCTTACACCCCCCTGGACGACACCATCTTCTCCCTCCAGCCCGGGGAGACCAGCGAAGGGGTGCCCGTGGATGTGAACACCTACTTCCTCAAGGTTGCCGAGACGGACGAAGCAAGAGCCGTTGAGCCGGCGATGATAGCCCGCCTGAAAGCGGTGGCCTTCCAGACGTGGCTCGTCCAGGAGCGGGGAAACCATGTCATCAAGCTCTGCTTCGGCGGCGGGTCTGCGGGGGGGTCCTGCGACTGGCAGTACGACTGGCTTGTCAAGCAGATGCGCGAATCATTACCCGCACCCACTCCATCCGGGTAGATGAGAGAGTGAACTCCAAAGACGGGGCAATTAACGTGGGCCTTTTGGGCATGGGAGTGGTGGGGAGTGGCGTGGCCCAGGCCCTGACCCAAAAGAGCGCCCTCATCGCCAGGCAGATAGGGCACCCTATTCGCATCACCCGTATCCTGGTGCGAGACACGGGAACCCCCAGGGCCTGGAGGGTGCCCCCGCCCTGGACTACATCCGACAGGCTCTGAACCGCAGCAAGTCCGTGGTGACCGCCAACAAGGAGGTGATGGCCAAGCACGGTCCCGAGCTGCTGGCCCTGGCCGCCGAGAAGGGAGCTCAGATACTCTTCGAGGCCAGCGTAGGCGGGGGCATCCCCATCATCAGACCCCTGATGGAGGACCTGCGGGCCAACGAGATAGGGGCCATACGCGCCATCATCAATGGCACCACCAACTACATCCTGACCAGGATGACCTACGAGAATGTGGATTTCGTCCAGGCCCTCAGGGAAGCCCAGGAGCTGGGATACGCTGAATCGGACCCCACCAACGATGTGGAGGGAATAGACGCTGCCTATAAACTGGCCATCCTGGCATCCATCGCCTTCCAGACCAGGGTGCATCCCCAGGATGTCTACCGGGAGGGCATCTCCCGGCTCAAGGCCAAGGACTTCCGCTACGCGCGGGAGCTGGGATACGTCATAAAGCTCATGGCCATCGCCAAGAGGGTGGGAGACGAGTTGGAGGTGAGGGTTCACCCCGCCCTGATCCCCCGGGAAGCGCCCCTGGCCAAGGTGGACGGCGTGTTCAACGCCGTGGAAGTGGAGGGAGACCTGGTGGGCAGGGTGCTGTTCCACGGCCGCGGAGCGGGGGCCATGCCCACCACCAGCGCCGTGGTGGGAGACATCCTGAACATCGGATGGAACATAGGCCGGGGCATCCGCGGCGGCCACGACCTACCCCCGGATAGGGTCATGGGCATTCGCCCCATAGATGCCCTGGTGGCCCGCTACTACATCCGTATGACGGTGGTGGACCGTTCGGGAGTGCTGGCCCAGATAGCCAGGCTCCTGGGGGACCTCCAGATAAGCATCGCCTCGGTAATCCAGAAGGAGGCAGACCTCCAGGCACAAACGGCGGAGATAGTCATCACCACCCACCCTTCCCAGGAACGGGACGTACAGCAAGCCCTGAAGGACCTGGAGGTTATGGGGGTGGTCAAGGAGATAGGCAACTTCTTGAGGGTAGAGGAGTAGCACGAGCTTGAGGAAGCGCTGGATATGAGTGAAGGGGTACTCAGAAGGTATCGGGAGTTCCTGGAGATAACCGCCCGCACCCCCATGATAACCATGGGAGAGGGGAGCACACCCCTGGTGAGGTCCCGTTACCTGGAGAAAGCGTGGGGCGTGGGCGAGCTTTACTTCAAGCTGGAGGGGTGCAACCCCACGGGGTCCTTCAAGGACCGGGGCATGGTGATGGCTGTGGCAAAGGCCATGGAGATGGGAAGCACTGCCATAATGTGCGCCTCCACCGGCAACACCAGCGCCTCCGCCGCGGCCTATGGGGCCTACTGTGGCCTCACCACCATAGTCCTGGTGCCCAGGGGAGATGTGGCCTCCGGAAAGATGGCCCAGGCCATGGCCTACGGCCCCAAGATCATGGTCGTAGATAGCACCTTCGACCAGGCCCTCAAGATGGTGCGGGCCTTTGCGGCGAAGCATCCCGTGACCCTGGTCAACTCCGTCAATCCCTACCGCCTGGAGGGGCAGAAAACGGCAGCCTTCGAGGTGGTGGACGACCTGGGAGATGCCCCAGACTACCTCTTCATCCCCGTGGGGAACGCCGGCAATATCACCGCCTACTGGAAGGGGTTCCGCGAGTACAGCGACGTGGGAAGGGCAAAGAGAAGGCCAAAGATGATGGGCTTCCAGGCTGAAGGGGCTGCCCCCATTGTGAGAGGGGAGCCGGTGCTGGAGCCTCGCACCGTGGCCTCAGCCATAAAGATAGGCAACCCGGCAAGCTGGAAAGAGGCCCTGGTGGCCCGGGACGAGTCCGGGGGGATTATCGGTGCCGTCTCCGATGAGGAGATTCTCACCGCCTACAGACTGCTGGCCAGCAAGGAAGGGGTCTTCGGTGAGCCAGCCTCCGCGGCCTCGGTGGCGGGAGTGATGAAGCTGTCCAAGGGCGGTGTGGACTTCAGCAGAGCGCAGGTGGTGTGTGTTATCACTGGCACGGGCCTCAAAGACCCCGACCTGGCTTCCCAGCAGACCGACACTCCCCTTCAGCGCTTGCCTCCAGAGATGGAGGCGCTGGAAAGGGCGCTGGAAGAGGTGCTACGGGGCTCAGGTGCCCGCTCACGCCCTTCGACAGGCTCAGGGTGAGGGGGCCTGTTGCGAGCCGCGTGCACGCGAACTTATGCAACCAGGGGCTAGGGGCTGTCCGGAAATGCTGTTCTGGGGGAGTCCAGAGGGGGCGAAGCCCCTTCTGCGTCCTTCGGCTGAAGGATGGGGGTGTCCCCCACTGGGCGCGGGCCAGACCCACATTTCACGAATCGTCCTTCAGCTGAAGGACGGTCAGACCAAGACAGCGGCAGTTGAGTGTGGGTGCAGGGCCCGCCCTGCCCCTCTCCCTTGCCAGGGGAGAGGGGGACACAGGGGGTGAGGGTTTTTCGAACAGCTGCTAGATACCTAGACTTATCGCCAGCATCTGACGCATCTCCCGTACCGAGTCCTGCTGCCAGGAGGGATACCTGGCCGTGGTGCGCTCCCTGGTAGCAGCCCGCAGCTCCTGCTCCGTGGCGTTGGGCATCTCTTTCTTGATGATCGCTTCGATCTGCGCCCGTTCCTTATCGGCCGATGCGGGCCGCTCAATCCAGTGGCATAGGTACTGCTGGTCCTTGGTGTAGAATACCGCCACGGGTATGGACAGGAACTCGCCCCGGTTCAGAAACTCGTTCATGATGTCCAGGTTCGCGTCCCTCGGGAACACGCGCATCTCCATGCCCGATGCCTCGGCGATACGAGCCATCACGGGCATACCCCTGAAAACGTCCGGGCACCAGTCCTCACCGATCACCAGCATCCTGGCGGCTCCCTTGGGGGCCTGGGCCGCCTTGCGGAAGAACCTCGTGTCCTCAGCCGAAATCTGAGCCGTACCGTAGTACCCCTCGAACCGTTCCTTATTCACATTGATCTGCGCGATGTAGTCCTGGTAGGTATAGCCAGCGGCAAACCGCTCCGAAGTCACCACACTTGTCTTCTCTGCCATGTACCCCTCCTGTATATGAATGTGCTTGTGTTCCATCCCATGCCCAGGCGGTCACGCCGCCTACGCGATGTGTCAACTGATCATGTTAAGGTAGCCGACCTCCACCCGTCCGTCTTCGTAGAGGATTACGGGGACCTGATCTCCAAGCTTCACGGCCTCGTCGAGCCAGGCCTGGTTATCGTCCACCTGCCGCTCTTCGAACTCTATCCCCTGGCCGGCCCAGTCCCTCTTCAGTTTGAGGCAAGCGGGGCAGGTTCTCAGCGTGTATACGATGGTTTTGCTCATTGCCATTCTCCTAATCCCATTCATGCTTCAGAGGAGCGGTGTCCTGAGAGCCTACCAGGGTGCTGAAACACCCTTTCGACCATCCCCCTGTCCCCCTTCCTGGCCAGGAAGGGGGTGGAGATTGAATCTGGGGGACACCCCCAGGCCCCCGCCAGATGGGGCTTCACCCCTCTGGACTCCCCTTTTTCATCAGCCTGCTACTGTTTCTCCACCATGCGGGCCCGATGCCTTGGCTCTCCATGACCGATGTTAGGCCCCCACCCATCGGCCCAATGCTGGATGGCCTCCACAACCTCCCGCAATGCCTGCCCCTGCGCGGTCAGGGAGTACTCCACCAGCACCGGCCGCTCGGAGTACACTCGTCGCTCCACGATGCCTGCCTCCTCCAGCTCCTGAAGCCGCTGGGAAAGCAGGCGATCGCTAAGGCCAGGCACGTAAGCGGACATCTCGGTGAATCTGTGGGGCCCCTGTCCCTCCATCAGAGACCGCAGGATAAGCCCTGTCCATTTCTTGCCCAGAATGGACATTGCCGCTTCGTAGCGTGGGGACATATCCTTGAAGTCCATGGCTCCCCTGGCAAATATCCGGATGGTTGGTTAGATACTAACAGAAAGTAAGGGGCTTTACAAGGGTTAGCAGATGATACTTGACAGGCTTCCAGGGGCGGGAGTACACTCTTTCCGTTCCATCGGGCCAGGCTAGGAACGGTTGAAACGGGGAATCCCGGAATATAGGCCGAACGCCAAATCGCCTGGTGCAGCCGATGGGCGCGACGGATGCGCCAGGCAACCTAGAAAGGGGCCCTGAATGGCTCAGGAGGCAGGAGCCGGACCGCAACCAGTGGGGGGAGGTGGCCGGCGACGCTCCGACTACGCCACCAGGGACCTGACTACAGGCTCTACCCCCCGTAACCTGGCGTTCTTGGCTTGGCCCCAGGTGGTGGATGGGACCCTCAACACCCTGGACCAGCTCCTAGACATCTTCTGGGCAGGACGGGGCATCGGCGCCCGGGCCATTGCCAGCATCGGGGTGGCCCAGAACTACATCATGTTCATTCGCCTGGGCCGCCAGGGGATAGACATGAGCATGCGGGCCATGGTCGCCCGCTCCGTAGGAGCGGGCGACCTAAGGATGGCCAACCACGTGGTGCTCCAGGCCGTCACCATCAATCTCGTCCTGGCCCTTCTCACCATGGCGCCCGGCATCCTCTTCACTGAGTTCCTCCTCAGCCTTCTGGGGGTGAGTCCCGAGCTCGTCGCCATGGGGAAAGGCTATATGCAGATCCAGTTCCTCGCCTCACTCACCCAGGGCTTTCGCATAATGTCCGGTGCGGCCCTCCAGGCATCGGGGGATACCTTGACCCCCATGAAGGCGACCCTGACGGCCCGGGTGGTGGACTGGATTCTCACCCCCTTTTTCATGTTCGGGTGGCTGGGGTTCCCCGCCCTGGGCCTGAACGGCGTGGCGTGGGTGAACACCCTCTCTGGCTTTATCGGCTTCGCCATCAACAGCTACGGCCTCCTCACAGGCAGTTCCAAGCTGCGTCTCACCTTTCGCGGCTACTATCCGGATTTCCCTCTTATGGGGCGCATGGTTAAGTTGGGCGTCCCCGCCTCCGTCACCATGGCGGAGCGCTCCCTGACCCAGCTCTTCATTATTGGGATAGTGGCCAGATTCGGCGACTACGCCCTGGCCGCTTGGTCCCTGACCCGGCGGATGGAGCAGATCGCCATGCTGGGCGGCCAGGGGCTGGGCAACGCCTGCGGTGTTATCTCTGGCCAGAGCATCGGTGCAGGCAGGCCGGAACGGGCCCGGCAAACGGTGCAGTGGGCTATGGCCTACCTCTTTCCCATCATGGCAATCCTGGGCTTGTTCTTCTTGGCCTTCCCCGTCTTCTTCCTCTCCATCTTCAACCAGGAGCCGGAGTTGCTGGCGGTGGGGACTATCTGGCTACGCATCCTGGTGGTCAGTTTCTTCCTCGCTGGCCCGGCCCAGGTCTTCCAGCAGACCTTCCAGATTTCAGGCGACACTGTCGCGCCTATGGTCGTCGTCTTCATCACCATGTGGTTGGTGGAGATCCCCCTGGCAGCAATCCTTTCCGGGGTGGCCCAGGGCTGGTCCATCTTTGGTTGGACTCCCCCTCTACCCGTCGTCATGGGTCTTGGGCAGTTCGGTGTGGCCTGGGCCGTGGTCCTTGGCATGGGGTGTCGGCTTCTCATGTACGTGCCCTACTTCTTCTGGGGGCCCTGGATGCACAAAGACATTCTTGGGGAACGGCCTTCCGGAGCGCGGATGAGCGACTGACCAGGGCCCCCAGAAGACTTGCCTCGCGGAAGCCAAGGGGGCCTTGGCCGCCCAGAGCAATGGGCCCTGCGCCGGTTCCAGGAGGGGCGACACCGTTGGCTGTGGCAACGCTTCTTGGGCAAGGCCTCGAACTCGCCGCTTATCAGGAATGAAAAACAGTGGTGGTTTTTTAGGTGAACATACCTGGACTGGATTCGGGTCATGATGACAAACCTGGACCCTGAGCAATTGCAGCGTATGACCGCCGGAGCGGGCGGTTTCGCCATCGCCCTCATGGGAGGCCCCTACGCCCTGGCCCTCTTTGGAGGACTTGTCGCCGTCGGCGCCTTGGTGGTGACGGCTGCCCTCCCTGCCTTTCGCAAGGCTGACTGAAGGCAGGGCGTGCCCTGCACCCGCACTCCCTAGAGGCATTCATGGGCAGGCCCTCCTTTCCAGGAATGAGGGCCTGTGAGATAGGGTTGTTAGCACCCTGCTAGAAGTCATCCTCATCGTCGTCATTATTATCATCATCATCATCATCTCTCCTTCCAGGGGAG
This sequence comes from Dehalococcoidia bacterium, assembly GCA_015661155.1. GTDB lineage: Bacteria > Chloroflexota > Dehalococcoidia > Lucifugimonadales > UBA2985 > JACVQK01. Next base: position 4,276 of record JACVQK010000046.1, on the reverse strand, counting down.
AGTGCCCTCGATGAGGGCCTGGGCAGCACCGGAGAGGCCGAATCTCGCTTGGTCTTGCGGGGAGGTAGGCCACTGATGGCCTCTTGCATCTGGGTTGCCTCTTTCCCTTTCACCGCCCTCAGGTCCAGGACGACAGCCTGGATGCCAGCGTCCTGAAGCACTGCCAGCTCCCCCTGGTTCAGCCCGTGGGACCGCAGCAGGAGCATGGGCTTGGAGGTGAGGTCCCTCATCGAGCATATCTGCAACAGGTCTCCCAGGGACAGGGGTGATGCCTCCTCCAGACCGGTGAGGAGGAGTGCGTCTACGGGCAGCCCCTCCAGGGACCGCCCCAGCTCCTCTGGGAAATCCACTGGTATGGCCAGTATCCTTCCCAGCTCTTCCCCTGCCAACACCTCGTCAGGGGTGTTACCTGGGGAGCAGATGAAGAAGTCCCCCCCTTCCTCCTTCAGGACATCCGGGGAGTCGCTGGTGAGGGTCTCTGGCCATACTCCCCAAATGGTGTCTTCCGCCATGACCTTTGCAGCTTCAAGCCCCTCTTTCTCCACCTGGGGTGTGGCTATGATGAGGGAGTCTGCCTGAATCTGGGATAGGGACTTGGGGGGCTCCATCCCCGACAGGGCTATCAGGAGCAGGGGAGGAGCCTTCTCGACGGTGCGGTTTGCCCCGAAGCCCATGGGGTTTGAGGCGGCGGTGCCCACCTTTTCCAGGCGGTCAATCAGCTTGCTCATACGGTTCTCCTGTGAAGACGGAACCAGAGAGACTGGCGTTTTGAATGGGGTAGAAGCCGGGACTGGAGTCGGCTTCAGGCCATTGTAGGGCAATTGGGATGCCACTTCAAGCATGACCTGGATGGTAGGCCTATCGGGGGTCAACCCCAAAGCGTCGGGACTGGGAGCGTCCCCCACTGGGCACGAACCTTCGGTTGAAGGGCACGACCCAGACCCACATCCTTCAACTGAAGGACAGACCCTGATTCGGCCTGCCCATGAATGCCTCTAGTATGGGGCAGGTATCGCCCTGCCTGCTAGTCGGAGGAGGGCAGCTTCCGCGGCTCCTGGATCGCCATCTCCTTGCCACAGCACACCGCCGCACCTGTGCCGGCTTTGGTGCACAGGGTGTTGGTGCCGCAGACGGGACACTCGTACCTCTTGCCCAGTTGATTTGACATGCTACAACCTCTGCTCTCTTGCCTGGATATCCTGGAATCGGAGGAACGCCGGGGGTTCTACCTCTTCTGCATGGGCTCTCCGCAGCAGACCACCGCTCCCTCTCCACCCTTGGTGACCACGAACTCGGACTTGCACTTTGCGCAGAAGTACCTCTTCCCTGTCTCGTTAGCCAACTTGAAGCCCCCTGATTCTAGTTTCCACGGGCCATTATAGCCATCGGAATAACACAGGTCAACCTTTTTGCCCTTCGGAACGATGAGAAGAGTTTATGCCAGCAGGGTGCTCTCAAAACCCTTTCGACCATCCCCCTGTCCCCCTTCCTGGCCAGGAAGGGGGGAGAGCTTAAATCTGGGGACACCCCCAGACCCCCGCCAGAAGGGGCTGCGCCCCTCTGCACTCCTTCTCGCAGGGGAAGGGGACGGTTAGACCAGGGCAGCGACAGTTGAGTGTGGGGGCAGGGCAAGCCCTGCTTGGGGCAGACAGAGGGAGTCTGCTTTGATATGATGGCTTGTATGAGCGCGCCTCTGGGGGTTCAAGAGGGACATCTACGACGCCTTCCTCCCTGGTTCAAAGTACCTATGCCGGGAGGGCCCAACTTCATGGAGGTGCAGAGCCTGCTGCAGCGGAGCGGCTTGCACACCGTCTGCCAGGAGGCTCACTGCCCCAACATCGGGGAGTGCTGGGAGGAGCGCAGCGCCACATTCATGGTCATGGGGGATGTCTGCACCCGGCGTTGTCACTACTGCGCCGTAAGGACGGGGAGGCCCTCTGCCCCGGACCTGGAGGAGCCTTCCCGCCTTGCCCGCTCTGTGGAAAAGCTGGGCTTGCGCTACTGCGTCATCACCTCGGTGAATCGGGATGACCTCCCCGATGGAGGTGCCTCCATCTTTGCCCTGTGCGTCCGCCAGGTCCGGGAAAGGGTTCCGGGATGCCAGGTGGAGGTGCTCATCCCGGACTTTCAGGGGCTCTCGACTGCCCTGAGAGCGGTGATGGATGCTGCCCCCGATGTGCTTAACCACAACATCGAAACGGTGAAGAGGGTTTTCCCCTCCCTTCGCCCCAAAGGCGACTACTCCAGGTCCCTGGAGCTGCTGGCCAGGGCCAGGGAGATGGCCCCCGGGGCCGTAAGTAAGTCGGGGATGATGGTGGGCCTGGGAGAGGAGTGGGACGAGGTGCTCCAGACCATGAAGGACCTGCGCTCTGTGGGCTGCGATCTCCTCACCCTAGGGCAGTACCTGAGACCCTCCCCCAGGCACCATCCCGTGGCGAGGTTCTACACCCCCCAGGAGTTCCAGGAGCTACGGAGGGAGGGAGAGGGCCTGGGTTTTCGCCACGTGGCCGCTGGCCCCCTGGTGCGCAGCTCGTACCATGCCCAGGAGCAGGCCGCCGCCGCCCGGCAGTCTTGACGGCACGCTTCATCTGGCGATAGAGAGTGGTTCTCATGTCCCCCATCACTCCAGACCTGCTCCTGTACAACGCAACCGTCCTTACCCTGGACCCGGCAAGGCCCAGGGTCTCCTGGGTTGCTGTACGCCAGGGGCGTATAGCTGGCGTGGGTTCCGGGAAGCCTCCCGGAGAGCTGATGGGCCGCCCCACGCGAGGCGTGGATTGCCAGGGCCGCACCCTGATTCCCGGTTTCCACGATGCCCATTGCCACGTGCTGGCCACCGCCGCTTCCCTTCTCGCGGTGGACTGTAGCCCCGCGGCCGTGTCCTCCATCGAGGGTATCAAGGAGAGGTTGAGGCAGCGCTCTCTCCGTGTCCCTCCGAATACCTGGCTACGGGGGACGGGGTACAACGAGTTCTACCTGCGGGAGAGACGCCATCCCAACCGGTGGGACCTGGATGGGGCGGTCGCGGACTACCCCGTAAGGCTTGTGCACCGCTCCGGCCACGCCGCGGTGCTCAACAGCCGGGCGCTGGCTCTGGCGGGCATCCACAGGGATACTCCAGACCCCATTTACGGCGTCATAGAGCGGGAGGAGGCAACGGGAGAGCCCACGGGCCTTCTCCTGGAGATGGACGACTATCTGGAAGGGGTGATGCCTCCCCTGTCCCAGGATGAAGTGGAGCAGGGAGTCGGGCTGTTCAGTGATCAGTGCCTGGCTTCAGGGATCACATCCCTCCAGGACGCGACCCCAGGAAACTCTCTGGAACGGTGGGGACTGTTCACACGACTCAAGGGGCGGGGCTTGCTTGCGCCGTCGGTTACTCTCATGGCGGGGGCTGGCCACCTGCCCCGGTTTCTCAGCGAGGGTCTCGCCTTCGGCTCCGGGGGGTCTGGATTGCGTCTGGGGGCCGCCAAGATCGTCCTCACCATGACCACGGGGGTCATGTACCCCCCCAGGGAGGAGCTGCACCGTCTGGTGAGGGAGGCCCACCGCAGCGGCTTTCAGGTGGCCCTTCACGCCGTTGAGGCGGAGGCAGTGGAGGAGGCAATCGAGGCGATACACCAGGGGGCGCAAGGGAGACCCGCCGGTGCCCTTCGCCATCGCATCGAGCACTGCTCCGAGTGTCCCCCTCACCTGATAGAGAGGATGGTTCGCGATGGAGTGACGGTGGTCACTCAGCCGGCCTTCATCTACCACGGCGGAGAGCGGTATCTGTCCCATGTCCCCTCCGACACTCTTCCCTGGCTCTACCCCATCGGCTCTCTAAAGGCTGCGGGAATCCCCCTGGCAGCAGGCTCCGATGCCCCTGTTGTCCCCTTGAATCCCCTCATAGGCGTGTATGCGGCAGCGACCCGCCGGGCGGAATCGGGGGACGTCGTGCTGCCCCATGAGGCCATACCCGTCGAGGACGCCCTGAGGATGTACACCCTGGGGGGTGCTTACGCCTCCTTTGCCGAGGCCGAGAGGGGTTCCATAGAAGAGGGCAAGGGGGCAGACCTGGCTCTCCTGGACAGGGACCCCACCGCGGTGGCCCTGGAGGAGGTCAAGGATGTCCGCGTTCTCATGACCATCCTTGGGGGGCAGGTGGTCTGGGAGGCGTGAAGGGGGGCGAGGACATACCCGGTTCTATTTGCTATCTAGTGGTAGCATCAAAAGCCTATCCTGCTATGCCTGAGCCTTCTGTCCTTGAGCCTTGGCAACGGCTCTGTCCTCAGCC
>JACVQK010000005.1 GCA_015661155.1 Dehalococcoidia bacterium | reverse complement strand
CGGGCAGCCTCCGAGTAGTTCTGGTTGCAGGCTTTCCATGTTTCTATGATGGTGCGAATCGGTACTCTGGACATGGTTCATTCTACACGCCCTGTACCATATGTTGTGAGAGAATAAGAGGGGCTTGAAAAATCCGTCTATCGGGTGTACAATGGGAGCGTAGCCCAGAGGAAAGGAGTGTGGAGCATGGTTCTGCGGTACGTTTGGAACCACACATGGCACTTCCCTTCTCGGGGCCTCGCCAATCCGTGTAGCGGTGGAGCGGAAGAGGCTGGATGAGGATCGGGGAAGGGTTGGTGAGGCTGGCCAAAGGGGCCTTGGGCCCTGCATCAAAAGGGCTCTCGTAGAGATAAGCCCATCCGGTAGTGATAACCGGGCAAGCCGGGGCAACGGGCTCCCATACTAGTTCAAGATTCTGGCTGGAAGAGCACCTGAAGAGACCTTCAGGTGCTCTTCTCTTTCGCGCTCGAGGAGGATACCCCAGAGAGACGGCATGCGGATATAATGCGTGAGAATCCCAGGTCAATTAGCGGCGTATTAGGAGCAGCTTGATACCCCTTAAGCTCTCGGTGAGCAACTTCATGTGCTACCGGGATAAGGCCCCCATCCTGGACCTGACGGGGGTGCACGTGGCCTGCCTGTGCGGGGATAACGGCCACGGCAAGTCCGCGCTCCTGGACGCCATCACCTGGGCCCTCTGGGGCAAGGCCAGAGCCCGCTTGCAGGAGGAGCTGGTCTATCAGGGGGAGAGCGAGATGCGCGTGGAGCTGGAGTTCCAGGCCGGCGAAGGCTGTTACAGGGTGGCCAGGAGGTTCGCCCGTGCCTCCAGGGGTCGCCAGGGCCACTCCGACCTTCAGCTTTTCGTCTCTGCCACTGATGGGTGGCAACCCATCAGTGGCAACTCCGTGCGGGAGACGGAAACCCGAATCTGCTCCCTGCTGCGCATGGACTACGACACCTTTGTCAACAGCGCCTTCATCCTCCAGGGCAGAGCCGACATGTTCACCACCAGCACCCCGGCCAAACGGAAGGAGCTTCTGGGAGAGGTCCTGAACCTCTCCTGGTACGACCGGGTCGCGGAGAAGGCCAGGGGTCTGGTACGGAGTCGGGAGGCCACGGTGGGGCTGTTGGAGAGAGAGGTGGGGGCCATGGATAAAGAGCTTTCCCACAAGGAGGGCACGGAGGCGCACCTGAAGGCGATAGAGGAGGAGCTCGGCTCCATGGGGGCCGAGGCGAGACGACGGGAGGTGGAGCTTGAGAGGCTCCAGGGGGAGGCCCAACGCCTTCAGGGCCTTCAGCAGGAGCTATTGAGACTGGAGCAGTGGGGGAAAGGCATCCTTGAGGAGATACGGGAGCGCGACTCCCGGCTGAACCAGCAAAGGAAACACCTGGAGGAGTCGCGGGCCAGGGCGGAGCGCCTGCCCCTGTTGCAAGTCGAGTTGGACGCGTCTCGGCGCGCCCTGGAGGAGCTTGCCCACCCCTCCCAGGAACTGGAGAGAAGCCGAGCCCGCCTCCACCAGATGGAGGTGCAAGTCCATCATCTAAGGGAGATCAACGTCACCTTGAGACAGGAGATGGAGGAGCTCCGGGTGAAGGTGGACCTTCTTCATGAGGCGGGCAGCGGAGCCAGATGCCCTCTGTGTGACCATGAGCTGGGAGAGGAGGGATGCCAGCACCTGGCTGCCGCTTACGAGGTCGAGGGGAAAGGTCGGGCCAGCAGCCACCGGGGCAACGAAGCCTCCATACGCCAGATGGAGGCGGAGAAGTCTAGCCTGGAAAAGGAGATGGCAAGGAGGGAGGGGGAGGAGCGGCTGGTACGCAAGAGGGCGGAGGAGCGCCGTGACCTCCTGGTAAGGGGGGTGGAGGAGAGCAAAGCGGCGACGGGTGCGGTCAGTCAGATGACCCAGACCCTGGAGTCCGAGGAGTCGCTACTGGAGGCAAGTCGTCGCAGGCTGAAGGAGGTGGTGGACGCCATCCCTCCCCTTAAAGAGGCCGTGTCTTCCCTGCCCGGGGCGCTCAAGGCGTACCAGGAGGAGAAGGCGCGCCTGGAGGAGCTGAGATCTCGCCAGCGGCGGCTTCTCCAAGAGCAGGGCGCGGTGCAAGGGCGTCTGGAGAGGTGTCGCGATCTGGAGATTCAACGCCGGGAGAAAAGCCAGGCCCTGGCCGCCGCCTCTCACGAGAAGGGGGTGTACGACCAGCTATCGGTGGCCTTTGGGAAGGGGGGGATACAGGCCCTCCTCATCGAGCAGGCCCTCCCGGAGCTTGAGAGCCAGGCCAACGAGCTTCTGGGCCGCATCACCGACTATCGCATGAGCCTCAAGCTGGAGACCCAGCGGGAGCGGCAGTCCGGGGGAGACCCCAGGGAGACCCTGGACATCAAGATATCCGACGAGCTGGGGACTCGCAGCTACGAGACCTACAGCGGTGGCGAGGCGTTCCGCATCAACTTCGCCCTGCGCGTCGCCCTCTCCAAGCTCCTGGCCCACCGCTCCGGAGCGCCCTTGCCCACCCTGTTCATCGACGAGGGGTTCGGTACCCAGGACGCCTCCGGCAGGGACAGGCTCGTCGAGGCCATCAGGTCCATCCAGAACGACTTTCAGAAGATCATCGTCATCACCCACATCGAGGAGCTGAAGGAGGCCTTTCCCGTGCGCATCGAGGTGACCAAGACTTCCCAGGGCTCCACCTTCACCATGAGCTAGCAGGGCGAGGCCCTGCACCCGCACTCTTCAGAGGTATCTAGCAGGCTGATGAAAAGGGGGAGTCCAGAGGGGCGAAGCCCCTTTGGCGGGGGTCTGGGGGGTGTCCCCCAGATTCAAATTCCTCCCCCTTCCTGGCCAGGAAGGGGGCCAGGGGGATGGTCGAAAGGGTTTTTCAGCACCCTGCTAGTACTTGATTGTGATGATGTGGGTGTAGGGATCGCCCTGCCTTCATTGACAGCCCCACAGGCCCTTGATATATTCGCGAGGGAGGACCTATGACCCCTGTCGAGCCTCTGGAGCTACTTATCTCCCGGGAGAGGATAGCGGAGACCGTTAAACACCTGGCCCGGCAGGTTGAACGGGATTACCCCGGGGAGATGCCCCTGCTGGTGGCCGTGCTCAAAGGCTCCTTCGTGTTTCTGGCGGACCTGGTTCGGGAGATGCAGCGGCCCGTGGAGATGGACTTCATGCGCCTATCCAGCTACGGCAGCAGCACCAGCACCGACGGAAGGGTGAGGCTCCGCCTGGGGGTCACCGCGCCCGTGAAGGGTAGGGATGTGCTGGTGGTGGAGGATATCGTGGACACGGGTCTCACCACCTCCTACGCCGCCAGGTATCTGCGGCGGAGAGGGGCCTCCTCCGTGAGGATATGTACCCTGCTGGACAAGCCCTCTCGCAGGCAGGTGCCCGTGGCCTTGGAGTATGTGGGCTTCATCGTGCCCAACCGGTTCATAGTGGGATACGGCCTGGACTTCGACGAAAAGTACCGCCATCTGGCGGACATACGCATTCTGGCAGGAGGTAGCGATGAACCTTGAGCGCCTCATCCAGGTGGCCCGGGGAGACGCCCCGGCGGACCTGATTCTCTCCAACGCCCGCATCGTCAACACCTTCACCGGCGAGATCGAGGAGAGCAGCGTTGCCGTGTTCCAGGGCCGGGTGGCCGGAGTGGGGGACTACCGAGAGGCGCGGCGGGTGGTGGATTTGGGAGGCAAGTACCTCTCTCCAGGCTTCATTGACGGCCACGTCCACCTGGAGAGCAGCTACCTCCACGTGGGCCAGTACGCCAGGGCCGTGGTTCCCCACGGGACTCTGGCCGCGGTGACAGACCTCCACGAGATAAGCAACGTGGCCGGCCTGGAGGGCATGCGGTACATCATGGAGTGCGCCCGCAGGGTGCCTCTCGACCTCTTCTTTGTGGCCCCCTCCTGTGTCCCGGCCACCTCCATGGAGACCTCCGGGGCCGCCCTGGAGGTCGGGGACATCAGGAAGGCCCTGCGGTGGAAGAAAGTCCTGGGTCTTGGGGAGATGATGAATTTCCCCGGTGTCATCAACGCCGACCCCCTTGTGCTGGAGAAGATACGGGCGGCCCAGGGTCGGCCCAGAGACGGCCATGCGCCCCGGCTGCGGGGCAAGGCCCTCAACGCCTATCTGGCCCCCATCATCGGCTCCGACCACGAGTCCACGGAGTATGAGGAGGGACTGGAGAAGCTGCGCCGCGGCATGCGCCTCATGATCCGGGAAGGCTCCGCGGAGAAGAACCTGGAGGCTCTGCTGCCCCTGGTCAACGACGGCAACTACCACCGGTGTATGCTGGTGGTGGACGACCGGAACGCCCTGGACCTGCTCAAGGAAGGCGACGTGGATGCCGTGGTGCGCAAGGCCATCCGCCTTGGGTTGGACCCCGTCAGAGCTATTCAGATGGCCTCCCTCAACGTGGCGCAGTACTTCCGACTGGAGGGCCTGGGAGGCATAGCCCCGGGCTACCACGCCGATATGATAGTCTTGGGCGACCTCAAGGCCCTGGATGTTCAGCAGGTGTACTATCGGGGCCGCCTGGTGGCCGAAGGAGGTAAGCCCCTCTTCCAGGTGGAAATGCCCACAAACGAAGCCATCACCCGCACCGTTAATATCAAGCCCTTCGCCGTGGCCGACCTGGCCCTGGCCGCGGGGAGCGCCGGGACCTTCCCCGTGATAGAGATAGTGCCGGGCCAGATAGTGACCCGCCGGAGAGACGAGCGTCCCCGTCGCGACAGGGGCGCCATCGTCGCCGATACGAGCCGGGACCTGCTCAAGCTGGTGGTGGTGGAGCGGCATCACGCCACGGGCAACATCGGCAAGGGCCTGGTGAAGGGATTTGGCCTCAAGCGGGGAGCACTGGCCACCTCCGTGGCCCACGACTCCCACAACATAGTCGCGGCGGGGGTCTCCGACGATGACATCTACGCCGCCATCAGGGAGGTGGAGCGGAACCAGGGTGGATTGGCCGTGGCCGTCGCGGGCAAGGCCCTGGCCTCTCTGCCCCTGCCCATCGCGGGCCTTCTTTCCCAGGAGTCCCTGGAGGAGGTGGCGGCGAAGATCGAGGAGATGGAGCGGCTGGCAAGGGAGCTGGGATGCACCGCCTCCTCTCCCTTCTCCATCCTCTCCTTCCTGGCGTTGCCGGTGATCCCGGAGCTGAAGCTGACGGACATGGGCCTGGTGGACGTGATGGCGGGGAAGTTCCTGGAGGTGGGGTAGTGCCGCGTCACCCAAATGAGGATACATCAACCTCATCCTCTCCAAGGGCACATACCTCACCCCCTGGCCCCCTCTCCTGCAGGAGAGGGGGATATAGAGTATCTGGGGGACACCCCCAGACCCCCGGCGGGGGCTTCGCCCCCTGCACCCCCGTACGTTGCCCTAATAGCCTGACGGGACACTAGAGCACAATGACCGCGATAGACACCATCACCTTTGACCTGTGGCAGACCCTCATCATAGACGAGCGGGAGCTGGGGCGGGCCAGGACCCGGCGTCGCCTGGAGGGGGCACAGGAGGCCCTTAATGACGCGGGCTACGCCTTCTCCTTTGAGCAGCTCCAGGCAGCCTATCGCACCTGCTTCCGCACCTGCCGCGCCATTCACGCCCAGGAGAAGGACGTCACCTTTGACGAGCAGGTGAACATCTTCATTGATAACATTGATGAGAACCTGTCCCAACGGCTGGAGGGCCCGGTGGCGGAGCGCATCTCCCACGCCTATGCCGAGGCCTTCTTCGACTTCCCTCCCCCCGTTGCGCCAGAGGCGCATGGTGTTCTGGAGGAGCTGAGGGGAAGGGGATACCGTCTGGGAATCATATCCAACACGGGCCAGACCCCCGGCAGGCTGTTTCGGAGATACCTGGCTCAGCTTGGTGTCCTGGACTTCTTTCAGGTCCTCACCTTCTCCGACGAGGTCAGACTGTGTAAACCCTCGCCGGAGATGTTCCACATGACGCTCTCGGCCCTGGGTACATCCCCGGAGAGGGCGATTCACGTGGGAGACCACATCCAGAACGACATCCTGGGGGGCAACCGGGCCGGTATGCGAACGGTGCTCCTGGGCGCGGCGGAGGGCCAGGAGAGGGTGGCCGACCCTCATCTGCAGATTATGAGCCTGGACGAGCTGCCCCAGGCCCTGGAGGGTTTGGCTTTATAGGAACCTATCCCAAAATCGGGTCTTGGGGGAGTCCAGAGGGGGCAATGCCCCCTCTGACGGGGGTCTGGGGGTGTCCCCCAGATTCAAATTCCTCCCCCTTCCTGGACAGGAAGGGGGTCAGGGGGATGGTCGAAAGGGTATTTCAGCACCCTGCTGGACAAGCTATAATAAGACTACTTTGCCCAAGCTGACGCCCGACGAGAAGCAGCCAGGCATGACCTCTCTTGAACCCATAGAGTGGTCACAAGGGGCCATCAGGCTCCTGGACCAGACCCGCCTGCCCTGGGAGGAGGTCTTCCTGGAGCTTCGCACCCCCCAGGAGGTCGTCCAGGCCATCCGAGAGATGCGAGTCAGGGGCGCTCCCGCCATAGGGGTGACGGCGGCCTACGGGATGGCGCTGGCCGCCGGTAGTTTGGGAAAAGGGGGCAGAGCGTCCCTCCTGGTCAGCCTCCGGGCAGCCTCGCGGGAGATGGCCGCGGCGAGGCCCACCGCCGTCAATCTCCGGTGGGCCGTCGAGCGCATGATGCGAGCGGCTGAGAAGGTGGCCCCGGACGGCGATATGGGAGCCTCCCTTCTGGCAGAAGCCCAGCTAGTACATCGTGAGACCCTGGAGTCCGACCTGAGGATGGCCGCGTTGGGTGCTTTGCTCATACAGCCCGGCTCCACTGTGCTGACCCACTGCAACACCGGCGCCCTGGCCACCGGAGGGTACGGAACCGCCCTGGGGGTCATTCGCCGTGCATGGGAGGAGGGAAGGGTGAAGGGGGTCGTGGCCACCGAGACGCGGCCCTGGCTCCAGGGGGCGCGGCTCACCACCTGGGAGCTGACACGACTGGGCATTCCCTTCACTCTCATCGTGGACTCCGCCGCGGGATACCTGATGAGCCGCGGCAGCGTCCAGTGCGCCATCGTGGGAGCGGACAGGATCGCCGCCAACGGAGACGTGGCCAACAAGATAGGAACCTGCTCCCTGGCCATGCTGGCCCGGGAGAACGGCATCCCCTTCTACGTGGCGGCTCCCTTCAGCACCGTGGACATGAGCACCGCCTCCGGAGAGGACATTCCCATAGAGGAGCGGCCGTCCGAGGAGGTGACGCACATCAGGGGAACCCCCACCGCCCTGGAGGGGACTCCGGTGCGTAATTTCGCCTTTGACGTGACGCCCAGCCGGTACATCGGGGCCATCATCACGGACAGGGGCGTAGTCCGAGCGCCCTATGAGGAGTCGCTCCGAAGGCTGGTGGGCAGTGGCTGAAGCCCGTATCGGGGTCATAGGCGGCACCGGCCTCTACCAGATGGAGGGCCTGAAGGATGTGGAGGAGGTCTTCCCTGACACCCCCTTCGGAAAGCCCAGCGACGCCATCGTCACCGGCACCCTGGGCGGCGTGGGGGTTGCTTTCTTGCCCCGCCACGGCAGGGGGCACCGCTTCTTTCCCTCGGAGATTCCCGCCAGGGCCAACATCTACGCCCTCAAGGCCCTGGGGGTGGAGCGGGTCATCTCCGTGAGCGCCGTGGGGAGTCTCCGGGAGGAGATACGGCCCCTGGACATGGTGATTCCCGACCAGCTCATCGACAGGACTATGGGCCGGGTGAGCACCTTCTTTGGGGACGGGATCGCGGCCCACGTGGGCCTGGCCGAACCCTTCTGTCCCGTCTTGAGGGAGGCCCTCTATGGGGGAGCTTCGAGAGGGGGCGCTACGGCGCATCCCCAGGGCACCTACGTGGTCATCGAAGGGCCCCAGTTCTCCACCAGGGCGGAGTCCCGCCTGTACCGCTCCTGGGGCGCAGACGTCATCGGCATGACCGCCCTCCCAGAGGCCAAGCTCGCCAGAGAGGCGGAGATGTGCTACGCTACCCTGGCCTGCTCCACGGACTACGATTGCTGGCACGAGAGCGAGACCCCGGTGACGGTGGAGATGATAGTGGAGAACCTGAACAGGAACACCGCCCTCTCCAAGGCGATCCTGGGGGACGTGATCCCGAGGATATCCGGGAATCGGGACTGTCCCTGCGGCTCCGCCCTGGGGAACGCCATCATAACCGCCAGGGACCAGATGCCCCCCGACACCAGGCGGCGGCTGGCCCTGCTTATAGACAAATACATAGCCTGAGGTGAAATACAGGGAGGTACTTGAATATGGCGCGACGGGAAGCGGGCGAACCATTCTGGAGGATAAGTGTGGATGAGGCCAGGGAGATGCTCTATGGCGGCAACGCCGTGGTGATAGACGTACGCGATCCCAACGAGTGGGCCGCGGGACACGTCAAGGGCGCTATCCATGTTCCCGTGGATGATGTCCTGGCCCGCATCGGCGAGCTGCCCAGGGACAAGGACTTGCTGTTCATCTGCGCCCAGGGAGTGCGCAGCGGCCTGGCCTGCGAGATGGCGGCGGCCCTGGGCCTTGACATGGAGCGGCTGTACAACATCGAGGAGGGTACTGCCACCTGGATAGGGAGGAGCTACCCCACGGAGTACGGCCCGGGAGCATAGCAGGCTGATGAACAACCCTTTCGACCATCCCCCTGTCCCCCTTCCTGTCCAGGAAGGGGGAAGAATTTGAATCTGGGGGACACCCCCAGACCCCCGACAAAGGGATTCCCATCCACTGGATGGGAGCCCTCCCCTCTGCACTCCCCCTTTTTCAACACCCTGTTATGACAATGCGATGAACACCGGAAACAAGGCCCTCAAGGACGTGGTTGGCATTGGCAACGCCATGGTGGATGTCCTGGCCCACGCCGATGAGGCGTTCCTGGCCCATCACGGCCTGGCCAAGGGCGCGATGACCCTGGTGGATGCCCCACGGGCGGCCGGCATCCACAAAGCCATGGGCCATGCCGTGGAGATGTCCGGCGGCTCCGTGGGAAACACCATGGCCGGGCTCGCGGCCCTGGGGGGCACGGGTTCCTATATAGGCAAGGTGCATAACGACCAGCTGGGAAGAATCTTCCATCACGACCTGGAGTCCCTGGGCATCACCTTCAGCACCGCGCCTGCTCTCGATGGCGCGCCCACAGCACGGTGCCTGGTTATCGTCACCCCCGATGGTCAGCGCTCCATGGCCACCTACCTGGGCGCGTGCACCGAGCTGGGCCCCGAGGACATCGCCGCGGAGACAATCTGCGGCCACCGGGTCACCTATCTGGAGGGCTACCTCTGGGACTCGCCGCGGGCCAGGGAGGCCATGGTCAAGGCGGCGCGAATCGCCCATGCCGCCGGAGGCCAGGTGGCTCTGACCCTCTCCGATCCCTTTTGCGTAGACCGCCACCGGGACTCCTTTCGCGACCTTATCCTGAATCATGTCGACATCCTCTTTGCCAACGAGGCGGAGATCATCTCCCTGTACCAGGCCAGGGACGTCTACGCTGCCTTGGAACGTGGGCGTGGCGACTGCCGGGTGGTGGCGGTCACCCGCAGCGAGAAAGGCTCGCTCATTGCCTCCGGGGACATGGTGTACCCCGTCAACATCGTGCCCGTGGAGTGGGTGGTGGACACCACCGGGGCGGGAGACCTCTACGCGGCGGGAGTCCTTTTCGGCATCACCCACGGCTACGACCTGGCGAAGAGTGGCCGCATCGGGGCCATCGCCGCGGCCGAGATAGTGAGCCACCTGGGGGCGAGGCCGGAGGCCAACTTGAGTGAGCTGGTGCAGCAGTCCCTGTAGGCGGGCTAACGAAAAATGGGAGTCCAGAGGGGCGAAGTCCCCTTTGGCGGGGGTCTGGGGGTGTCCCCCAGATTCAATCTCCACCCCCTTCCTGGCCAGGAAGGGGGCAGGGGGATGGTCGAAAGGGTTTTTCCGCAGCCTGCTAGGCGGAGACGGGATGGCGCGACGTAGCGAGACGGGGAAAGGGAACAGGGACGGTGGTTGAATCCAGACACCTGGTGGCTGCCCTGCTCCGGCCGGGGGCCTATCCCGAAAGGCCCCAGAGCATAGAGCTGGTGGAGACCCACATCTCCTACGTGTTCCTCACGGGGCAGCACGTGTACAAGGTGAAGAAGCCGGTGGCCTTCGGGTTCCTGGACTTCACCACCGTGGAGAGGCGACGCTACTTCTGTCACATGGAGGTCTTGCTGAATCGCCGCCTGGCCCCGGATGTGTACCTGGGCGTCGTGGAGATCAGGGAGAGAGACGGCAGCTACACGGTGGAGGGCCCGGGCACCACCGTCGAGTACGCCGTCAAGATGCGCCAGCTACCGCGAGAGCGGACCCTCAGCCGGCTCCTCCCGCAAGGCCAGGTCTCTGGGGAGGCCATCCAGCGCATCGCCGGGCGGGTGGCCGACTTCCACTCCAGGGCGGATGCCAGCCCGCACCTGGTTCGCCTTGGGGGCATAGAAGCGGTACGCCAGAACACCCGGGAGAACTTTCAGCAAACGGTTGATTATGTCGGTCTTGCCCTCTCCAAGGATGAGCACGACGACCTGAGGGCCTACACCGAGGCCTTCCTGGAGGTCAGAGAGGCGCTGTTTCAGCGAAGGGCCGAAGGGGGACGCATCCGGGACTGCCACGGCGACCTGCACGCTGCCCACGTGTTCCTGGAGAACGGCATCTCTATAATAGACTGCATCGAGTTCAACCAGCGGTTCCGCTACTCCGACGTGGTCAGCGACATCGCCTTCCTGGCCATGGACCTGGACCGCCACGGACGCCCCGACCTCTCCCACACCCTGGCGGAGGAGTACGTGCGCCTCTCGCGGGACCCGGGGGTATGGGAGTTCCTGGACTTCTACAAGGTGTACCGAGCCTACGTCAGAGGCAAGGTGGAGTGCTTTCGCCTGAAGGATGCCTCCCTGTCCCAGGGAGAAAAGGATGAGGCGCTCCAGCGTGCCCGCGGCTATTTCCGCCTGGCGCAGTCCTACCTGGCAAGGGTAAAGAGCCCGGCTCTCTTCATCACCAGTGGGCTGGTGGGGACGGGGAAAAGCCACGTCGCCGCAGGGCTGGCCCGCTGCTGGGGCCTGGAGATGGTGTCCTCCGACGTGGTGCGTAAGGAACTGGCGGGCATTCCCCCCACCGAGCACCGTTTCGAGCCCTTCGAGGAGGGGATATACTCCCCTCAGCTCTCTGACAGGACATATCAGCACCTTCTTCAGCAGGCGGAAGGGTATCTCTCCCAGGGCAAATCTGTTATACTGGACGCCTCTTTCCGTCATGCTAGAGAGCGCAGGCAGGCGGCTACCCTGGCGAGGGAGCAAGGGGCCTATTTTTTTGCCCTGGAGTGTATAGCACCCGAGGCGGTGGTGAAGGAGCGCTTGGAGCGCCGCCTCCGGAGGGAGGGAGAGACCTCCGACGGCCGATGGGAGACCTACTTGCACCAGAGGGACGTCTTCGAGCCGCTGGAGGAGGTTTCAGAGAACAGCCGTATAGTAGTGGACACCTCCCTCCCTGAGGAGGAGGTGGTGTTCCAGGCCATGAAGGAGATATACAGCCTCTGCCTGATGTAGCGTTAGCAGGCTGATGAAAAAGGAGAAGTGCAGAGGGGCGCAGCCCCTTTGCCGAGGGTCTGGGGGTGTCCCCCAGACTGGGCTTAGCCCAGACCCACATCTCACGAACCTGGAATATGGTCAGACCAGTGCAGCGACAGTTGAGTGTGGGTGCAGGGCGTGCCCTGGCCCCCTTCCTGGCCATGAAGGGGGCCAGGGGGATGGTCGAAAGGGGTTTTGAAACACTCTGTTAAGGAGGAACGCTAAAGGATGGTATCCCAAGCTGAGGGTCATGTGAAGGACATCGGACTGGCCGGTCAGGGAGTGCTGCGCATCGAGTGGGCCGCCCGGGAGATGCCGGTGCTGCGTCTCATAAGGGAGGAGTTCACCAGAGATAAGCCTCTCCGGGGGATGCGGCTGTCGGGGTGCCTGCACATCACCACGGAGACCGCTAATTTGGCCCTTGCCCTGAGGGATGGCGGGGCCAGCGTGGCCCTCTGCGCCAGCAACCCCCTGAGCACCCAGGACGACGTGGCTGCCGCCCTGGTGGCCGAGTACGGCATTCCCACCTTCTCCATCCATGGAGAGGATGCTGCCACCTACTACAAACACATCCACGCCGCCCTGGACCACCGGCCCCACTTTACCTTGGACGATGGCGCCGACCTGGTGACGGTTCTCCACAAAGAGCGGAGAGACCTGCTCCAGGGCGTTAAAGGAGGGACCGAGGAGACTACCACAGGGGTGATACGCCTGAAAAGCATGGCCAGGGAGGGCAGGCTGGAATACCCCATAGTCGCCGTGAACGAGGCGGACACCAAGCACCTGTTCGACAATCGCTACGGCACGGGCCAGAGCACCGTGGACGGCATTACCCGGGCCACCAACGTCCTCTGGGCGGGGAAAAAGGTGGTGGTCTGCGGGTACGGGTGGTGTGGTCGGGGCATCGCCATGAGGGTCCGGGGCATGGGAGCCCATGTCATAGTCACCGAGGTGAAGCCCGTGCGAGCCCTGGAGGCCCTTATGGACGGCTACCAGGTCATGCCCATCCTGGATGCCTCCTCCGTGGGGGACATCTTCATCACCGCCACGGGCGACATCAGCGTAATAGACGCGCCCCACCTGAAACGCATGAAGGATGGGGCCATTCTGGCAAACAGCGGCCACTTCAACGTGGAGATAGACATCACCGCCTTGGAGGAGATGTCCACCGCCAGGCGACCCATTCGCCCATCGGTGGAGGAGTATACTCTGAGGGATGGACGCAAGCTCTATCTCCTGGCGGAGGGGCGTCTCATCAACCTGGCTGCTGCCGAAGGGCACCCCTCCAGTGTGATGGACATGAGCTTCGCCAATCAGGCCCTGTGTGTGGCGTACCTGGCGGGCCTGAAAAAGGGGCTGGAACCCGGAGTCTATCCGGTGCCCCAGGAGATAGACCAGAGGATAGCGCACCTCAAGCTCCGCTCCCTGGGGATTGGGATAGATACCCTTACGGAGGAGCAGAGGCGCTACCTGGAGAGCTGGGAGGAGGGCACCTAGGGTGATGGCAAGAGATATCAGAACCGGCAGATTTTCGAGGAGGGAACTCAAATGAGCAGCTCTTTCATGGAATCCCCATCCTATCTCTACACCTCCGAGTCGGTGACCGAAGGACATCCCGACAAGCTGTGTGACCAGATATCGGATGCCGTTCTGGACGCCGTCCTGGCCAAGGACCCGGAGGCCCGGGTGGCCTGCGAGACCTGCGTCACCAATGGGCTGGTGGTGGTCATGGGGGAGATAACCACCTCCACCTACGTGGATGTCGCCCGGGTCGTCCGGGAGACCATCCGCGAGGCGGGTTACACCGACCCCAGCTACGGCTTCGACTACAAGAGCTGTGGGGTGATAGTGTCCATCCAGGAGCAGTCCAAAGACATTGCCTTGGGGGTGGACAGCTCTCAGGAGGCCAAGGAGAAGGGGATACGCAACAGCCACACCGAGGACCCGGACAAGATAGGGGCCGGAGACCAGGGCATGGTGGTGGGTTTTGCCTGTAACGAGACCCCCGAGCTCATGCCTCTCACCCTCTCCCTGTCCCACAAGCTCTGCCAGCGCCTGGCCTACGTGCGCAAGGAGGGGCTCATCCCCTATCTCCGCCCCGACGGCAAGTCCCAGGTCACTGTGGAGTACGCCTATGGAGTGCCCAAGCGGATAGAGGCGGTGATCGTAAGCGCCCAGCACGCCCCCGAAATCGCCCAGGACGTTATCACCAGGGACATCCTGGAGCAGGTGATACGGAAGGTGATTCCCAGCAACCTGCGGGACGACAAGACCAAGTACTACGTCAATCCCACGGGACGGTTCGTTATTGGCGGCCCCGTGGGCGATACGGGCCTTACCGGGCGCAAGATACTGGTGGACTCCTATGGAGGCGTGGCTCGCCATGGTGGCGGGGCCTTCTCCGGCAAGGACGCCACCAAGATAGACCGCTCGGCTGCCTACGCCGCCCGGTATGCGGCCAAGAACGTCGTCGCCGCGGGCCTGGCGGACCGGGCCGAGATACAGGTCTCCTACGCCATCGGTGTGGCCCATCCCCTCTCCATATCTGTGGAGACCTTCGGCACCGCCCATGTGGATAACGGCATCATCCTGGAGCTAATCAAGAGGCACTTCGACTTCCGCCCCGCGGCCATCATCCGGGACCTGAACCTGCGCCGTCCCATCTACAAGAACACCGCCAGCTACGGCCATTTCGGCAGGGACGACATGGAGTTCCCCTGGGAGCGCACCGACAAGGCGGATATCCTTCGGGCTGAGGCCGGCCTCAAGGTGATAAGGGGAAAAGGGAAGGCAACAGCCTGAGCGCGAGGTAGACGAGATGAAGGCGGTTATCCTGGCAGGGGGAGAGGGCACCCGCCTTCGGCCTCTGACCTGCAACACTCCCAAGCCCATGGTGCCCATCCTCAATAGGCCCTTTCTGGAGCACATGCTGGGCCACCTCAAGGGCCACGGCGTGGATCACGCCATCGTCACCCTCTGCTACCTCCCCGACAAGATCAAGGCCCACTTCGGAGATGGAGAGGGCGTGGGAATGCACCTCTCCTATATGCTGGAGGAGAGGCCCCTGGGCACCGCGGGGGCTGTCAAGAACGTGGAAGAGGCTCTGCATGAGGCCTTCTTCGTCCTCAACGGAGACATCTTCACCGACCTGGACTTGAAAGCCATGGTGCGATTCCACAGGGAGAAGAGGGCCCAGGTCACCCTCTTCCTCACGCCCGTGGAGAACCCCGCCTCCTTTGGAGTGGTGGAGACGGACCCTGAAGGCAGAGTCCTGCGTTTCCTGGAGAAGCCTTCGCCCGGAGAGACCAGCAGCAACTGGATTAACGGCGGAGTGTACTTCATGGAGCCCCAGGCGCTGTCCCACGCCCCCGCGAGGGAGTTTCATATGTTCGAGCGTGGTCTCTTCCCCAGGCTCCTGGAGCTGGGGGTTCCCGTGTATGGCTACCGGGCGCGGCCCTACTGGATGGACGTGGGCACTCCTGCCAGCTACCTGCGAGTGCATCGGGAGCTGCTTCTGGGAAGCTCCGCCAGGCCCGGCATAGAGCCTGGCGACGAAAACTCTCAAATACACCCCTCGGCTCAGGTGTTGGGGCCTGTCCTGCTGGGCCAGGGGTGCAGAGTGGAGCCTGGGTCGGTTATTCGGGGGCCGGCGGTCCTGGGGGCTGGCTGTGTGGTGGGCCAAGGGGCGCTAGTCCAGGGCTCCGTTCTGTGGCGGGGAGTGTCGGTGGAGCGAGGGGCCTCTTTAATCGACTGCATCATCGGTGACGGGGCGCGTATCGGCGAGGGCACCACGGTAGGAGAGGGGTGCATTGTGGGAGACAACGTTACCCTGGGCAAGGCCAACCGCATAGAGGGCGGCATGGTCCTGTGGCCCGGCGAATCCCCGAAGGCGGGAACCATCTCCACTTCGTAGCCACTGGGCTTAGCCCAGACCCACATCTTGTGAACCGTAGAACATGGTCAGAGTGAGCACAGCAGCAGTTGAGTGTGGGTGCAGGGCTCGCTCTGCTATATGTCCGTGGAGAGGATGTGCTTGATGATTCCTCATTTGGGTAAATCGACACCATGACCATAAAGTTCGGCACCGACGGCTGGCGCGGCATCATTGCCCAGGACTTCACCTTTGAGAATGTCCGGCTCTGTGCCCAGGGGGTGAGCCGCTACCTTCTGGAGCGGGGGCTGGCCCATCGGGGGCTGGTGGTGGGCTACGACACCCGGTTTGCCTCGGAGGAGTTTGCCCTGGCGGTGGCAGAGGTCGCGGCGGGCAACGGCATCACCACCTACCTGTGCCAGGAGGCCGCCCCCACCCCGGTGGTCAGCTACAATATCGTGGAGCGCAGGGCTGGGGGAGCCGCCATCATCACCGCCAGCCACAACCCGGCTCGCTGGAACGGCTTCAAGTACAAGCCGGAGTACGCTGGAAGCGCCTCTCCGGAGGTGGTGGACGCCCTTGAGGAGAACATCGCCACCGTCTCAGCGCATGGCGGGGTGAAGTCCCTTCCCTGGGACAGGGCCCTCGAGACGGGTATGGGTGTATCCATCGCCCCGGCCCCCCCCTACCTGGGCCACGTCGCCCGCTTGGTGGACCTCCAGGGGGCAAGGGACGCCGGTCTGAGGGTCGTGGTGGACGCCATGTACGGTCCTGGCGCGGGGTACTTTCCCGCCCTCTTGAAGGGCGGCGATACCCGCGTCCACGAGATTCACGGGGAGCGTAACCCTCTCTTTCCGGGCATGGTTCAGCCGGAGCCGGTGGCCCAGAACCTGGTGGGCCTGTCCAGGGCGGTGGTGAGCCAGGGAGCCGACGTGGGGCTGGCCCTGGACGGCGACGCCGACCGTCTGGGCGTGGTGGACGAGAAGGGCGAGTTCATCACCACCCTTCAGGTCTTCGCCCTGCTGGCCCTGTACCTGCTGGAGACGAGGGGGGAACGGGGTGCCCTGGTCAAGTCCATAACCACCACCCAGATGATCTACCGCCTGGGGGAGCTCTTCAACGTCCCCGTCTATGAGACCTCCGTGGGCTTCAAGTACATCGGCCCCGTCATGACTCAAGAGAACGCCCTTATGGGAGGTGAGGAGAGCGGAGGATTCGGCTTTCGAGGGCACATTCCTGAGAGGGACGGCATCCTCAGTGGCCTCTTCATCCTGGACATGATGGTCAAAACGGGCAAGAAACCCTCGGAGCTGATAGAGCACCTATACAGCCTGGTGGGGCCGCACTACTACCGGAGGGACGACGTGTCCTTTGACCCTGAGCAGCGACCCGCCCTGGAGAGACGCCTGGCAGAGGCCAGGCCCGACGCCCTGGGCGGCAGGAAGGTGACCCGCCAGGAGAACGTGGATGGTTCCCGCTTCATGCTGGAAGATGGGTCGTGGGCCATCATCCGCTTCTCTGGGACGGAGCCCCTGCTGCGCATCTACGCCGAGGGAGAGAGCCCGGACAGAGTGGGCACCCTGATAGCCGAGGCCAGGGGCCTGCTGGGAATTTGATGGCCAGCCTAACGCCGTCGCCCCTGGACGACCCGGGGCTTTATGCCAGGCTGGACCCCACCGGTCTGGGAGGGCGGATACGAGGGTTGCCCCAGCAGTGCCTTCGAGCCTGGGGCCAGGCCCGCGAGCTTGTCTTGCCAGACTCCTATGCAGACGTGCGCAACGTGGTGGTGGTGGGCATGGGCGGCTCAGCCATTGGAGGAGACCTGCTGGCAGACCTGGCCTCCCTGGAGGTGTCGCCTCCCATAGCGGTGTGTCGGGACTACCGCATCCCCCCCTACGTGGGTCGGGACTCCCTGGTCATCGCCTCCAGCTACTCAGGGAACACCGAGGAGACCCTTTCAGTCTGCCAGGAAGCCATAGAGCGGGGAGCCAGGGTTGTGGCGGTAAGTACGGGGGGCCAGTTGGGACAGATAGCCCGGCGACAAAAACTCCCTCTGCTTCTCGTCGATTACAGGGGGGAGCCCAGGACAGCCCTGGGCTACAGCTTCCTGGTTCCCCTGGCGATTCTGCAAAAGCTGAAGCTCGTTGCCCCCAAAGACCAGGACGTGGAGGAGGCGGTGGAGGTCATGGCCTCCCTGGTCTGCCGTCTGGAGCCGGAGACCCCGTTCCGGGACAACCCCGCCAAGGAGCTGGCCGCGGCCCTCCACGGGAGGCTCATCGTGGTCTACGGCGGGGGAATCCTCTCCGGGGTGGCGCGTCGGTGGAAGACCCAGCTCAACGAGAACTCCAAGGCATGGGCCTTTGTGGAGCTGCTGCCCGAGGCGTGCCATAATGCCGTGGTGGGGTTCCAGTGGCCGCGCCCGGTGGGCAGGAGGGTCTACGGGGTGCTGCTGAGCGCCCTGAGCCTCCATCCCCGCGTGAAGCTGGGATACCAGATAACAGGGGAGCTTCTGAGAAAGGCGGGGATAGAGCAGCGGACGGTGGATGGGGTGGGCAAGGGAGCCCTGGCGCAGATGATGAGCGCGGTGCTCTTTGGCGACTACACCAGCTACTACCTGGCCCTGCTGAATGGCGAGGACCCTTCGCCGATACCACCGATAGACTACCTCAAGGCCAGGCTCCAGGAGCTTCGGTAGTGCTTTGAGCCGCGGGGAATTCCACGCAGGCTGCTAGCAGGGTGTCCCTGAAGTTCGCAGCATATGTCATTGCGAGGCCCGACGAAGGAGGGCCGTGGCAATCTGGTGGAGGATTTGCCCCTCCTCCAGATTGCTTCGTCGCCCTGATTTATCGGGACTCCTCGCAATGACAGTTTCCTACGCGTATTTCAGTTACAGGACACTAGACGATGGCTAAGGTGGTTCGGCTCGCTCAGCTCACTACCCGACGCAGAAACTCCCTCAAGGCTGGCCCCATGTCCTCCCGTGCCAGGGCCAGCTCTATGGAGGCCTTGAGCAGGCCCAGGGGATTGCCCACATCGTAGCTGACTCCATGGAGGCGGAAGGCGTACATGGGCTGGCTTTCCAGGAGCAGGCCCATGCCGTCGGTGAGCTGGATCTCGCCCTTGGCTCCCGGCTTCACCCTGGCCAGGGCGTCGAATATCTCCGGGGTGAAGATGTAGCGCCCAAGGATAGCCAGATTGGAGGGGGCCTCCTCCGGCGCGGGCTTCTCCACGGTGCCCAGCACCCGATAGACCCCCTCTGCTATGGGCTGGGGCACAATGACCCCGTAGTTTTGGATCTCCGAGGCGAGCACCTCCTCCACGGCGATGACGCTGGCCCCATACCGGTGAAACACCTCCAGTAGCTGGGAGGTGGCCCCCGGCTCTCCCAGGACGATGACGTCGGGCAGGATGACGGCGAAAGGCTCCTCCCCCACGGCCCTGGAGGCGCAGAGGACGGCGTGTCCCAGCCCCAGCTGCTCCGGCTGGCGAATGTAGGTCATCTGTGCCATCTCCGAAAGCCTTCTCACCTCCAGAAGGCGCTGGGAGTCCCCCTTCACTGTCAGGATGCTCTCCAACTCCAGGTGTCGGTCGAAGTAGTCGGCGATGGCCTCTTTGCCCCGGGAGGTGACGACGATGACCTGCTCGATGCCCGCCGCCGCGGCCTCCTGGACGGCGTACTGGATGGCGGCTCTGTCCACCAGGGGCAGCAGCTCCTTGGGCACCGCTTTGGTGATGGGCAGGAAGCGCGTGCCCAGGCCCGCGGCGGGGATAACGGCCTTCTTCACCTTCATCGCGGCATTCTTCAACGGGCCTCTTATCTGAGGTATCTCCTGGCCCTTGCCCAGGGAAGAGACGTGGGCACGGGGGTGAACCTCTCAGATATTATATACTGGGATGCAGCGCTAGCGCCAAGGGCAGCGACACTAGTAGGCTGCGGAAAAGGGGTGTCCAGAGGGGCGAAGCCCCTTTGGCAGGGGTCTGGGGGTGTCCCCCAGATACAATTTCCACCCCCTTCCTGGCCAGGAAGGGGGCAGGGGGATGGTCGAAGGGGGTTCTTCAACACCTTGCTAAAGGAGGCAATTCCGACTGTGGTCGGGACTACTAAAAGACCCTGTCTGGACGAGGGCAAAACCCTTGACAAGGGCTCTCTGTTACTATATAGTCCGCTCCAGGGTTTGTGCCTCAGGGCACAAATGCGAAGTGTGTTCAGGAACTGAAGAATGTCGCATCTTCCGTAAGGGTGTCGAAAAGGGGCGGTGCTCCCACGGGGTGTACTGCCCACTTTCGTGAAAAGTCGGTGTGCGAGGGCATTGACAAAGGCACGCCGATAGTGTAAAAAGTACGGAGGGTTCGACCGCGAAAGGAACGGAGTATATGGACTTATCCCGTCATCTATCCAGGGCAGACCCAGCCAGAGTGCCCGGGCGCGCGCGGTCGCCTGGCGTTTAGGTGTGTATGCTAGGGAACAACGTGCTAAGCAAGCCGAAGTCGTATTTGGAAACGCAAGGGGGTAGGAAGTGAAGACTATAGGTAGATTCATCGCAGTCCTGGTAGCTCTGGGGCTACTCCTGGCAGTGTTGCCCATCATCCCTGCCGCAGGAGCAGAGGCGGGCACCGTCACTCTCACTGGGGGAGTGACCACGGACAGCGTGCGCTGGTACTCCACCAACGCTGGCTTTAACGTCGCGACTGTCTCGGTCGCGGACGCCGACAAGAACGTCCTGACCGAGTTGGTGGGTGGCCCTTGCACCTCGGGCACCATCAGCCTCGCAAAATGCACTCTGGTGGGCGTGGCTGGCGGCAGCACCTACCAAATGAGCCACGGCAACCTGGAGGACGCCGGAGGGGATGACATACCCGACGGCCTTCTTATCCGGGCCCTTCAGGCCGAGTCGAGCGGGTTTATCACCCAGGGCACCTCGGCAAGCTCGGGTGCGGTGGTCCTCACTGGTAACCTGGGCGCCGCGGTCGCGGCGACCCGGCTGGCTGCTATCTCAGTTACCGCGGACATCCTGGCAGGCTCCCTCGACACGCCGGTCGGCAACTATGCCAAGGTGAGGGCTGTCATCACCAACGCTGGTAACATCACCGCTGGCAACACTGGCAACACCGTTACCATAAAGGGTACCTCGGTCAACGCGACGACCCTGGTCGAGACGGCCCTCGACTCGGAGGTCGTGCCCTTCGCGGCGGCTGGAGTTGTTGCGAACGGAAGCTACGATACCACCAAGTACTGGAAGGCGGGCACCGTCAGCTTCGCTGTGGACGTGAGTGCTACCTTCGCCGGAAACTACACCCTTGCGCTCCAGGAGCTGGGCACCATAGCGGCCCGCTACAAGTACAACCAGATTGACGTCATCACCGGGCGCACCACCCTGGTGAGCAGCGCCCACACCGCCGCGCCTATCGCTCTTACCCTCACTGAGACCAACGCCAGCAGTGGCGTCTTTACGGCGACGGCCACGCTTACCGCCACCATAGGTAGTCACAGCACCGCTGCGACTGGTGCCGCGACCGTGTTCGTCACAGATGGCGCCCTGTTGACCTTCACCTACAACGACGAGGACCCGGTGGCGGCCAAGACGGCCACGGCCCGGGCTGACCTGAAGGCTCCCACCATTGAGTTGGTCTTGCCTGCCCGCGACTCCTACACCAACGTCTCCGCCCTCACCTTCATCGTAAAGGTGGCGGACGAGGCGTCTGCCGACGGAAAAGCCTCTGGCCTGACCACCACTGACATCGACGAGATAATAGTGGCGGGCACCACCAGTGGGGTTCTCACGCCCCTGCTCACCGGCACCAACGCCTTCCAGGTGAGCTACTCCAAGACCATCACCACCGAGGGGCTCACCAACTGGTGGTTCCCCGCTAAGGACAAGGTTGGCAATACTCCGGTGTTTGTGGATCCCACTGCTCCGGCAACCACCCCTGTGGCAATTCTAGGCGCGGGCGATCCGTCCAGCCAGACCACTCAGCCCGCCAAGCCCTTCAAAGTTACTATCGACACTGCGGCTCCCACCGTGACGGCCTCTGAAGTGCAGACCGGTGGCAAGCTGACTACCGCGACCACCACGCCTTTTGCTACCACGTGGGGCGCGGACGCGGCGCAGCGCAAGGCCGTCACCGTTAAGTTCGGCCTGGGCACGGGCACTGCGCCCCTGGACTCGGCTACCCTGTCGGCAGCGGCATGGCTTGTGGGGGGTACTGCCCCGTCCAGCGCCGCGATGAACACGACTGGTAACGCAATAGTGCTGACCATGGCCGCCGACCAGGCCACCGACGCCACGCCCAAGGTGGAGTTGGCGGTGGCGGGGCTCAAGGACAAGGCGGGCAACACCATGGCTACCCTGACGGGCACTGCGGCCCCCACGGCTGTGGACAAGCTGAAGCCCGTGCTGGATGTGGTCGTCACTCCCGCCAACACCAAGACCAAGGTGACCATCACCGTTACCTCCAGCGAGACCCTCAGCGCCGTTCCCACGGTAACTGTGGCCACCGCGGCCCCCTTTAACGGCGCCCTTTCGGAGAACGTCTCAACGCCCACAGTCTCCGCCACGACGGACATCAAAGTCTGGACGTCGGAGTACACCGCCCCCGCCACTGCGGCGACCAAGCGGTGGGTGAAGGTGGTGGGCACCGATTCCGCGGGCGGAGGCAACGTCGAGACCCGTGGAGAGGGCACTCCCACAACTGACGTGATTACCTTCCAGGTGGACACCCTGGCTCCCCTGGCGACCATCACTCCTACCACTGCGGAGGAGGGGAGCATCTTCGTCCGGGTAGTGTTCGACGAGGACGAGGGCAAAGAGGGCGCCACCGCCGGCAAGGCCAGGGGCGATGCTACCGCCACGGTGTACACCGACGGGTACAAGAAGGTGACCCTCAGCAAGGCTACCCTGACGAACAAGACCACCTTGGCCGTGGAGACCGTTACCACCGGTTACTACACCAAGGACAGCATTGAGTACGTGCTGGTGAAGACCCTGGGCAAGGCCAAGTATGACGTGATTCTTGAGTTCGTGGACGAGGCGGGGAACACCGGCACCAAGACCCAAGAGATAGATGTCACCGCCCGCGTCAAGACCGTCATAAACCTGACTCCTGGCAACAACTTCTTCAGCCTGCCTGGGGCGGCGGTGAGCTCCAACATCAACGACATCATCGCCGCTGGCGTGGCCATTGACCTGGTGGTAGGCTACGATCCCAGCCTGACTAACCCGTGGCTAACCTCCACACGGGACTCGGTGACGGGCCTCTTTGTGGGCGACCTGAAAGCCCTGGAAGCGGGCAAGGGGTACATCGCCAGGGCGACCGCCTTCGTGGACCTGGAGGTGGACATCCCCACCGCATCCTACAACGCGCTGCCCGGCGTGACCATGGTGAAGGGCAATGCCTGGAGCCTGATCGGGCCGGCTGTACGCACTGCTGGGGCGACCGTGGTGGACGCCGATAGCTACCTGGCAGGGACCAGGTGGAGCGTCTGCGTGACCTTCAACCCCGACCCCGGTGCAGTCGATAAGGGGTGGACGAGCGTCAGACCTGACACCACCGTCGTTACCGCCAACAACCTGACGGTGGAGCGGGGCTACTTCTGCTGGTTCCAAGCCGACGGCACCATCGTCCAGCAGTAAAGAGCCAGGGGCCTGACCGGATTGTTGAAAAGTACCTCCCTCCTCTGGGAAACCAGGGGAGGGAGGTATGTTAATATGCGGGCATACAAATGAGCAACAAACCACGCGCTTGTCTTGCTAGGAACGTCATCGTTGGTGTTCTTCTCTTGCTCCTCTCTGGGGTGGTGGGAGGGGTTGCCTCGGCCCAGGATGCCACCCT
Source organism: Dehalococcoidia bacterium (assembly GCA_015661155.1). GTDB lineage: Bacteria > Chloroflexota > Dehalococcoidia > Lucifugimonadales > UBA2985 > JACVQK01. The sequence continues at coordinate 7,430 of JACVQK010000005.1, read as the reverse complement.
ATTATGGCCCATCATCTTCTCTGGCAACGTCACTGTGGGAGGCCAACCGGCCGCGGACGGCTTGGTCGTTGTGGCCCGCATGGGAGGGGTGAATGCAGGTTCCGCTACCACCCAGGGAGGACGATACGGGGGGCTCACCGTAGGCACCACGCATAGGGACATGGTTGGGCGCACCATAACCTTCCACCTGGATGGGGAGGTTGCCCAGGAGACAGAGGTGTTTGAGGAGTTTATTCAGCCTGTTACCAGGACGCGGGACCTTACCTTCCCGGCCTCTCAGCCTACCCCGACACCCACCCCTGCGCCCACCGCTACCCCTGTGCCCACTGCGACGCCTGCGCCCACCGCTACCCCTGTGCCTACCGCGACGCCCAGGCCCACCCCTACGGCCCTGCTACCGGCGGTAGGAGATGCCTCAGTATCCGAGATGCCTGGGGCTGCGATGGCCGCGGGAGCGCTGCTGCTGCTTGTGGGGGTGACTGTCCTGCGTGTCACGAGGAGGAAAACCGAGGGCATCCGCTGAGGTAGATAGGTGGCTTCTGGGTGCCCGGGGTTGCCATGAGCACCACCTGAGTGGAGAGGTGGGCGCTGCTCCCCGGTCTCCCAGGTGGCAGATAACCGGCTCTTCTATCCCCATGAGGAACACCGTGTTCCTGGGGGCCAGGGAGCCGTTCTCCCGCGGCGGTGTGCGTAGGCGCCCCTGATGTACGCTCCGGATATCTCCCACTCCCCTGGCCGTGTCAATACCCGGGGGTTCCCTCGGGGCCGTTGGTGCAGGAGTGGTCAGGATGGGAGTCGCTTACAGTGAGGACGGCGGGGGTCTCGCGGCATGCCGGCAGACCCAGATCGGGGGGGAAGGGGTCTGTTGGGGATGCTCACTCCTCTGCCACCGATGCGGAAGCAGGAGTGACCCAAGCAAGTTATGTCCACTGGCTACTTGTCAGGGGGTGAGTCGTCCCGGAAACGGCGCACCAGTTTCCAGGCCCCGGGCAACACCATGGTCGCCAGCAGCAGCTTGAGGGCATCTCCCCCAATGAAGGGATAGAGACCTCCCCTGAGGGTCTTGTCGAGGACGTTGTTGCCGACGATGTAGTCGTAGTAGGTCAGGTCCAATCCCGGGATCGTAGCCCCCGAGGCGATGAACCACGCCAGCACGAGCAGGCCGACGAGGTAGATGGCTGCACTGCCAATTACCATGGCCAGGGACACCCTCGCGCTGCGGTCCCAGCCCCGCTCAGCCAGCAGCCCCACCAGGTAGGCCGCCAGTATGAAACCAACGATGTACCCTCCACTGGAGAGCTCCCACACAGGCCTCTGGGTGCCTGCCCAGGGAAGGATGAAGTGAATGGTCTCCTTTTGCAGCAGGCTTGTTGAAGGGGCGAACAGGGGCAGGAGGAACATCCCCAGCAGCATATAGACTACCATGCTCAGAGCGCCTCGCCTGCTTCCCAGAGCGCCGCCTGTCACCAGAACGGCGAGGGTCTGCCCAGTGATGGGGACGGTGGTGCCGGGGAACCGTATGGCGATTTGGGCGAAGACGGCGGTGAAAAAGGCGAAGCCTACCACTAGGGCTGCATCCACCAACAGGCCGCTGCGAGGGAACACGGCGTCTGCGAGGGTGATGGTTCTGGCTGTGGATGATGCTTGCATGGGATACCCCCTGATGAGCTTGGATTGAACCTGCCGCAAGTATATCAACGGGCTGGCCTCGCGGTCAATATCTTGACACACCTTGACACCCTTTGGGCTTGATGGTAGATTTCAATCAGAATCGTAGCGGGTGGGTCAGCCCCACGGATTGAGGTGGCGGGGAAGATGCTTACTCAGAGACGGGGGGAGCTGCTAAAGACTCTGGTCGTGGAGTACATAGGCTCAGCCAGCCCTGTTGCGTCTGAAGTCATTGCCAAAAAGCACTCCCTGGGAATAAGCTCGGCCACCATACGTAACGAGATGGCCGAGTTGGAGGAGGAGGGTTACCTCACCAGGTCCCATGCCTCGGCGGGGGCTGTGCCCTCGGATAAAGCGTATCGTTTCTATGTGGAGACTCTCCCTGACGTGGAGGAGCTTCCTAGGGCTTTTCAGTACACCATCCGTTACCAGTTCACCAACGCAGAGCGGGACATGGAGAGTTGGACTCGCCTGGCCTCGACGGTTCTGGCGCAGCTGGTGAGCAACGTGGCCCTGGTTACCTATCCCAGGTGGCCTCAGTCCCGGGTGGTGCGGGTAGACCTGGTGTACATCCAGGAGTTCCTGGCTTTCCTTATCCTGGTTCTTCAGGAAGCCAAGCTCAGGAAGCAGCTCCTGCCCCTGAGTGACCCCCTCACTGGTGAAGACCTCCAGAGGGTGGCGAACAGGTTGAGCGACACTCTGGGCGGCTTGAGTCGCAACGAGATTCTGTCCAACTCCCTGGAGCTTTCCCCCTTCGAGAACCAGGTCACTGAGATGATCCTGGAGATCATGGGGCATGAGGACCAGGCGCTCTACGCCGACTATCACATTCAGGGACTGCGGCATCTTCTCGGCCAGCCGGAGTTCTCTGTTGGAGGGAGAGCCAGGGAGATAGTGGAGGTTCTGGAGGACAGGGAGCTTCCAAAGGCGGTTTTGGCGGAGGCCCCGGAGTGGGGACACCTGAAAGTCATTATCGGGGAGGAGAACCGGGTGACCTTTCTCCATCCCTTTAGCATGGTGGTGTGTCAGTACGGGCTTCCAGGAGGTGGCCTGGGCTCCATAAGCGCCATAGGCCCCACAAGAATGGAGTACGCTCGCACCATTGCCGGGGTGAGGTTCATCTCCTCCCTCATGACCGAGATGGTGGCTCAGGTGCACGGCTGAACCTGGGGGCCTGTCTGCTTTAAGGGGTGTCGGGGGCGCTAGTTCCCTGGGGGAGACGAGCAGGTTTTGTTAAAGAAGGGGTGTGCAGAGGGGCGAAGCCCCTTTGTAGGGGGTCTGGGGGTGGTCCCCCAGACTGGGTTTAGCCCAGACCCACACCTTACGAACCGTCCTTCAGCCGAAGGATTCAGCACCCTGCCAGTACAGAAGGTTGACACCTGTGCTCGCGGGTCTTACAATACCTGAAGAGATATGGAATACGCTGTTATAGAGGCCGGGGGCAAGCAGTATACAGTCCACCCCGGGGACACGCTGGATGTGGAGAAGATAGCTTCACCCCAAGAGGGGCTGCTGGAGTTGGGCCGCGTCCTCCTGCTCTCCAGGGATGGCCATCTAAAGGTGGGGCAGCCTCTGGTGGAGGGGGCCAAGGTCGTGGCGCAGATCATCGGCCAGGGGAAGGCCCCCAAGGTAACGGCCTTCAAGTTCAAATCCAAAACGAGGTATCGGCGCAAGCGGGGCCATCGGCAGCCGTACACTCGACTCAAGATCATGGAGATCGTGGCTGTGGCAGAGGCCCCATCCCGTATGCCCACGGCCACTTCCAGCGAGGTGACGTCCGATGGCTCATAAGAAAGGCGGAGGGACCAGCCGCAACGGCAGGGACAGCAACTCCCAGCGCCTGGGGGTAAAGCGGTACGATGGCCAGCTTGTGACGGCGGGGACCATCATCGTGAGGCAGCGGGGCACCAGGATACAGTCGGGGAATAACGTGGGTGTGGGGCGCGACCACACGCTGTTCGCCCTGGTAGAGGGGCGAGTGAAGTTCGAGTTCGCCACCAAGTACAGAAAACGGGCCAGTGTTTACCCACCAGAGGTAAAGGCAGAGGTGACCCCGTGAAAGCGGACATACATCCCACCTACTACTCCGAGGCCAAGGTAAGTTGCTCCTGCGGCAACAGTTTCACCGTGGGATCCACCAAGCCAGCCCTCAAGGTGGAGATATGCAGCAAATGCCATCCCTTCTTCACCGGGGAGCAGCGCATCGTGGACACCGAGGGCCGGGTGGAGCGTATGAAGAGGCGCTTCAATCTCAAATAGGCACATCCAGAGGCGAGAAGCGAGGGGTGGGTTGCAGCCGCCCCTTTTCTATTTCAGCTCCAGGGCAGCATGGTAGGGAGGAAGGCCATTCCACCAGTGCAGAAGCGGGTTAGCTACGGCGGGCAGGCGGTTATCGAGGGGGTGATGATCCGCGGGAGGAGACACTACTCCCTGGCGGTGCGCCGGCCCAATGGGGAAATAGCCATCAGCTCTTCTCGTTTGAGCGCCCTGTACACCGGTCGCCTGAGGGAGATCCCCATGCTGCGGGGGGTCGTCGTGCTTCTCGAGAGCATGGTCATCGGCATCGAGGCCCTGAGCCGCTCGGCCAACATCGCCCTGGAGAAGGAGGGCGAGGAGATGTCCCGTTGGCTTCTGGGACTGATGCTGCTCTTCTCCCTGGGGATAGGCGTTGGCCTCTTCTTCGTGACTCCTCTCCTGGCCATTCGGTCTCTGGACAGTCTGATTGCCTCCGACGCGCTCAGCAATGCAGTGGAGGGAGTGCTCCGGCTGGCCATGTTTGTGGCCTATATCCTCCTTATTGGGCGCATGCCGGAGATACGACGGGTCTTTGCCTACCACGGGGCGGAGCACATGACCGTCCATGCCTACGAGGCCGGCGTTCCCCTGGAGGTGGGGCACGTCCGCCGCTACTCCACCGCCCACAACCGCTGTGGCACCGCCTTTCTGCTGGTGGTGGTGGTGGTGGCCATCGTTGTTTTCACCTTCGTGGGCAGGCCCCCCATTCTCATAAGCATTGCCTCACGAGTGGTGCTGGTGCCTCTCATCGCCGGTATCAGCTACGAGATCATCCGTTTCAGCGGTGCCCACTCCGGGAACCCCCTGGTGAACGCCATAGTGTATCCCAGCCTGGCCCTCCAGTCCCTCACCACCCGCCAGCCCGACGACAGCCAGATAGAGGTGGCCATTGAGGCGATGAAGCACGCCCTCTCCGTTGACCATGGTATTGATGGGACAGAGAATACCTCCGGGCAGGGGATCGCGAAGGAAGGGGAGGTCACCAGCCCGGGCTAGCAGGCTGCGGGAAAATGGGGGGTGCAGAGAGGCGAAGCCTCTTTGGCGAGGGTCTGGGGGTGTCCCCCAGACTGGGCTTGGCCCAGACCCACACCTCACGAACCGTAGAACATGGTCAGACCAGGTCAGCGACAGTTGAGTGTGGGTGCAGGGCCCGCCCTGCCGGGCTTCACGGACTCCGCAACCAGGCTTTACCCCCGTCTTGCCCGCAGCTCCCGCCACACCTCCTCCGGGCTTACCCCCGACGCGGAGAGCAGCACCAGGACGTGGTACAGCAGGTCGGCCACCTCCTTGGGCAGGGCCTCCCGGTCAAGGGTGGCCGCGGCCAGGGCCGACTCCCCCGCCTCCTCGATGACCTTCTGGGCGATGCGCGCTACGCCACCCTCCAGGAGCTTGACGGTGTAGCTGCCCGCGGGCTTCTCCTGCTTCCGCTCCTGGACGACGGCGAACAGCTCGTCCAGTATGGCGGGCCCCTTCTCCTCCCGCTGGTACTGGGGCTCCACCGAAAGGGGTTGGAAGAAGCAGCTCTGGTTTCCCGTGTGGCAGACGGGGCCCGTGGGTTCCACCTTCAGGAGCACGGTATCGCCGTCGCAGTCCAAATACGCCTCCTTGAAGTTGAGGTAGCTTCCGGATGTCTCGCCCTTGTGCCACAGCTCCTCCCGGCTGCGACTGTAGAACCAGACCTGTCCGCCTTCCAGGGTGCGCTTTATGGAGCTGGGGTTCATGTATCCCAGCATGAGCACCTGTCCCGTGTTGGCGTCCTGGGCAATGGCGGGGACCAGCCCCCTTCCGTCCAGCTTGATCATCGTGGGCCAACCTCCTTCCAAGACTCCAGGAGATTCATCAGCTCGTTCAGTCCCCTGACCTCGTAGTCCGGGGGAAGAAGCCAGGGGTCCCTATCGCCCCCGTTGCGATTGAGCCACACCGCCACCATCCCCGCCAGCTTGGCCCCATGAATATCATCCAGGAGGGTGTCTCCCACGTACAGGGCTTCCTCCGGCAACACCCCCATCTCCCCTAAAACAGAATGGAAGACCCTGGGGTCCGGCTTGTAGGCCCGTGCCATCTCCGAGGTGAGCACGGCATCGAAGGGGAGCCTGTGGCGCAGGAGAAGGGGCACGATGGAGGCGTTATCGGCGTTGCTGAGCACGGCTTTTTTCCAGCGAAGCCCTACGTACTCCAGAAAGGGGAAGGTGTCCTCGTACGGTTCTCTGGAGGCCAGGGCCTCCACCGACATCTGCGCGGCCTGGTCGGGGTCTCCCCGTATCCCCAGGGTATCGAAGGTCGTGGCAAAGGCCTCTATCCAGGCTGACTGGTAGGTCCTGAAGGGGGGCGACTTGTCGGGGTGCTCCAGGCTAGTCCTGGCCTGGCGGAAGCGGACCTCGATGGACCTCCAACTGCCCCAGAACTCCTCCGGAGGGATGGGCAGCCCCTGGATGCGGCATATGTCCCTGAAGGTGTCCATCCAGTAGGACGTTTCGTTGTGGAAGAGGGTGCTGTAAATGTCGAAGACGATTGCTTTGAGAGGCATGAGGTGACCTCACTTGGGGCGGATGGGGATGCCACGCTGGGCCAGGTACTCCTTGGCTTGGGCTATGCTGAAGATCCCGTAGTGGAAGATGCTGGCGGCGAGGACGGCATCGGCCTTCCCCTCTGCCACCACCTGGTACATGTGCTCCAGGGTGCCGGCTCCTCCACTGGCGACGACGGGCACACTTACTGCCTCGGAGATGGCCCTTATCAGCTCCAGGTCATAGCCTTCCTGGGTGCCATCGGCATCGATGCTGTTCACCACGATCTCCCCGGCCCCCAGCTCCACTGCCCGCCTCGCCCATTCCACGGCGTCGAGGCCGGTGGGGCGACCGCCGCCGCTGCCCGTGTGGGTGTACACCTCCCACCGAAGGGTGGGTGGTGTCGGGACACGCATAGCGTCCATTCCCAGCACTATGCACTGGTTGCCGAAGGCGTCCGCACCCTGGCGGATGAGGTCGGGGTTCTGGACGGCCGCCGTGTTGATGGAGACCTTGTCTGCCCCCGCCTTGAGCATGGCGCTCATGTCCTGAACGCTGCGCAGCCCTCCACCCACGGTCAGGGGAATGAAGAGCTGCTCCGCCGTCCGCGATACCACCTCCAGCATGATGCCCCTGCCCTGAGCGGAGGCGGTGATGTCGTAGAACACCAGCTCATCTGCCCCCTCCTGGTCGTAGAAGGCCGCCAGCTCCACCGGGTCGCCTGCGTCCCTGTGGTTCAGGAACTTGACCCCTTTGACCACCCGGCCGGAGTCCACGTCCAGACAGGGGATGATACGCTTGGTAAGCACGACGTGCCCATTGTATCACAGCAGGGCGAGCCCTGCACCCACACTCCTCAGGGGGTTCTGTTTGCTATTGCGTGTCGAGCAAGAGTAGAATCGGGACATGGCCTCTTTGGCAAAGCGGTATGCTGGGCCAGGTATTCTGGCACTCATTGGA
>JACVQK010000045.1 GCA_015661155.1 Dehalococcoidia bacterium | reverse complement strand
CCACCGCTCGGATATCCGGGGGGCACATCAACCCGGCGGTGACCTTCGCCGCCGTCCTGACCCGCAAGATGGGGGTGACCAAGGGAGGTATGTACGTTGTCGGCCAGCTATCGGGGGCCATCGTGGGGGCCTTTCTGCTGAAGGCCGTCATCCCCGATGCCCTGGAGGGAGGATTGGGATCCCACGCCCTGGGGCCTGGCATCACCGCCGGAGCCGGGCTGGTGGTGGAGATGGTCTTGACCTTCCTCCTGGTCTTTGTGGTCTTCGCCACCGCGATGGACCCAAAGGGGCCCGGCCATCTGGCCCCGTTGGCCATAGGGCTGGCCGTGCTGGTAGACCACCTGGTGGGGGTGCCCCTGACCGGGGCTTCCATGAACCCGGCCCGAACCCTGGGGCCAGCCTGGGCTGCTGGAGCCTGGGCCGACCACTGGGTCTACTGGGTTGGCCCCCTGGCGGGGGGCGCTATAGCGGCCCTGGTGTATGAGCGCGTTTTCCTGAGAGACCGGGCTTAGCAGGGCGCAGGTCGCCGAAAAACCCTTTCGACCATCCCCCTGGCCCCCTTCCTGGCCAGGAAGGGCCAGGGCACGCCCTGCACCCACACTCTTCAGAGGCATTCATGGGCAGGCTGAAATCAGGGTTTGTGAGATGTGGGTCTGGGCTAAGCCCAGTCTGGGGGTGTCCCTCAGACCCCTGCCAGAGGGGCTTCGCCCCTCTGGACACCCCTTGTTAGCAACCTCTTAGTGGGTAGCTTCGTGTCCCACTATGGGTGCGGGGCATGCCCTGCCTTCCTACACCTCTCGGTATTCGCCCTCCACCGTGCCCTCCGGGGGAGGCTTTGAAGGGCCATCCTCGCCCTGGGGAGGAGGCGCTGAGGGCCCGCTGCCCGCCTGGCTGTACACCGCCGCGCCCACATTCTGGAGGGAGGTCATCACCTCCTGGGTCCTCTGCCGTATCCGGGCCACATCCTGACCCTGAAGGGCCTCCTTTAGCTGGGCGACCTTGCCCTCCAGATCGCTCTTCATGGCGGCGGGCACCTTGTCCCCCTGCTCTCGCAGCAGCTTCTCGGCGTTGTATACCGAGCTATCCGCCGTGTTTCGGGCCTCCACCCCCTCTCGCCGGTTCCGGTCCTCTTCACCGAACCGGGATGCGTCTTGCACCAGGCGGTTGATCTCCTCTTTGTTCAGTCCGGAGCTGGCGGTGATGGTGATGCGCTGCTGCTTGTTCGTAGCTTTGTCTTTGGCCGATACGTTGAGAATCCCGTTGGCATCTATGTCGAAGGTGACCTCGATTTGAGGGATGCCCCGGGGAGCCGGGAGGATGCCGGTCAGGATGAACCGTCCGATGGACTTGTTGTCCCCCGCCATGGTTCGCTCCCCCTGGAGGACGTGGACCTCCACGCTGTTCTGGCCGTCGGCCGCGGTGGTGAAGGTCTCGGTCTTGGCGGTGGGGATGGTGGAGTTCCGCTGTATCAGAGGCGTCATCACATTGCCCAGGGTCTCAATGCCCAGGGTGAGGGGAGTCACGTCCAGAAGGAGGATATCCCTCACCTCTCCCTTGAGAACCCCGGCCTGGATGGCGGCTCCTGCGGCCACCACCTCATCGGGGTTGACGCTCCGGTTAGGCTCCTTTCCAAATATCTCTTTCGCCTTTTGTATCACCGCGGGCATGCGGGTCATGCCCCCCACCATGACCACCTCATCGATCTGAGAGGCGGATACGCCGGCATCGGCCAGGGCCTTCTTGCACGGTTGTACGGTGCGGTCTATCAGGTCCGCTACCAACTGCTCCAGCTTGGCGCGAGAGAGGTTCATGGAGAGGTGCTTGGGCCCAGAGGCATCCGCGGTGATGAAGGGGAGGTTTATCTCCGTCTGCATGGCGGTGGAGAGCTCGGTCTTGGCCTTCTCCGCCGCCTCCCGGAGCCGCTGGAGGGCCATGCGGTCCTGTTTCAGGTCAATGCCCTGCTCCCGCTTGAACCCGTCGCATATCCAGTCGATGATCCTCTCATCGAAGTCGTCGCCTCCCAGGAAGGTATCGCCGTTGGTGGCCTTGACCTCGAAGACCCCCTCTCCTATCTGAAGGATGGAGATGTCGAAGGTGCCCCCTCCCAGGTCGTATACCGCCACGGTCTCCTCTTTCTTCTGCTTGCCCAGGCCGTAGGCCATGGCCGCTGCCGTGGGCTCGTTGATGATGCGCAGCACCTCCAGCCCCGCTACCGTTCCGGCGTCCTTGGTAGCCTGGCGCTGGCTATCGTTGAAGTAGGCCGGCACCGTGATAACCGCCTGGGTGATGCTCTCCCCCAGCTTGGCCTCGGTGTCCTGCTTCAGCTTTTGCAGTATCATGGCGGAGACCTCCGGGGGGGAGTAGCTCTTCCCGGCCATGACCACGTGGCAATCCCCGTTGGGGGCCTTGACCACTTTGTAGGGCAGGCGCTTCAACGCCGCCTGCACCTCGGGGTCATCGTACTTGCGCCCCATCAGGCGTTTGATGGAGAAGACGGTGTTCTCCGGATTGGTGATGGACTGGCGTTTGGCGATGAGGCCGGTGTACCGCTCTCCACTCCTGGCGTTTATGGCCACCACCGAGGGAGTAGTCCGCGCCCCTTCGCTGTTTTCCAGCACCCGGGGATCTCCCACCTCCATGACTGCCATGCATGAGTTTGTAGTTCCCAGGTCTATTCCCAACACCTTGGGCATTTATGACATCTCCTTCCCAGGGGAATCCGACCCTCCTTGATGGGGAGGTTTCCCCTCTGCTCTTTTCGATACTACCACCTGGGCGGGACGCAGAACCCTTCCATGGAGCCTGTATCCCTCCCGCACCACAGATGCTACTTTGTCCTCCTCCTGGTCATCCCTGACTTCGTGCAAGACGGCTTCGTGCTCCATGGGATCGAAGCTCTTGCCCAGGGCCACGATCCGGGTCACTCCGAGGGACTCCATGATACCCCTGAGCTTATGATATACCATTTGGGCTCCCGCGACCCAGGGGTCAGAGGAGCTAACATCGGGGGCGTTCTTGAGGACCTGCTCGTAGTCGTCCAGAATGGGGAGCAGCCTGAGCACCATATCGGCGTTGGCCCGCCGATGTATCTCCTCTCTCTCCTCCTCCACCCTCCGTTTGTAGTTGAGGGATTCCGCCTGCATCCGCTGAAGCATGCCCCGAAACTGGCCCTGCTCCCGCTCGGCCTCCTTCAGCCGGTCTCGCAGCAGCTCGATATCCTCGACCTCCGGGGAGGGCCCCTCTTCCCCTGTGCTGTTTTGCTCCTTTTCTTCTGCACTCATGGATCTCTGCTCCTACCTATCAGGATGCTGAAAAACCCTTTCGACCATCCCCCTGTCCCCCTTCCTGGCCAGGAAGGGGGAAGAATTTGAATCTGGGGGACACCCCCAGACCCCCGTCAAAGGGGCTGTTGTGCCCCTCTGCACTCCCCCTTTTTCATCAGCCTGCTATATGCTACCCGCCCTGGGGGCTCTTGGGAGGTCAACCCCCAGCTCCCCCAGCATACCCTCAAGCTCCTGGCTCAGCAACTGGTGCAGGGCGTTGGCCTGGGAAACAGCCTGGATTTTTTCCCCCAGCCCCACAACGCGATTCAAGAAGCTCAAGGCGAACTCCACCCCCGCCAGGTTCATTCCCAGGTCATCCACCATGTACTTGATCAACCTTACCCGGACGATGTCCTCTGCCGAGTACAGGCGAAGCATGCCCAGGCTCCGGGTGGGAGTCACCAGGCCCAAACGCTCGTATTTCCTCAAGGTCTGGGGATGCATCTCCAGAAGCCGGGCGACCACGCTGATGACGTAAACCCCTCCGCTAGGGTCTGGCCCTCTCGGCAAGGGAGCGGGCCTCTCCTGCTTCTTAGCTCTGCCTGTGCTCCTCCTGCCCCCCCCATGGGGAGGAGCTACCAGAGGTCCGCCCTCCTCGGCGTCCAGCCCTGGAGGCATGATGAACCCCTGGTCTGCGGTACGCTTCTCGCCGGGATGCTGCATTCTCTTCTGCATTACATGTTTCCAGGCCATGCACCAGCCCCATTCTAGACCTTGACACAAGTCGTGTCAAGAAGTATAATGCGCTCCAGCTCATAAAATGGCCCCCCCGGTCTGGAGTTGGGCGAGGTCTTTGGGATGGGCGTTTCTTGAAAGAGAGCATCGTATTACGAAAAGGTGCATCTAAAGGTGTAGAGGGAGGTGGAGCATGATACTCCTAAAGGCGTGTCCCCGGTGTCGAGGGGACCTGAAGATAAATAGAGACCTCTACGGCGAGTACAAAGAGTGCCTTCAGTGCGGGTACATGGAGGACGTGGACAAGGAGCCCCAGACCTCGGGGTCGGCTACGGCCAGGGCAGGTAAACAGGCCGCCCAGCAGGGTGTGTAAGTTCGCGTGTACGGGGTTCGCAACCGGCCCGCTCACCCTGAGCATCCCGAGGGATGAAAATAGCGCCGCCTACTGTCATTCCGAACGCAGCGCAGCGAAGTGAGGAATCTAGAGCCTAACATCCTCAGTTAGCGGTATAAGTCCTAGATTCCTCGTCGCTCCGCTCCTCGGAATGACATACGGGGGGTTTTTCGTGCCGCGCTTTTTCGCAAGTAAGTGTTAGCTCAGGCCATCCCAGAAGCGCTCCTCTCTCCAGGGGTCGGCGTTGTGGTTGTAGCCCCGCTGCTCCCAAAATCCCGGGCTGTCCTGGGACATAAGCTCCAGCCCGTTTACCCACTTGGCGCTCTTCCAGCCGTACTTGCCGGGCACCACCAGCCTCAGGGGGCCACCGTGCTCCCGGGTCAGGGGCCCTCCATCGTGGCGGTGGGCGAAGAGCACATTCTCCTCCAACAGCGCCTCCAGGGGGAGATCGGTGGTGTAGCCTCCGTAGCAGTGAACCATGACGTACCTGGCCTCCGGCTTCACCCTGGCGAGCTTGATGAGGTCTCTGAACACCACTCCCTCCCACAGGTTGTCCATGCGGCTCCACTGGGTGACGCAGTGGAAGTCGGCGGTAACGGCCGCCTGGGGCAGCGTCAGGAACTCCTTCCAGGTCAGGTTTACCTCCTCCTCAACCAGGCCAAAGATGCGGAAGCGCCACGTCTTGAGGTCGATGGCTGGCGTATCGCCGTAGGTGAAAACGGGGAACTTTTCGGTGACGAACTGCCCCGGGGGGACTGACTCCTCCGCAGATTCCGACTTCTTGGGGTTCTTGGATGGCTGGGGTTTCACCTTGCACCTCCCTATGGCATAAGGAGCGAGAGTCGCTGCTCCTGAGATTTCCATGCTGCTTTTGCCAGGCAAACCGGCAACCTATGAGTACATGATAATCCATGCCCATGCCCAGAAATAGAGGTGTTTCTCAGCAGGGGTCTTTCGATTATCCGAAGACTGGCTCTTGTCCGCTCATTCTGAGCCTGTCGAAGAACGAGCGGACAAGCCGGATAATCTTGCCGCTTCTGGCCCTCTGGGTTGACTCTCCCCCCACCTTCCAGCTAAGATACCCTGAATTCCCTATCTAGTGTCGCGTCACGCTATTAGAGTAGCCTGTGGGGGTGCAGGGGGCGAAGCCCCCGCCGGGGGTCTGGGGGGGTTGTCCCCCAAATACAATTCCCACCCCCTTCCTGGCCAGGAAGGGGGCAGGGGGATGGTCGAAGGAGTTCCTCAGCACCCTGCTGGGCACGATGCAAACTGAAGACATGGCTGAAGACATAATTAGCATGCACGACATCGGCGTGATCTTCGAGGTCACCGACGCCCTGGGAGTAGACCGGGAGAGCATCTCCGTTCCCCTGGGGAAGGAGGACCCCGGCACCGTGCGGCGACTGTCAGATGGGGAGGTTGAAATTGTGGTGCCGGCCTCGGTGCCCATAGAGGAGTGGGCCGCCACGCTAAAGGCGGAGATGGAGAAGCTGGGCTTTGAGCCGGTGGAGGAGGAGTGAGGGTGGGCCAGCCCAGATTCATCTTTCCTGGAAGTCTAGGACAAGGACAACTGCTGAGGCTGCTATTATCAGAGGTCTTCTAGCCCTTCTGGCCCTTCTGCTGGCCCTGGCGGGCCAATACTTCCTGGAGTACCGGGAGGCCCTGACCCCAGGGCTCTACCTGCTCCTGGCGGGCGGCCTTGCCCTGGCAGCCGCGCACGTTGGCAGGCCCGCGGTCTTCCTCTCCTCCCTCGAGTCCGGGACTGAGACGACGCCCTCCGCGGGAGGTGAGTTCACCAGGTTCCTGGTGGCCCTTCCCGTTGCCCTCTCTCTCCTGGGGCTGAGCCTCTACAGGTCTGCCTCCAACCCCGACGATTCTCTGGCGTGGATGCTCCACATAGCCAGCATTATCACCTTCCTGGCGCTGCTCTACAGGCCCTCCCCAGGGGGCATTGGCAGGTGGTTCAGGAGGGCCCTTCCCAGACCCTCCCCAGCCTCGCTGGTGGAAGGGGGACTTCTTCTGGGCGTCCTTGCCCTGGGAGTATCCCTTCGACTGCTGCTTCTCAACGTCATGCCCTTTGGCCTGTGGTACGACGAGGCGATTCACGGCATGGCCGCGGTGAGGATACTGGAGGAGGACTCCTACCGGCCCATCTTCGTCCCCGAGGCCAACGTGGCCTCTCCCATCATCTTTATCCAGGCCGCCTCCGTATGGCTCCTGGGCAGGAGCACCGCGGCCCTTCGCCTTCCCTCTGTCATCATGGATGTGGGGCTGATACTCCTGCTCTACCTCCTGGCCCGCCGCTTTCTTGGCTGGCGCGTCGCCCTGATGGTGGCTTTCTTGCTGGCGGTGTCCAGTTGGGACATCACCTGGGCCCGCAGCGCCATGCCGGGGGTGACAGCGCCCTTCTTCGCGGTGGCCAGCGTCCTCCTGTTTCTGTGGGCTCTGAGGCGTAGAGACCTGGCCTCCTGTGCCCTGGCGGGAGTGGTGCTGGGCTCCGGGCTCTGGTACTACCAGGCCGTCCGAGTCATGCCCCTGGTCATGGTCTTCGTTGCCGCTTATGTTTTCCTCAGGGGCAGACCTCCCGCAGGGGAGTTCACCCGCAGGTTTGGGGTATATGTGGTAGGGGCGTTTTTGGTGGCGGCTCCCATTCTCCAGTACGCCGTAACCCACGCCACGGAGTTCTGGCGAAGGGCCATGGTGGTCACCTCGTCCAGTACGGGATCATCCCTGGACGCCTTCGGGTTCCTGAGGGCCAACCTGGACGAGTACCTCCTGATGTTCAACTTCAGGGGGGACGTGAACGGCAGGCACAATCTCCCCGGCGAGCCCATGCTGGACTTCGGAGTAGCCGCCCTGGCCGCCCTGGGGTTTCTGTTTTGCCTCACCAGACCCCGTCGTCCCGTGCCCTTTACGCTGCTGGTCTGGTTCTTCTTCGCCTTGCTCCCCGGCCTGGTGACCCTGCCCTTCGAGTCGCCCAACACTCTGCGGGCCATCGGCACTCTGCCCGTGGTCTATCTCTTCGCTGGCGTGGCCATCGCTGCCCTGGGGATGGCCCTTGTCCCCCTCATCTCCAGCGCCTCCAGGTACGGCGCGGTCCTCCTGGGCATACCCCTCCTGGCGGGGATGGGGGCCATCGCCTACGACAACTTCCACACCTACTTTAACCTTCAGCGGAGCAACTTCGACGTGTGGGCCTCCTTCAATCCGGTGCAAACCGCCATAGCCTACCGCCTCCTGGAGCTGCCCTCCCGGGACTACGACGTGCTGATATCCCCTTTCCTGGCCCCTTACCCCGTGATCACGTTTCTGGTGCCCCACAGCCCCCGGATGGAGATATTCAACTCTGCCAGGCATCCCCCGGCGTCCAACCGGGGCGATGGGGCGCTGATGTTCCTGGACAGGGACCAGGAGACTTACATGAGCCGTGTCCTGGCCTTCTACCCCCAGCGGAGCTTCTCGATAATGGACTTCGGCCATGGCTCCAGACAGCCGTTGGTTTACACCCTGGAGCTGAATGCCGAGGATATCAGAGGGTCTCAGGGGCTTACAGCCCGCTACGCCTCTCTAGGCCCCCTCCAATGGGACAGGCTAGATGATCGGGTCTCACAGATAGACCTGCTCTGGGGAGATGGGAGCGCCCCGGCTCCGCCTTTCGCCGTGGAGTGGGCGGGGGTGCTGTACGTTCCCAAGTACGGAGACTACCGACTGATGCTGGAGGGCTCCCCCCAGGCCCGCTTCTATCTGGATGGGAGCCTTGTGTTGGAAGGCCCAGGCGAAGTCGCGCTCCCCCTGGCCCTGGGAAACCACGCCCTTCTGGTGAAGGAGGAGGTGCGGGAAGCGGGAGGCAGGACCCGTCTCTCCTGGGGCCCCCCGGAAGGCCAGCCCTCGGTGATAGGCCCAGAGAACCTGTACGCGGAGGTGGAGTCCCGCGGTCTCCTGGGGAGCTACTTCCCCCCGGGGTTCCCGGAGGCATCGGGGGAGTTTCAGCAGATAGACCCCACGGTCTTCTCCTTCTTTCACCTCAGGCCCTTCGCCGGGGAGTTTCGCATCCTGTGGAAGGGAGAGCTGGAGATCAGCATAGAGGGAACCTACGGCTTCAAGCTGGACTCCAGCGGCCCCGCCACCCTGTCCATAGACGGGGAGTCTCTGATAACCAACCCTGGCATCCCCGCAGAGGGCAGCGCTCCCCACGAGTCCCGCAGCGCCAGCAGAGAGCTGGCTCCGGGTCTCCATCCCATAGAGATCACCTTCCAGCACAGGTACGGCGCTCCCCAGATATATCTCCACTGGTCTCCTCTCTATGGAAGCCCGGCTCCCCTCCCCTGGAGTCGCCTCCGTCCCGCTCCTCCAGAGCCCCTGCGAAGCGCGCAGGAGGCCGCTCCGATGCCCCGACAGTGACCACCCGAAGAAGCCCAGGCCCCCAGGAAGGGCGAAAGTGCTTTACAAACTGCTGACGAGGGCTATATTTTGTTGTAGAATAGGCGCAAATTGCTTGGGGAGGTGAACCATGGAAGGATACTGTGTGAAGTGCAAGTCTCGGCGGGAGATGAAGAACACCAAGGCCACTATTATGAAGAATGGCCGCCCGGCAACCCAGGGCGTGTGCCCCACCTGCGCGACGAAGATGTTCAGGATTGGCAAGGCGTAGCTCAGGTATCGTTTCAGGGTAGCAGAGCGCCTCAGGAGTCCGCGGTTCCACCCTGTTCAGGGGAGGGTGGGTGATGCCTGACTGAGACTGGTGGAGTGCCGGAGCTTGTTGGGGGACAACCTCACCTCCACTCTCGTCGAAGGCGGATGCCCATCTTGGGAGGAGGTGCACGACATGGGGAGTCCCATCTACGAAGCTCTGAGGTTGGAGCGCGCGGGCCATGTGGTCACTATTACCCTCAACCGGCCGGAGAGGCTCAACGCCCTTAACCCGGCGCTAACGGGGGAGTTGCACGCTGCCCTGGATGAGGTGGCTGCCGAGAGCGACATTCGTGCCGTGATCCTGACGGGAGCGGGCCGCGGGTTCTGCTCCGGTGCCGACGTGGGCCAGCAGTTGGCGGCCCTGGAGGGACAGCGGGCCCCATCCCGCTCAGGGCGCGGCGTCACCGAGCTGGGTCCTCACCTGCGCCGTATCCCTCAGCCCGTTATCGCCGCGGTGAACGGAGCAGCAACGGGGGCAGGGCTTTCCCTTGCCCTGGCCAGCGACATCCGCGTCGCCTCTGAGGAGGCCAGGTTCTCCTGCATCTTCGTCAAGCGTGCCCTGGTCCCGGATACGGGCGCGTCCTACATGCTGCCCCGGCTGGTGGGCCACGGCATCGCCATGGAGATGGCCCTGACGGGCAACATCTACGACGCCCAGTGGGCCCTCAAGGTGGGCCTGGTGAACCGGGTTGTCCCCGCCGACAGGCTGATGGAGGAGGCCCTGGCTCTGGCCAGGGGCATCGCCGCCAATCCTCCCATAACCGTCCGCTCCACCAAGCAGCTTCTCTATCAGGTAGACCAGGCCCTGGAGGAGATTCTGCCCCAGGAGACCGCCGCCAACCTCCCCTCGGTCGGCACCGAGGACAGGGCCGAGGCCGTCCGCTCCTTCCTTGAAAAGCGCCCGCCAGTGTACAAGGGGAGGTAGATTCGGCGCGTGTCCCACGCGAGCGGTAATAGAAGCTATTCGGAATACCCTCACCCCCTGTGTCCCCCTCTCCCTTGCCAAGGGAGAGGGGGAGGGCGAGCCCTGCACCCACACTCAACTGCCGCTGCCTTGGTCTGACCATGTTCCACGGTTCGTAAGGTGTGGGTCTGGGCTAAGCCCAGTCTGGGGGACACCCCCAGACCCCCGTCAGAAGGGGCGGCGCCCCCTCTGCACTCCCTCAAGAACAGCATTTCCGAACAGCTTCTGGAGGTCCTGATAAGGGGGCGGACATGGTGTGCGCCGCGGCAGAGGAGATAGACCGGGCCGGAATCTTGGAGTAAAACCCCGCCACAACATCTTGTGGTCTGAGGTTTCGCCGGTGCTATAATTCGTCCAGCTTTTCTCCGAGGGCGAGAGTGTTTACCCACCTCCACAACCACACCGAATACAGCCTCCTGGACGGCCTCAGCCGGATTGGGCCCATGGTGCAGCGCGCCCGGGAGTTGGGGATGGAGGCCCTGTCCATCACCGACCACGGCGGGCTATACGGCGCCATCGAGTTCTACCTGGCGTGCAAAGAGGCAGGCATCAAGCCCATAATCGGCCTGGAGGCATATCTGGCCCCGGAAAGCCGCTATACCAAGAGCCCCGCCGACAAGAGCC
>JACVQK010000004.1 GCA_015661155.1 Dehalococcoidia bacterium | reverse complement strand
GGCGGAGAGCCGTGAACCCCGTCAGGTCCGGAAGGAAGCAGCGGTAAGCGGAACTCTCCGGGTGCTCCAGGGAAGCCTGGCCTGAGTCGCCTGGGGGAAACGCCTTGGATGCCCGAACGAAGGAGGGGTGCACGGCCTCTTTTTTGGTCGGGGGATGTGATTGGAGCCTTTTCAGGACGGGTGACGTGACCGAATCTGCTCCCCCAGGGATGGCCAGAATCTTCCCACGGAAGGCCCTCGGCCAGCACTTCCTGGTGGACCAGGGGGCCTTGCGGCGGATTCTAGCGGCCGCGGAGCTTGAACCCACCGACGTGGTGGTGGAGATTGGCCCAGGAACGGGACTTCTCACCCGGCTGCTGGCCCAGGAGGCGGCCAGGGTCATCGCCGTGGAGCTGGATGAGGCTCTGGTGGCCCACCTGAAGACGAGCCTGAATAGCTTTACCAACCTTACCGTCATCCAGGCAGACGCCCGGGAGTGGGACCCGGCCACGGTGAGGGGGCCGTACAAAGTGGTGTCCAACCTGCCTTACTTCGCCGCAGTCCCCATTGTGCGGCGGTTCCTGGAGTGCCCTCTTCCCCCTTCCCTCATGGTGGTCACTGTGCAGAGGGAGGTGGCCCAGGCCATGGCGGCCCCTCCAGGCAAGATGAGGCTGCTGTCGGTGGCCATTCAGCTGTACGGGAGGCCGCGCGTCGTGGGGTACATACGTCCCACCTCCTTTCGGCCTCAGCCCAAGGTGACCTCGGCCATCCTCCGCATCCAGGTGTATCCCGAGCCGGCCCTGCCCCTGGAGGATACGGACGTCTTCTTCCGAGTGGTGAGGGCCGGGTTCAGCGCTCCCCGAAAGCAGCTGCGGAACTCCCTGGGCCACTCCTTCGACCTGTCCGGCTCCCGGGTCGAGGAGGTGCTGGGACAGGCGGGAATCGAGCCTCGCCTGAGGGCCGAGGCCCTTAGCCTGGAGGAGTGGGGCAGGCTCTACGACGCCTTCAGGGGGCAGGGCCTGTGCTGACTGTCAAGGCGTGGGCCAAGGTCAACCTCACCCTGGAGGTTCTGGGAAAGCGAGGGGACGGCTACCACCAGGTGGCCTCGGTGATGCAGACCATAGACCTGTGCGACGAGCTTCGCCTTGCTCCCTCTGACCAGCTCATGCTGAGTTGCAACGTGGCCTCCCTGGAGACTCCAGACAACCTGGTGCTCAAGGCTGCTACTCTGCTGAAGAAGCAGACGGGGTACTCTGGAGGAGCGGAGATATACCTGAACAAGGCCATTCCCCTGGCCTCCGGGCTGGGAGGCGGCAGCAGCGACGCCGCGGCCACCCTCAAGGCCCTCAACCGGCTTTGGGGCCTGGGGCTGAGTCCCGAAGAGCTGCGAGCTCTGGCGGCCGACCTTGGCTCCGACGTCCCCTTCTTTCTTCAGGGCGGCACTGCCCTGGTGGAGGGGTGGGGCGAGGAGGTGTGCCCTCTACGCCCATTGTCCCAGGTCTACTTTGTGCTGCTGGTTCCTTCTTTAGAGATACCCCGCAAAACGGCGACGCTGTACGGCCACATGACCCCTGAGGGGTACACCGACGGGAGCGCCTCCCTTCGACTGCGCCGCTCCATTGAAGGCGGGAAGCGCCCCAACGGAAAGCTCCTCTTCAACGCCTTCCAGGAGGTGGCCTTTGACTTATTTCCATCGTTGGCGGTGTACCGACGTGCGATGCTAGAAGCGGGAGCCGGATGGGTGCGCCTGACGGGCACAGGCCCCGCCCTGTACACCTTCGCGGCCTCCAGCAAAAAGGCCCTGGCCTTGGCGCAGCGCCTGCGGGAGGGCGGGTACGAGCCGTATGTGGCAGCGGCGGTGGGGCCGTCTGAGGAGACGGGAGACTCAAGGCCGTTTGTTTGATTTCAGGATATACAACGCTCGCGCCCTTGGACAGGCTCAGGGTGAGCGGATGCAAGAGGTGTCTTCGGATAAACGAAAGGCTCTGAGAAGAGAGTTCTTGCGGGGTATCCAAGAGGGCACATCTCCAGCCCCTAACTTCTACGATGGCTTCCGGTGCCAGCGGGTACTGGACGCCGTGGGGGAGTCTTCCGCAACGAGACAGGCGGTACAGATAGCCATGGAGATAAAGAGCAGCGAAGGATGATTCCACCACACCTTATGTCTGGCTTGACCCCTGAGGAGGCCAGCCAGATTTGTATGAATCACTGTGGGGCAGCGTGCTGCCGTGACCCCATTATTCTCCGGCTGGCCAGTGCTGAGGTCCAAGCTTTTAGGGGACATGCCGTCACCCTCGGCGCAGTTGTGGAGATCACCCAAACCCCTGATGGCGGCGGGTGGGTCCGCTTCTCCGACCACGCTGGTGAGCATTGCCCCATGCTGGACGGCTCCACATCCACATGTCGAATCTATAAAGACCGCCCCCAGCGATGTCGCGACTTCCCGCAAACCCTCACCCCAGGTTGCCTCATCTCCTACTTCTGATTCAGAAGTCATTAATGGGGACTAACGGCCAAGATGATGGCGAGCTCAGTCCTGATGGCAATGTGAATTAGATAGGCTCCAGGAGAGGGAGACTCCACTGCAACGCTGATTGAATAATGAGTGAGTCAGTCTTGGGTTGACTCCGCCCGCTACCCCCAACTACAATCCTGGATAGTCTCCCGAAAGGTTGAAAGCCTTTGAACCGCTCAGATATCCGCACCCCTGGCTCCCGCGGAAACGGTGATGCCCAGCTATCGCCCGGCGACGACGAGGTGTGCGTCTCCCTGGACCTGGAGACCACGGGCCTCAGCGCCGAGACCGATGACATCATCGAGGTGGGGGCGGTGAGGTTCCAGGGCGACCGCGTTCTGGAGACCTTCCAGACCCTGGTGAACCCCTACAGGCCCATACCCCAGTTCTCCCGCGAGCTGACGGGCATCACCCAACCCCAGGTGGACGCAGCGCCCTCCTTTGCTTCCATAGCGCCCCGGCTCCTGTCCTTCATCGGCCACAGCCCCATGGTGGGGCAGAACATCGCCTTCGACCTGGGGTTCCTGGCGAAAAGGGGCCTGAACCTGCCCAACCCCCGCTACGACACCCGAGACCTGGCCTTCATCCTCCTGCCCCGGCTGCGGGAGTACTCCCTTCTTCCCCTGGCGGCGTCCCTGGGAGTGAGCCATCCCCGTCCTCACCGCGCCCTTCCCGATGCCCAGGTCACTCACCAGGTCTTCCACGCCCTGAAGAGGCTGGCCCTGGAGTTGGATGAGAGCATTCTATCGGAGCTTCACCTGCTGCACGCCAGGGCCCAGGGGCATCTGGCCCCCCTCTTCTACCAAATCCAGATGGCCAGAGCCAGGGCGGCAGGCCTCAAACCCGCGAAAGTAGGGTTGGGGGGGCTGGACAAGGAGACCCTGGGAGCGCGCCTGGCACCTCCGCCTGCCCTCCGGACGCGGAGGGGAGGCACCCCTCTGGATGAAGCGGCGGTCGAGGGCTTTTTCCGGGAGGACGGCCCCCTGGCCCACGTCCTGGAGGGTTACCGCTACCGGCCTCAGCAGGTGGAGATGGCCCGGGCCGTGGCCCAGGCCATGGAGAAGAAGCGAAATCTGGTGGTGGAGGGGGGAACCGGGGTGGGCAAGTCCCTGGCATACCTTCTCCCCGCGATGCTCTTCGCCCAGGGCAATGGGGCCAGGGTGGTGGTGTCCACCAACACCATCAACCTCCAGGAGCAGCTCATCTCCAAGGACATTCCCGCTCTGTCCAGGGCCCTGGAGGAGCTGTCCCCCGACTTCCAGGAGCTTCGCGTCTCTCTCCTGAAGGGGAGGGACAACTATCTATGCCTCCGTCGGTGGGGCCACATGAGGGGTGAAGGCGCTCTTTCTCCTGAGGAGGCATGCCTGGCCTCCAAGGTCCTGGTATGGCTTCAGACCACCTCCGCCGGCGACAGGTCGGAGCTAAACCTCTCTTTCAGGGACATGCCTCTGTGGAGCCGCCTCTCCGCCGCGGGCGCTGCCAAGTGCCCTCCCCGGCGAAGCGAGGCCTGCTTTCTTCGTGGCGCGAGAGAGCAGGCCGAGGCCGCTCACCTGGTGGTGGTGAACCACGCCCTGCTGCTGCGGGACCTGGTGGAGGGAGGGAACATCATCCCCGATTACGACTACCTGATAGTAGACGAAGCCCACCACCTGGAGGAGGAGGCCACCCGCCAGTTCGGGTCAAGGCTGACCCAAAGTATGGTGGGAGAGTACATGGAGAGGCTGGGGGGAGCACGGGGCATCTACAGGGAGATGAGGAGCTTTCTGGGGCAGCTCTTCACATCGCCCCGGGCCGCCGTTCTGGAACCTCTGGTCCAGGAGGCGGAGGCCCTTCTGCCCAGGATCAGGGAGCATACCGACACCCTGTGGTCTACCCTGGCGGGCTTCCTGGCGCACCACCATGATGAGGGCGATGGCCGCCAGCTCCTTCTGCGGGTCACCCGTAGCAAACGGGTTCAGCCGGAGTGGTCCCAGGTGGAGATAGCCCGGGAGAACGTCGACCTGTCCCTCTCCCAGGTTGCCAGGAACCTGGAGAGGCTGGCGGAGTCCCTGGCCGGCCTGGAGGAGTCCAGGCTTCCCGGATACGACATCCTGGTCATGGAGGTCTCCTCCTGCATCGGCGCTGCCGGAGACATCCGGGAGAACCTCAAGTCCTTCATCGCACAACCTGATGATGACCAGGTCTGCTGGATGGCCCAGGAGGGCAGAGATGGGGAGATCGCCCTGAACGCCGCCCCTTTGCAGGTGGGGGAGGTGTTGCAGGAGAGGCTCTTCTCCCGGAAGAGGTCGGTAATCCTCACCAGCGCCACCCTCAGCACCCAGGGCCACTTCCGCCACATCAGCGAGAGGCTGGGGCTGGAGGATGTGGACAAGCTCCTGGTGGACTCGCCCTTCGACTATCCCAGGGCTGTCCTCTTGTGCATACCCAGGGATATGCCCGACCCAAACAGCCGCGGTTACCAGGAGGCGTTGCAGCAGGCCATGATAGACGTGTGCCGCGCCGCCGGGGGCCGCACCATGGCCCTTTTCACCTCTCACTCCGCCCTTCAGGCCGTCCGGGCGGGGATAAGGGACGACCTGGAGGGGGAGGGCATCTCGGTGCTGGCCCAGGGGGTGGATGGCACGCCCCGGAGCCTGCTGGAGGCCTTCCTCAGGAAGCCGAAGACGGTTCTCCTGGGCACCGCCAGCTTCTGGGAGGGGGTGGACATCCCCGGCGGAGCTTTGAAGGCGCTGGTGGTGGCTCGCCTCCCTTTCAACGTTCCCACGGAGCCGGTCTTCGCCGCCCGCTCCCAGCTCCTGGAAGACCCCTTCAACCAGTACGCCGTGCCCCAGGCGGTGCTGCGCTTCCGGCAGGGGTTTGGCCGCCTCATCCGCGGAGAGCAAGACAGGGGTGTGGTGGTGCTGCTGGATGGGCGCGTCCTCTCCAGGCCCTACGGCCCCGCCTTTCTGGATTCCATACCGCGATGCACGGTGATGAAAGGCTCCCTGAGAGAGTTGCCCCAGGCCGTCCGGCAGTGGATTTCCGGCCCACCATGAGACTTCCCATATCCCAACCCCTGGACCTGGCCGCCACCCTGGAGAGTGGCCAGGCCTTCCGATGGCGTCGCCAGGGGGAGTGGCACTACGGCGTCGTAGGGGAGAACCTGGTGGCCCTGAAGCAGGGCCTCTCTCACCTGGAGGTGCGAAGCTCACCCTCGTCCCCGGAGCATATGGAGACTCCGCTGCGGAACTACCTGCGCCTGGACGACGACCTGGAGGCCATCTACTCCCGCATCGGCACCGACCCGGTGATGCGCCGGGCCATTGCCTCATATCGCGGCCTGCGCCTCTTGCGCCAGGACCCCTGGGAGTGCCTCGTGTCCTTTATATGCTCCGCCAACTCCAACATCCCCCGCATCTCGGCCACCGTGCAGGCCCTGGCCCAGGGTTACGGGCAGCCTCTGAGTCTGGGTGATTACGTGGACTACACCTTTCCCACTCCGGAGAGGCTGGCCGAGGCAGGGGAAGCAGCCCTTCGGGCCCTGAAGCTGGGGTTCCGCGCCAAGTACGTGGCCCAGGTGGCGGAGAGGGTGGCCCGGGGAGAGGTGAGGCTGGAGCCTCTGCGCTCCTTGCCCTATCAGGAGGCCAGGGAGGCGCTCACATCTCTGCCGGGGGTGGGAGACAAGGTGGCCGACTGTGTGCTGCTCTTCTCCCTGGATAAGCTGGAGGCATTCCCCGTAGACCGGTGGGTGCGCCGCGCCGTGGAGGAGTCGTATCTGGATGGAGCTAAGCTAAGCTACAAAGCATTGCGGGCATGGGCTTTGGAGAGGTGGGGCACCGACGCCGGGTATGCCCAGCAGTACCTGTTTCACGCCATGCGGTTGCAGGGGAGGGAGAAGGGCGAGGTCGTGTGAGGCTCGCCTCTTCATGAGCTTATCCCGAACCTTCCTAGTGCGGTGTCATGTTAATAGGGCATCATCTGTGGGTGCAGGGGGCGAAGCCCCCGCCGGGGGTCTGGGGGTGTCCCCCAGATTCAAATTCTCCCCCCTTC
The DNA here is from genome assembly GCA_015661155.1 of Dehalococcoidia bacterium. Classification (GTDB taxonomy): domain Bacteria; phylum Chloroflexota; class Dehalococcoidia; order Lucifugimonadales; family UBA2985; genus JACVQK01. Next base: position 82,868 of record JACVQK010000004.1, on the reverse strand, counting down.
CTGGCCAGGAAGGGGGACAGGGGGATGGTCGAGGCCCTGCTAGTGCTGGCCTGAAGCCAGCCAACTCTTCACCATCGCCACCTCCTCCGAGCGGCTGGTGACAGCCCCTTCCAGCCGTGCCCGCCGCAGCCGGGAGAGCATCTCCCCGATGGCAGGGCCAGGGTGAATCCCCAGGGCGATGAGGTCTCCCCCAGACAGGGCGGACTCGACATAACGTAGCTTGTCCAAGAATAGGGCGAGGTTATGACGGGCCTCCTCATTTGGCGCGGCCAGGGCGCAGGCCTCGACCGCCGCGATGGTAAAGGGAGCGATGGCGTCGTATATCTGCGCTGGCGACAGGTCGGCCCTGGAGAGCCAGGGCAGCCTGTCCCTGAGGGCGATGGTGTCCCGGACCACGGCGGCCCAACGGGATGGCATTCGGAGCCGCGCGATGGCCTGCTCCCCCTCCTCGGCGGTCAGGGAGCAAGCCAGCAGACCCACGTACACCTGTTCTCCCAGGCCACCGCTCCCCTCCCTTCCCATTGCCCTTTGGATCGTCTCCCCAGACCTGTCCAGAGGGGGGCAAATGGCGGCCATGACTCCCATCTCCCCCAAACGCAGGAGAAGCCGGGCGGGTTGCCTCTCTCTGAGGCAGGCTTGCAGCTCCTTGCGGAGCCGGTCTCCGCTGATGGTGGAGAGCATGGGAAGGTCCCGGCGCAGAAGGGCCTCGGTGCTCTCCTCCAGGTGGAAGCCCAGGCGCTGCTCGTAGCGGACGGCCCTCAGAATGCGGGTGGCATCGTCTACGAAGCTCCTCTCGTGGAGCACTCGGATGAGGCCGCGGCGCAGGTCATCCTCACCCCCGTGGAAATCGAGGACCTGACCTGGGGCGCTCTGATGCAGGGGGAACGCCATGGCGTTGATGGAGAAGTCCCGCCGTGCCAGGTCCTCCTCCATGGTGCCGGGGGCTATCTGGGGCAGGGCCCCCGGCCGGGGGTAGCGCTCCCTTCGGGCGGTGGTCAGGTCGAGGGATGTGTCCTCTACCTTCACCTTGGCCGTGGAGAACTGGGAGCGGGCCACCACCTGACCCGAGAGCTTCCTGGCTACGGCGTAGGCCAGGGTCACCGCGTCTCCCATCACCACCAGGTCCAGGTCCTTCACCGGACGACCCAGCAGCAGGTCTCTAACGGCCCCTCCCACCAGGTACACACGTATCCCTTCTTCATGGGCGATCTGGCCCGCCGACCTCAGCAGGGCGACCCTCCTGGGGGAGAGAGTCGCCTCCAGTAGCTGCAAGAACTCCACAAAGACCCTCCCGGGGGCGTTCTGCGCCGATTATAGCATGGCAACGGCGCTTCTTTGGGGCCCGCCCTGCTTTGACTCGGCCTCAGGACTCCCTTACAATGCTTCTAAGGCTCATCGGGCTGTTGAAAAAAGGGGAGTCCAGAGGGGCGAAGCCCCTTTGGCGGGGGTCTGGGGGTGTCCCCCAGATTCTAATTCTTCCCCCTTCCTGGCCAGGAAGGGGGACAGGGGGATGGTCGAAAAGTGTTTTTCAACGCTCTGTTAGGGATATTCACGCGACTATAGGGAGGTGGCCCTGTGATAGGGGATGGGGAGACCCTGGAGAAGCGCCTGGGCATCTTTTTTGCCGACAAGGCCCTTCTATCCCTGGCCCTGACCCATCCCTCCGCGGTCAACGAGGACCCCCAGAAGTTTCCCTCCTCCAACCAGAGGCTTGAGTTCCTGGGGGATGCCTTCATCGACTTAGTGGTGGCTCAGGAGCTGTACCATCGCCTGCCCCACATGGCGGAGGGACAGCTTACGGAGCTTCGCTCGGCCATCGTGCGGGGCGAGACCCTGGCCAGGGTGGCCCGCGAACTGTCCCTGGGGGCGTTTCTCCACCTGGGCCAGGGGGAGGAGGGGAGTGGCGGACGCGATCGGGAGTCCAGCCTGGCCGCGGCCCTGGAGGCCGTAATAGGGGCCTTCTTGCTGGATCAGGGTTACGCGGCTACCCGAGACCTCACCCTCAGGCTATTGCAGCGGGAGCTGGACCGGGCGACCCACGAGGGTATCGCCAGGGACCCCAAGTCCAGGCTCCAGGAGATGGCCCAGGGAATGGGGAAGGGGTTTCCCGTTTATCGCACCGTAGCGGAATCGGGCTTTCCTCATGAAAAGGTGTTCACCATCGAAGTGGTGGTAGAGGGCCGGGTCATGGGCACAGGCTCCGGCCACCGCAAGGTTGACGGCGAGCGGGCCGCCGCCCTGGAGGCGCTGGCAGCCCTGGAGGGGGGTAGCTAAGCCCAGTCTGCTCTCCGGCGTTACCAGCAAGAGCAGCCGCGGTCAATCTGCCCCGCACATAGTATCAGAAACCCTCGGTGACACAAGGTATAAGGCTCCGTTGCGACTGCCAAAGGGGGCGTGCTATGATGAGTCGCCATGTTCAATCTACTGGGAAGGCGGGACAAGCTCAAGGCTGGCCTGAAGCGGAGCCGGGAGTCGTGGTTTGCCCGGATAGCCCAGATCGTGCAGCGCCCCCGCCTGGATGAGGCCCTGTGGGAGGAGATGGAGGAGCTGCTCATCTCCGCGGACGTGGGAGTCGCCACCACCGCACGGCTAATTGAGAAGGTCAGGAAAGAGGCCGCGGCCCAGGGACTGCGAGATGCATCCAGCGTGGTGGAGCTGCTGAAGGAGGAGATGGTGTCCCTCCTGTCTGTCGTGGATGCCGGCGTCCGCCCCGGTCTGTCGCCGACTCCGGGTGGCCCCTTCGTCATCCTGACCATAGGGGTCAACGGGGCGGGAAAGACCACCAGCATAGCCAAGCTGGCCCACTACTATCAGGAGCAAGGGAGCCGCGTCGTGCTGGCGGCCTCCGACACCTTCCGGGCTGGGGCCATCGAGCAACTCCAGGTCTGGGGGCAGCGCCTGGGAGTGGAGGTCATCGCCCACGGGCCTGGGGGAGACCCCGCGGCGATAGCCTACGACGCCCTGGAGGCTGCCAGGGCCCGGGGGGCTGAAGTGGTTATCGTGGACACCGCCGGGAGGCTCCACACCAAGCTCAATCTCATGGAGGAGATGAAGAAGATCGCCCGAGTCCTCTCCCGCCTGGATCCCCAAGCGCCCCACCAGGTCCTTCTGGTGCTGGACGCCACCACGGGCCAGAACGGGCTGGCCCAGGCCCGCTCCTTCAGCCAGGCGGTGGGGTGCACCGGGGTCTTTCTGGCCAAGCTGGATGGCACGGCCAAGGGGGGCATAGTGGTCGCCATCGTCCAGGAGCTGGGCCTGCCGGTGCTCTTCATAGGCACGGGGGAGAAGGCCGAGGACATGGCTCCCTTTGAGCCTCAAGAGTTCGTGGATGACCTCTTCTCTCCTGTTTCCTAAAATCTATTTTCATGGATAAACTTTCGATGGATAAACTCCGCAAGACCGCCCTTCTCCTTGTGTGGATAGGGGAGATATGGAACCTCGTGGAGCTGGTGGTGGCCCTCTGGTCGGGCCTGGGAGCGGGCAGCGTCGCTCTCCTGGCCTACGGGCTGGACAGCTTCATAGAGCTGTTCGCCGGGTTTGTGCTGATACGGCATCTGAGCGGGGAGTGGAAGGGGGAGGGGGAGAATGCTGCTGATAGTAAGGCTTTGAGGCTGATAGGAGCGACCTTTTTCCTCCTGGCAGCCTTTATCCTGCTCCAATCCTCGGCCACGTTGCTGGGCTGGCTGGCCGAACCCCGGCCAAGCCTGGTGGGCATCGGTCTGGTCCTCGCCAGCGCCCTGGTGATGACCGTGCTGTATTTCCTGAAGATAGGCATTGCAAAAAAGCTGGGTTCTCGCTCCCTGCGAGCGGAGGCCGTCGAGAGCCTGGTGTGTGACCTTCAGGACCTGACCCTGCTCGTGGGGCTTGGTCTGAATGCCCTCCTGGGCTGGTGGTGGGCAGACCCCGTAGGCGCGCTGCTGCTCATCCCCTTCCTGATAAAAGAGGGCCGGGAGGCCCTCTCAGGAGAGGAGGAGTGACAGCTCAAGGTGATGGGTGTGCTCTGCCTCCTGCACTTGAGGAGAACCTTTCTCGACCATCCCCCTGCCCCCTTCCTAGCCAGGAAGGGGCAGGAAGTTGTATCTGGGGGACACCCCCAGACCCCCGTCAAAGGGGCTTTGTCCCTCTGTACTCCTGTACTCCCCTTTTTCAACAGCCTCTGGTCCAGGAAAGAGGACTCCCAGCGAAACGGGGTGAGGAGACGTGGTAAGCGCCCTTTACTGGCTTCTGGCCATAGAGCTGATAGGTCTCATAGCCCTTCCTCTGGCCTTTGCCCTTCTCCCTGGCCTTACCGACCGGGGATACTCGGTGGCAAAGCCCCTGGGGCTTCTTCTCTTGTCCTGGCTCCTGTGGTTTCTGGGCTCCCTCCACCTGGTGCCCACCACCTCCTACACCCTCTGGGGCACCCTGGGTCTGTTCGCCCTGGCCTCAGGCTGGTATGCCTATGGCCGCCGCGGCGAGATGGCAGCGCTCTTGAGGCGAGAGCGCCACGCCATCTTGATAGGAGAGGGGGTGTTTCTCCTTTTCTACCTGGCGTGGCTCCTGTACCGCTCCTACGACCCCTCCATCGACACCACGGAGGAGCCCATGGACTTCGCCTTCCTCAACGCCTCCTCCATAGCCAGCTTCTTTCCCCCCGAGGACCCCTGGCTCAGGGGAGAAAACGTACCCTACTACTACTTCGGGTATCTGATGATGGGCAACCTCACGGAGCTGACCCTCGTTCCCACGCGCATGTCCTACAACCTGGCCCTGGCCCTCATCCCGGCCATGGCGGGTGCGGCTGCCTTTGGCCTGGTCTACAACCTGATCCGCGCCCACGGGGCCTCCGCCTCCCGGGCGGTGGCCTTCGCCCTTCTGGCCCCGGTGTTTCTTCTGATGGCGAGCAACCTGGAGGGGGTCATGGAGTTCGTGAGGCTTCGGCAGTGGGGCAGTCCCTCTTTCTGGGGCTGGATAGGTATCAAAGACCTGGGCCCAGCGGAAAGCGCGTCCTGGCGTCCCACCGACTACATGTGGTGGTGGCGGGGAACTCGGGTCATCGATAGCTTCAACGCCCAGGGCGCTGGCCTGGACTACACCATAACGGAGTTCCCCTACTTCAGCTTCCTTTTGGGAGACCTGCACCCCCACGTCATGTCCATTCCTTTCATTCTCCTGTTCCTTTCCTTTGGCCTGAACGTCTTTCTGTCGCCGGCTCTCCTGGGAGTCCGGTGGGTACGGGAGCATCTGGGCACCATCTTTATTGCTGCCCTGCTCCTGGGGGCCCTGGCCTTTATCAACGTCTGGGATGTGGTGCCCTTTGCCGTATTGTGGTCGGCGCTACTGCTCCTCAAGGCCACTCGCCAGGAGGGAGGGGTATGGCCGCGAGGGCTGCCGCGGGCGTGGCTTCCCATTCTGGTGACTCTATCCCTGGCTGTCCTCTTGTATCTGCCCTTCTACCTGAGCATGGAGAGCCAGGCCAAGGGCATCCTCTTTGTGGGAGAGGTAGCCACTCGTCCCGTGCACCTTCTCATCATCTGGGGTCTGTTTCTGGTAGTGCTCCTGCCCTTCCTCCTGCGGCAGCTCCCTCAGGCCCTATCCCTGGGGATGGGCAAACCCGGCGTCCTGTGTGCAAGCTGTGGGAGCGCGAGTTCCACCGGGGACACTTTCTGCGCCGGATGCGGCGAGGCGTTGACTGCAGACAAGGAGTTCTGGCCCAGGGCCTCCGTTGCCCTGGTGATAGCCTTCCTGCCCTTTTTCGCCTGGGTCTCCTGGCAGCTGGGGTGGAGCGCCCTGGGCCTCGGCTCAGATGACCCCCTCTCGGTGGTGGCCAACCGCTTCCTCAACACCCTGCCCCTGGCGCTCCTTCTCTTCGTGGCCCTCTACAGCCTGGTCCGGCACGTGGAGGCCGGGGCGTCCGCCATGGCCTTTGTTCTCGCCCTGCTCTCCCTGGCCCTGCTTCTAATCCTGGGGCCGGAGTTCCTGCGGCTGGACGACCTCTTTCACAACAGGATGAACACGGTGTTCAAGCTGTACTATCAGGCCTGGGTTCTCCTTGCCATCGCCTCCGCCTTTGGCCTATACTTCCTTAGCTCGCTGAGACCGATGGCCAAGGGCGTCTACCGCCTGGCCATGGGCGGCGTGTGGGGCCTGATGGGGGTGCTTCTCCTGGCCAGCCTGTACTACCCGGTGGAGGCGGCCTTCACCAAGGGGGGGCAGTTCCGGGGGGAGCCGACCCTGGATGGCCTGGCCTACGTGGCCCGCCAGAGCCCGGAGGAGTACGCCGCCATTCGCTGGCTCGAGGACAATGGTAAGGAGGGCGAAGGGGTGCTGGAGGCGGTGGGAGATAGCTGGAGCCCCTACGGCCGCATATCGGCCAGCACGGGCCTGTCCACGGTTCTGGGCTGGCCCTGGCACGAGCACCAGTGGCGCGGCTCCCCCAAGCCCTTCGAGGGCAGGGAAGAGGACGTGAGGGCGATATACACCACCCAGGAACCCTCTGAAGCGGCGGCCCTGCTGGGCAAGTACGATATTCGCTACGTGGTGGTAGGCCCTCGGGAGAGAGCCAAGTACGGCAGCCAGGGGCTGTCCAAGTTCTCCCAGATGGGCGAGGCGGTGTTCCCAGGAGAGAGCGTGACCATATACCGTGTAAGGGTCCTCTACCGTGAATTCGAGTAGTGAGCCATCCGAGGAGAAGGAAGGTCTTCCGCTCACCCTGAGCCTGTCGAAGGGTGAATCTACCGTGCACCCTGCCGGTGAGCCATCCCAGGAGAGGGTAGAGCCACAGCTCCCGCCCCCTGTTCAAGTCCCGCCCCCGGAGCGAGAGCAGGGGCGGAGCCTGATGGCCGCCCTGGCCCCCCACTGGGAGAGCGCCGCTTACGGGCTTCTCATCCTGGTGGCCCTGGTGATGCGGCTATGGGACCTGGGCTCCAGGGCCATGGGCTACGACGAGAGCCTTCATACCTACTACAGCTTCCGCCTTGCCGAGGGACTCGGCTTCCAGCACACCCCCATGATGCACGGCCCCTTTCAGTTCCACGGGATGGCCTTCCTGATGTTCCTGTTTGGGGATAGCGAGTCCAGCGCCCGGCTGCTGGTCGCCCTCTTCGGCACCGCCCTGGTGGGGCTTCCCTACTTTCTGCGGGACCGGCTGGGCAGAATAGGGGCCTTGGCGACGGCAGTCATGCTGGCCTTCTCCCCCATGATGCTGTACTACAGCCGCTATGCCCGCGACGACATAATCATGGCGGTGTGGGCCCTGGCCCTGGTGGTGCTGATCTGGCGCTACCTGGACGAGGGGAAGCCCCGATACCTCTATCTGAGCGCCCTCGTCCTCGCCCTCGCCTTTGCCACCATGGAATCGACCTTCCTCGTGGTGGCTGTCCTGGGAAGCTACCTGGTGATAGTGGCGGCGCCCGACTGGATTCCCTGGCTGCTGCGGCGTCCCACGGTTTTCCGGAAGGCCGCCTCCACCTCCGGGGGTGAAGAGGCCGACGTGCCGCCCCCAGCCTCCCCTGGCTCGGCTGAGCCTGCTCCGGGGGACAAGGCGGAGTCACCAAAGGGTGAAAGAGCGCCTGGACGCCGCCCTCCTCACCGTCTTGCAGACTTCTCCCGACCGGGGGTGCTTCTCCTTCTGGTGGCCACCCTGGTGCTGCCCCAGGCCTCCCCTGTGGTCAGCTTTTTCCAGGAGGGACTGTGGAAAAACGGGATTATTCTGGCCAACCTTCAAGAGGCAAAGGGGGTTGTGATAACGGGGGTTCCGGGGCCGCAAGGAGCGCCCGCCGGGGATGTGCTCTTCAAGATACAGAGCGTAGACGTAACCAAGGGGATGGTCATAGCCGGCATCCTGGTCTTCCTGGCCCTGTGGTTCTCCGCCCTGGTGGGGACAGGCTGGAACCGGCGTATCTGGCTGCGGTGCGCCGCCCTCTTCTACGGGGTGTGGCTCCTCCTGTACACCACCTTCTTCACCAACGTGGTGGGAGTGGGAAGCGGGATGTGGCAGTCCATGGGATACTGGATTATGGAGCAAAAGTATGTGGGACGGGCAGACCAACCCTGGTACTACTACTTTATAGTCACCCCCGTGTACGAGATGCTGCCGTTCCTCTTCTCCATAGTGGCGGTGGTGTACTACGCCATACGGGGCAACAGCTTCACCCGGTTCCTGGCGTACTGGGCGGTCTTCACCTTCCTCCTGTACACCTGGGCCGGAGAGAAGATGCCCTGGCTGGTGGTTAACATGGCCCTGCCCATGATCGTGCTCTCGGGCAAGCTCCTGGGAGACATCCTGGTGGCCGTTCCCTGGAGGCGGGTCTGGCGTGCCGGGGGCCTGGGCCTGGTGCCCATGCTCCCTCTCCTCATCTACCTCCTGCTACGGCTCCTCTTCTTCCGCCCGGAGCGGGGCAACTTCATGAACTTCCTGGAGTTCTGGGCCCTGCTCGCCGTTACCCTCACCGTGGTGGGCCTGGGGATTCACCTTCTCCTCCGGTCGGGAGTGGGGAACGGCCTCCGGGTGGTGGCCGTGGCCTTCGCCCTGGTGCTCCTCTTCTTCGGCGTCAGGGCGGCCTGGGAGGCCAGCTATCGAAGTGGCGACGTGCCCACGGAGATGATAGTCTACGCCCAGGACTCCGGCGACGTGCCCGATGTCATGGATGAGGTCTGGGCGGTGGCTCGGAGGACGGGCCTGGGGGAGGAGCTCCGCCTGACGGTGGACAAGGACATATACTGGGGGTTAATCTGGTATCTGCGGAGCTTCAAGAACGTGGACTATGCGGACTTGAGCAACGTGACCCAGGCTCCCGAAGGCAGGGTGTTGCTCATCAGCGATGGCAACGAGGGGCGGGTCAGGCCCTATCTGGACAAGTACGGGCCTGGGATGAAGTTCCTGTACCTCTGGTGGCCCGCGGAGGGGTACAAGCCCTGCGCCAAAGTCCCGGTTGAGCCTTGTTTGAGCACCGGGGAGGTGTTCAGCAATCTGCTCCGTCGCGACAAGTGGCGGGAGGGCCTGGACTTCTACATATACCGCAAGACCGACGTGGATTTCCTCTTCCACAGGGCCATCGCCTACTTCCCCAAGGAGTATTAGGACTTACCGCGCCGTCCTCGAACCCCCTTCTCATCCTGAGCTTGTCATCGCTAATGGGCAGATTCTTGACGCATTCGTAGCCCTTTTTGGCGTTTCCCAATCTCGTCCAATTGAAAATCATGTGAGCGAGAAAGGCAATATGCATTTGTAAGCTCGGCAATTCCGCCCGCAGAAAAATGGATTACATACGCGATCATCGGGTCTCGCCAATTCCGGTACTGAAGTTCCTCATCCACAATGGAGGTTGGGCCCGCAAGGTATTCTGCGTAGTCGGTTGAATGGATTGGCCTGCCAAACCTTCGGTAAATCATTTGGTAAGCATCATCGTGCCCAGTTGCCTTCGCACGGGCTTCAACGCTCAATTGAGAAAAGCCGTGAAGCCGCATTAGCTTTATCTGCGCTGGTGTCCAGTCTTCATTCAATCTTTTTATTTGCGCAGTATAAAAGTCCTTGACTTCTGGGGAGACTCCCATCCAGCGGGAGGTTTCCCATTCTTTGATACGTTGGAGAACCCATGCATCTTGGACAGCTCTGCAAGCCACATCAATGCTGTCGTTAGCTTGCTTCATGAAATAGTCTACATTAATTCTGTGCTCAAGAAGAACTCGCGCTATAATCTGAGTTTCATCCCAGAGGTTTACCTGAGCTAAAGTATTCGATGCGGTAAGAAGTCTTGTAGCCTTCCTTAGGAAGCCAGTCATGAAGTCGCAGAAGCGGTTATCAGTAGGTCCTGTGCTAGGAAGGTGCTTCAACAAGTCCTGGCAAATTGCCTCTAGTGTTTGATTTACCTCCAGCCATTCATCGCGAAGGGACATAAGCCGGTTTCTCCTCGGCCACATCAGATGATCGTATTATAGCAGTCATCTTATGGTGTTGCCTGTTGGCACGTATAATAACAAGTAAGGCTGTCGAACCACACGAGTGTAGTAGGGGCACGCCCTGCTTGTCCTCCTTCGCCCATTGAAGCTATACTGGTTTGTCTGAACTATAGCTACAGCACCCCAATCACGGAGTCCCATCCTTGCTCAAGTCTCCTCGGTTCTGGCTGGCCACGGGGGTAAGCCTCCTCTTCCTGGGCCTCTTTTTCTCCCGCATAGACATGGGTGAGACGTGGGGAAAGCTGAGCGAGGCCAACTATCTCCTGCTCATTCCCGCCATCCTGGTCTACTTTGGAGCCGTTTATTTCCGCTCCCTGCGCTGGCAGTACCTTCTCAGCCCCATGAGGGTCATGCCCATAGGGCGTCTCTTCCCGGTGGTGGTGGTAGGCTACATGGCCAACAACCTCCTTCCCATACGTCTGGGAGAGGTGGTACGAGCTTACTACCTGGGGGAGAGGGAGAGGGTCAGCAAGACCGCTGCCCTGGCCACCATCATCGTGGAGCGGGTCTTCGATGGCCTCACCCTGCTCTTCTTCGCCGCGGTGGTTTCTCTGTTCCTGCCCCTGGTGGGCCTTCTTCAAGGGCTTGGGGAAAAGGCGGGCATACCCTGGGTGCTTCTCGCCCTGGCCATGTCCATGCCCTTCGTGCTGGCCATCGCCTTCATGGTGGCCGCCTCCTTCTCTCCTCCCTGGCTGGAGAGGCTCGTGGAGCGGGTCACCGCGGTTCTTCCCTCTCGGGTCCGGCCCCGGGTAAAGGGGCTTGTTCAGATGTTCGTCGACGGGCTGGATGTCCTCAAAAGCCCCCGACGCCTGCTGGTGGTGTTCCTCCTCTCCCTCCCGGTGTGGCTGGCAGAGGCCCTGATGTACTACATCATCGGATTCTCCTTCGGCCTGAACGAGACATTCAGCCCGGCGGAGATGGCGGGGGTTATCCTGCTGGTCACCGCCACCTCAAATTTGGCCGGGATCATCCCCTCGTCCGGGGGGGGCATCGGCACCTTCGACCTGGCCGCGGCCGCCACTCTGACCCTGCTGGGGGTGGAGGGGGCCGTCGCTGGGGCCTACACCATCGTCCTCCACGTGGCTCTGCTTCTGCCGGTGACGTTGTTGGGCCTGGTATTCCTCTGGGTGGGGAACCTCTCGCTGGCGAGGCTCACCCGGGAGAGCCGTGGGGGGTCTGCTCCCCTATCTCACGCGTCGGCAGGGCCTGCCGTGGAAGCGGAGGATTCTCAATGAAGGCATGTCAAGACTGGTTTTCTAGGGGGAGTCCAGAGGGGCTGTGCCCCCTCTGGCGGGGGTTTGGGGGTGTCCCCCAACGGGGTTTTCTTCCCCCTCTCCCTTCGCAAGGGAGAGGGGGACACAGGGGGTGAGGGTTTTGCAATGAGTCCAATGAAGGTAGGCATTATCGGGGCGGGGGCCACGGGCCTGGCTGCGGCCTACACCCTGGTCAAGGCTGGGCATGAGGCGACGGTGTATGAAGGAGACCCCTTTGTGGGGGGGCAAGCCTCCACCTTCGACGTGGGAGGCGCCCGGTTGGAGAAGGGGTATCACCACCTGTTCACCAGCGACCGGGATATGGTGGACCTGATTCACGAGCTGGGCCTGGGCCCCAAGCTGGCGTGGATCGAATCCAAGGTGGGCATCTTCCACGGCGGTAAAATCTACAACTTCGTTTCTCCCACGGACCTCCTGCGCTTCACGCCCCTGAGTCCGGTGGACCGCCTTCGGATGGGACTGGCGATTCTCTATCTCCAGCGGTACAAGGAGTGGCAGAAGCTGGAGCGTTTCACCGCTGCCGAGTGGATTCGGAAGTACGCCGGCAAGGGGGCATACGACGTGGTGTGGGGGCCCCTGCTGAGGGGGAAGTTCGGGGCCTACTACGATAAGGTGGGCATGCCCTGGTTCTGGGGAAAGATACACACCCGTTTTGCCTCCCGGGGCAAGGGCATGCAGAAGGAGAGGCTGGGCTATCCCATGGGGAGTTTCGCGGAGGTGTTCGAGACCCTGGCGGAGCGCATCGTGGAGAGGGGAGGGGAGGTGAACCTCTCAACGCCGGTGCGGGCCATCACCGTGGAGGAGGGACGGGCCACGGGCCTGGAGGCGCGGTCTGCCTGGGGGAGTACAATCCTTCGGCCCTTCGACGCCGTTCTGGCCACCACGCCGTCCTACGTGCTGCCCCGCCTGGTTTCAGGGCTGCCCCAGGACTATCTGGAGAAGCTCCAGGGGGTCAAGTACCTGGCCGCGGTCCTCATGGTCCTGGTGCTCAAGGAGCCCTTGTCCCGCCTCTACTGGCTCAACATCGCCGACCGCTCCATTCCCTTTGTGGGCCTCATTGAGCACACCAACTACATCGAGTCCTCCCACTACGGCGGAAAGCACATCCTGTACATCTCCAACTACCTGGGGGAGGACAGCCCCCTCTTTCACATGAAGGACAGCCAACTCCTGGAGGAGTACATCCCCCATCTGAAGAAGGTCAACCCCCGCTTCGACCCTTCCTGGATCGAGGAGTGGTACTACCACAGGGTGGAGGCGGCCCAGCCCATAGCTGGTGCCAACTACTCCCAGCACATCCCCGACCACCGGACGCCCGTCAAGGGCCTCTACCTGGCCAACACCACCCAGATTTACCCCGAAGATCGGGGCACCAGCTACAGCGTCCGCATGGGCAAGCGCCTGGCGGGCATGATGATGGAGGACTTGGGGTGAGGTGTAAAGTGTGCGTGGGATTCGAAGCCACGACGGTCCACCAGCTTTCCAAGACGTAACCCAGCGCACAACTAAGCTACCACTATGTCCCTGGGTCTACCTGGCGAGGCGGGTCTTGGCCTCTTCCCAGGGGATGGTCTTGCTCTCCCTGACTTCCTGGATGCTGCGGCGCAGTTTCTCGACCGCTTCCTCATCGCTGAGGATCTCCAGGGTCTCCAGGATAGCCTCATAGTCCTCCCAGGCCATGATGGCCAGAACGGGCTTCCCCCGTCGTGTGACCGCCACGGTTGCAGGGTGACTCCCCAGCCGTTCCGGTAGCTTCGTTAGAAGCCGCCGAGCATCCACTATGGTGATCTCTTCTGTTTCCCTTGGAGCTTCCATCTACCCTTCCCTCCTACAGTAATCCCCGTCGCACGAGCCGCTGGGCCAACGCGTACACGTCCTGTCGGCTGCCCTCCTTTCGGATACCCACCAGGTACACGATGACCCGCTCGTTTTGCTCTTCAACTCGATATACCACTCGATACCGCTGCCCGGCTGCCCGGATGCTCAGGAAGCCCGCCAGCTCACCTCGGAGGGCTTTCCCCTGCATCTGGGGCTCCTGGGCCAACCCATTGATGCGCCGCACGATGGCAGATTGAGTACGCCGGTCAGTGATGGCTTCCAGCATTTCTAGGGCCGTCGGGGTGATTTCGATCCGGTAGACCATCAACCACAAACTGTACAGGTAAGTGTACAGTTTGTCAACGCTGACGCTCCCTTATTCATTCGAGTAACCGCCTTAACCTTGGCAGCAATACCGGCCGCAGAAGGTTCGAGTAGTGTCCACAGAGGCTCAGCACGCTCAGCACCGACAGCCGACGTCAAGTTGACACCGCGTGACAGTGGTTCTATAATGGAGCCAATATAGATGCGTTCTGGAGGAAGTCCGTGCCAGTCAACCTGTCGGTGAAGAACGTCCCAGATGACCTGGTGGCCAAGCTCCGCAGCCGCGCGAAGCGCCACCATCGCTCCCTTCAGGGGGAGATGATGACTATCCTGGAAGAGGCAGTCACGCCAGACGAGATATCTTTGGATGAGGTTCGCCAGCGGGTGAAACAACTGGGCATTCAGACCGGCGATGAGTCCACCACTTGGATTAGAGAGCTACGGGATGCCCGATAAGGTGGTGGATGCCAGCATCCTGGGAGCCATCATCTTTGAGGAGCCGCGAGCGGATGAAGCGGATGCTCTTGTGAGGGGGTTCGATCTCCAGGCTCCCACTCTCATGGCTTACGAGCTTGTGCACATCGCCCAGAAGAAGTGTCTTCAATACCCTGTCCAGAGGGGGGGGCCATTAAAGAGGCTCTGATTACGGCCCTGGCTATGGGTATCCGGTGGCACGAGGTAGACCACGCTTCCGTCCTCGACCTTGCTCATGAAACAGGTCTGAGTACCTACGCCGCCAGCTACCTCTACCTCGTGCAGGCCCTGGGCGCACCCCTGGCCACCTTCGACCAGCAGCTGCGCCGGGTCGCCCACGAGAGTTGATATAGCATGACCCTGCTGTACGACAAAGAGTTTCGGGTGTTCTGGACTCTCTGTGGCTCCGATGGCAACAACGCCTACCTCGTAGTGTGTCCCCAGACCCAGGAGAGCGTAATCATCGACGCTCCTATGAATCCAGAGAAGCTCCTGGAGCAGGCCAAGGGCACCCGGGTCAAGGCCATCCTCATCACCCACAAACACCGTGACCACCTGGAGGGGCTGAAGGAGATCACCGATGCCACGGGTGCTCCCATGGCGGCCCACGCCGAAGACGCCGCCGACATGCCGGTGTCCCCGAACATCCTCGTCAAGGACGGCGATACCATCACGGCAGGCACCATGGAGGTTAAAGCAATCCATACCCCCGGGCACACTCCGGGGTCGGTATGCTACCTGGTGAGCAACCACCTCTTCACAGGGGACACCCTTTACGCTCATGCGCCGGGGGAAAGCCATGGTGTGGAGGCTACGCAGCAGCTCCTCAGGAGCATCACGGAGAAGCTCCTTGTCCTTCCAGACGACACCTTCCTCCTGCCCGGCCACGGCAATGGCAGCATCCTCGGGGCCTTCAAGAAGCTGTACCGGGCCTGGGTTGCAGAATACCCTGACCTCCTGCCTCCCATTCCTGAAATCCCTCCCTCTCATCTGCCAGGCTAGGGCGCATCCGCCAGAGCAGGAGTTGTAGGGTGGGTATAGCGTAGCGAAACCCGCCCTACCCAAACTGGAATCTTTGGGGTGGGTTTCGTTTCACCTCACCCACCCTACAAGCGCACCCATGCCGGCGGGACTACGGCCGTCGTGCAGTTCACTGCCCGTGGCATTTCTTGTACTTCTTGCCGCTTCCACAGGGACACTTCTCGTTTCGACCAATCTTGCCGTGGTGCCGGCTTATGGTCTGCTTCTCCTGGCAGCTAACACAGGTACATGCCGGAGGGTGCTCAGCGTACCAAGTGGGTCTTCCCATGACTGGTTGTGAATCCTCCTTGCAGACGTCTTCCTGTTCCTCTGGGGAGCTTGAGGTTCAGGGTGTCCACTATTCTACCAGGTTGGCTGTGCGCTATCACGGTCTCCTTCCGAACTGGTCCCCGAAAGTGACTCTGGGGGAGTCCAGAGGGGGCAAAGCCCCTTCTGGCGGGGGTCTGGGGGTGTCCCCCAGATTCGAATTTCTCCCCCTTCCTGGCCAGGAAGGGGGCCAGGGGGATGGTCGAAAGGGTTTTTCAACACCCTACTACGTTTGCTATGCACTATCACGGCCTCCTGTATGGATGCCTAAAAGGCCACCAAGATGTCTGTTGAAGGCCGGGGCCACTTGTGATACCATCGGCTAATTAGAAAAATCACGATGCACGGAGGTGCGGTGATCTCGAATCACGGCGACCTGCGGGAGAGGATACGCGGAGCCCTGGCCAACCAGAGGGCCAGGACCGTCACTCTCCTCTCCTCCCTCCTGGCCATCGAGGACGAGCTGGGCTACATACCCCCCCAGGCCATCGAAGAGGTGGCCCGCTTCACCCACTCCACCATCAACGACGTGTGGGGCGTGGCCTCCTTCTACCCCAACTTTCGCTTCACTCCTCCCGGTGAGCATGTGGTCGAGGTGTGCTGGGGACCGACCTGCCATCTCCTGGGTGCCCAGAGGCTCCTTCATGCCGTTCTTGGGGCCTTGGCCCTCTCTGGGGAAGGGGATACCCCCGACGGAAGGGTGTCCCTCAAGTACAACACCTGTCTGGGTGCCTGTTCCCAGGGCCCGGTGGTCAGCATCGACCATCAGGTCCTTGGCCCCCAGGCTGTGGGCGCTCTCTCGGGCGAGGCCCTGGTGGAGAGGATCACGGAGATGGTTGCGGAGCTTGAGGACGGGAGCGTCTGAGTCGTGCTCGTGGTGAGCTTGCCGAACCACGAGCGGGTAGATACATCAGGCTCACCATGAGCGGGTAGATATATTCCGTTCACCCTGAGCTTGTCGAAGGGTCGCTCAGAGCCTGCCGAAGGAGAAGCGGGTTATTGCGGAGGAGTGTATGGCCACCTTCGAAGAGTTGCTGCAAGAGGCGCAACGCCGCCACCACGAGCTGGAATCGGGTGAGCGGCCCTGGATTCGGGTGGGCACCGCCGTCTGTGGCGAGGCCGCGGGCGCGTTGCCCGTAGTCGAAGCCTTCAGGGCCGAGCTGGAGAGGCGGGGCATCGCCGCCAACGTCAGCGCGGTGGGTTGCCTGGGCCTGTGCTACGCCGAGCCGCTGGTGGACATCCTCAAGCCGGGGAGACCCCGCATCTTCTACAAGAGCCTCACTCCGGAGCAGGTCCCTGGCCTGGTGGAGTCGTACCTGGCGGGCGACAATCCCCGTCCCGACCTGGCCCTGGCCTACACGGGAGACGGGCATGTGGAGGGCATTCCCCGCCTGGAGGAGCTGCCCATGTGGAGCCGTCAGGTGCGCATCGCCCTGCGTAACTGCGGCCACATAGACCCCCTGGACATCCACCAGTACATCGCCCGGGGGGGCTACGCCGCGCTTTGCAAGGCCCTCTCGGTCATGAAGCCCGAGGATGTGCAGAAGGAGGTCCAGACCTCCGGCCTGCGGGGAAGGGGAGGAGCCGCCTTCCCCACGGGCACCAAGTGGAGCTTCCTCTCCCGCTCTCCCGGCCCGGTGAAGTACATCCTGGCCAACTGTGAGGAGGGCGACCCAGGAGCCTACAACGACAAGGGCATCCTGGAGAGCGACCCCCACACCCTGGTGGAGGGCGTCATCCTGGCCGGCTATGCCACGGGAGCCAGCAACGGGGTGGTGTTCATCCGCCACGGCCACGAGGGGCCTATCCACCGCACTGAGCAGGCCATCCAGCAGGCCTATGGGCTGGGCCTCCTGGGAGAGAACATCCTGGGCTCCTCATTCAGCTTCCACATGGAGGTCTCCCTTACCGGAGAGTCCTACGTCGCCGGGGAGGAGACGGCCCTCATGGAGTCCATTGAGGGGAAGCGGGCCATGCCCCGCTATCGCCCTCCCTTCCCCGCCGCGGTGGGGGTGTGGGGACACCCCAGCAACATCAACAACGTGAAGACCCTCTCCTACGTCCCTGAGATCATATCCAGGGGAGGGGAGTGGTTCGCCGGCATAGGCAGCGAGAGCAGCAAGGGCACCGCCATCCTCTGCCTGTCCGGGAACATCTCCCGTCCCGGCATGGTGGAGGTGCCCATGGGCACCTCCCTCCGGGAGATCATCTACGAAGCAGCGGGAGGAGCTCCCGGAGGAAGAAGCCTGAAGTTCCTTCAGACGGGAGGGCCCCTGGGGGGCCTTCTCCATGCCGACCAGGTGGACATTGCCCTGGACTTCGAGTCCATGGCCAGGGCAGGAGCCATCCTGGGCTCCGGGGGGATCATCGCCGCCGATGAGGACGCCTGTGCCGTGGACATGACCCGCCTGCTGGTGGCCTTCTGCCAGTACGAGTCCTGCGGCAAGTGCTTCCCCTGTCGGTTGGGGATGACCCACCTCCTGGAGGTGCTGGAGCGGATGTGCCGCTTTGAGAGCCGCCCGGGGGACATGGAGGTCATGCGCCACATAGGCCAGGACATGGCGGCAGGCTCCCTCTGTGGACATGGCCAGCTGGGGTGGAACCCGGTCCAGTCTGCCCTGCGGCAGTTCTCCCAGGAGTTCGCCGCCCACATGGAAGAGAAACGGTGTCCCACGGGCCGGTGCCTTGGCCCCATCTTCACTCCCCAGCGCACCAGGGCCAGGTGGGTCTCCGCCCAACCGGTAGAGATGAAGGTTTAAGGAGGAGCGTGGCCGCTGACCTGACCCTGTTCATCGATGGTAGGGAGGTGAGGGATCAGCCCGGAAAGACCATCCTCCAGGTGGCCACGGAGTCTGGGCTGTACATTCCCTATCTGTGCTACTCCCCCGGCATGAAGCCCTATGGCGCTTGTAGGATGTGCGTGGTGGAGATAGAGAAGACCAGGGGGACGCCCGCTTCCTGCACCACCCCCGTGGCCGATGGCATGGTGGTGTGGACCAACACTCCCCAGCTCCAGGAGCTGCGCAAAGGCATCGTGGAGCTGGTCATCTCGGAGCATCCCCACGGCTGCCTCACCTGCCACCGCGTCGAGCTGTGCGGCCCCCAGGACATATGCCTGCGCCACGTCTCCGTCACCGACCGGTGTGTCGTCTGCCCCAAGAACGAGCGGTGCGAGCTGAAGGACACCACCCGCTACGTGGGCATGGGCCTCACCACCCCTCTAACCTACAGATACCGTAACCTCCCTGTGGAGAACAAAGACCCCTTCTACGACCTGGATATGAACCTGTGCATAGTGTGCGGACGGTGCGTGAGGGTCTGTGAAGAGGTCCGGGGGGACAGCGCCATGGGATTCAGGGAGAGAGGGGGGCTCTCTCTGGTGGGCCCCGCCGGAGGATCCTCGCTGCTGGAGTCGGGGTGCGAGTTCTGCGGGGCCTGCATCGACGTCTGCCCCGTGGGAGCACTGGTGGAGCGGGAGCACAAGTGGGAGAAGGCGGTGGAGCGCGTATCCACCACCTGTCCCCACTGCCCTGTGGGGTGCCAGCTGAAGCTGGAGGTGAGCCAGCGAGGCAGGGTCATCCGCGCCATCCCCCAGCTGGAGGCCGGTGCCAACCGGGGACAGGCCTGTTTCAAGGGGAAGTTCGGCCTCGGCTTCGTCAACAGCCGGGAGCGGCTCAAGGCTCCCCTGGTGAGGCGAAACGGCTCCCTGGAGGAGGCTTCCTGGGAGGAGGCCCTCTCCCTGGTGGCGGAGAGGCTTTCCGGGTACAAGGGCGACCAGTTCGCCGCCATCGCCTCCTACCGCGGAACCAACGAGGAGAGCTACCTGTTGCAGAAGTTCGCCCGCTCCGTGATGGGAACCAACAACGTGGACCACTCCTCCAACCTCCGACCGGAGATAGCGGAGCCCCTGAGGGATGTCCTGGGGTATGCGGCGGCCACCAACACCATCTGGGAGCTGGAGGACGCCCGGTGCATCCTGGCCATAGGAACCAACACCACCGAAGACCACAACGTGGTGGCGGTGCCCGTGAAGCGGGCGGTGAAGAAAGGGGCCAAGCTCATCGTCATCGACTCCCGGGAGGTGGAGCTGACCCGCTACGCTACGGTGTGGATACGGCCCCGGCCCGGGACCGACTCCATCCTGCTGGGGGGAATGCTCAGGGCCATGGTGGACGAGGTGATGGAGGACACGGCCTTTCTAAGGGAGCGGTGTGATAACCTGAATACCCTCAAACACTCCCTGTGGCACTTCGACCTCAACAGGGTGGAGGAGATGACAGGGGTGTCCCAGGAGGAGATACGCCTGGCCGCCCGGACCTTTGCCCAGAATGGCCCCGCCGCTATCCTCTACGCCCTGGACAACGTTCCTGCCTCCCACCGGGAGGAGTGCGTGCGCGCCCTGGCGGACATGGCCCTTCTGACGGGCAACGTGGGCAAGCCCCACACGGGACTCTATCCCCTGCGTCCTGGCACCAACGACCAGGGCTCCTGGGACGTGGGGTGCGTACCTCACCTGCTGCCAGGCTACCAGGGGGTGGCTGACCCCGCGGCTCGCGCCGCCTTCCAGGGGGCCTGGGGGGTGGAGTTGCCCCAGAGCAAGGGACTTGGGGTCAGGGAGGTCTTTGAGGCCGCCTCTTCGGGGCGCGTGAAAGCCATGCTGGTGGTGGGCGATAGCCCCGGCTTCTCCAACGGCGAGCTGGGGGATGTGCTGGAGGCGGCCCAGAAGCTGGAGTTCCTGGTGGTGCAGGATGCCTTCCTCACCGGGTTGGCCCAGGTTGCTGACGTGGTGCTGCCCTCGGTCAGTTTCGCCGAGAAGGAGGGCACCTACACGAACCTGGAGCGGCGGGTTCAGCCCCTGCGGAAAGTCCTGGAGGTGAAGAGCACCCAGGCCCGGCCCGATTGGTGGATAGTGTGCCAGATAGCCAGGGCCATGAGCGCCCAGGGCTTCGACTACGCCTCCCCGTCCCAGGTGATGGAGGAGATATCCCGCCTGGTTCCCCTCTACGCGGGCGTCTCCTATCCGCGGCTCCTCTCCCAGAGGGGCTTGCTGGAGCCGATGTCGTGGCCCAACTTCCCCATTCCCAGCCAGCTTTACCCCGCCCAGGGGGGGCAGAGAGCGAGCCTTCAGTGGCCCTGCACCTCCCAGGAGAGTGGGGACACCCCCATTCTGTACGCCGGGGGCTTCCCCAGAGGAAAGGCCAGGCTGGCTCCTCTGGAGGTGAGGGATGTCCCCATTCCGACGACCGTTGAGTACCCCCTCCTTCTCCTCCCCGGGCGGGTGCTTCACCAGCCCCATAGAGGGGCGGAGATTCAGGTGGCAGGCCACAAGAGCTACATCGGGCGGGACGAGCTTCTGGAGATTCACCCCTCGGACGCCGCCGACCTGGGCATCGGAGATGGGGACTGGGTGGAGGTGATTTCACCCGGGACGCGGATGCGGCTTCGGGCTCAGCTCACGGAGAGGGCCCTTCGCGGCGCGGTGTCCGCGACCCTCCTCTTCGGCGGGCTGGCCAGTCGCCTGGAGAGCAGCGAAGACCCAGACCCCTTCTCACGGGTGCCTGGGTTGAAGGTGTTACCCGTGCGGCTGGAGAAAGCCGTCTAGCAGGCCGGTGAAGCAGGGGGAGTGCAGAGGGGCGCAGCCCCTTTGGCGGGGGTCTGGGGGTGTCCCCCACTGGGCATGGCCCAGACCCACATCTCACAGACCCTGAATTGGGCTTGCCTATGGATGCCTCTGAGGAGTGTGGGTGCAGGGCGATGAGGTATACGCCCTTGGGGAGAACCCTATCAATGTACCCTGGTTCAGGTGACGCGGCGACACTAGATGGCTTACAATAGAGTGTGGAGGTGCTCTTGACCACCAGGGCTGTTTCGGCAATGGCGAAGAGGCTCATCGCCCCCTGGGCGAGACGCTCCCCCACTCGACGCGAGGTGAGACATGCCCAAGCCAGTTCCAGCGCCCGATGAGGCCACCAGGCCCTTCTGGGACGCTGCCAATGAGAAACGCCTGGTGGCCCAGTTCTGTCATGGCTGCAACAGGTATCAGCACCCGCCGGAGGCTCGGTGCGCCAGATGCGGCGGAGAGAACCTGGAGTTTCGCCCGCTCTCTGGCAAAGGGAAGGTCTACTCCTGGCAGGTAATGCATGATACCCGGGTGAGGCTCATGCAAGAGTACCAGCCCTTTATCATCGCGGTGGTGGAGTGCGACGAGTCGCCGGACGTGTGGCATCTCACCAACCTCCCCGGGTCGGTGCCGGGCCTATTCGAGATCGGAGACCCCGTGGAGGTGGAGTTCGAGGAGGTAAGGCCAGGGAGGTTCATCCCCCAGTTCCGGGTGGTGCGCCGGTAACGCCATGTTCGGGGCGGGCTTCGCACGGCCCGTTATCAAAGGAGCAAGGTATGTGGGAGCACCGAGGCAAGGTCGCGTACGCTGGGGTCGGGCACGCCGAAGTGTCCCGACGCTGGGATGAAGACCCCCAGACCAGCATAGGCGCTCTCGCCATCCGGGCAGCGACCCGGGCCATCGAGGACTGCGGGCTAAGGCTGGAGGATATCGACGGCGTGTTCAGCTCCCCGGGGCCCCTGGGAGACGCGTGGGCTCCCCGGGAGGTGCCCATATCCATGGTGGAGCGTTTCCAGATGACCCCGGGAGACACCGAGGACGGCATCGCCAAGGTGACCGCGGCGTGGCTCGCGCGGAACATGGGGCTCAAGGAGTTGAAGGTCTGCGAGGACCGCTACCTCATCATCGGCACCCTGCTGAACCATGCCATCGACGCGGTGGTCGCCGGCAGGTGCAGCTACGCCCTGGTGGTCCGGCCCCTGAACAACTTCGCCGGACGGTACGGCCAGGTAGGCGAGGCCGCCGCCGGAGAGGTCAGAGGGCCAGCCCAGTTCGAGCATCCCTACGGCTTCACGGGGCCAGCCCGTTTCGCCTCGCTGTTCCAACGCTATTTGTGGAAATACAACCGTCGGCACGAGGAGCTGGCCGACTTCGTATTGAACAACCGTCGCAATGGCCTCATGTGCGAGTACGGGTACTACTACCAGAACCGGCCTGAACCCTTGACCAGGGAGGAGTACCTGAGCGCCCGGTGGGTAACGGAGCCCATCAACCTCTACGATTGCGACATGCCGGTGCATACGGCCGCGGCCTTTATCCTGACCACCGCCGAGCGCGCCCGAAATCTCAAACATCCGCCGGCCTTTGTCCTCGGCCACGCCCGTACCCGTCACCGGGCCAGGTCCGTGACCCACTCTCTGGAGGACGTGGAGGAAACCAACGCGGCCTTTGCCAGTCGCCTCTACGCGGACGCGGGGGTCGGCCCGGAGGACATGCAGTTCGCCAATCTGTACGATGGCTTCACGGTGGTCACTCCCATGTGGGTGGAGGCCTTTGGCCTCTCTGGAAAGGGGGAGGGGCTCCCGTGGATGACGGCGGAGCGCATCGCCATCGAGGGGAGCTTTCCTCTCAACACCTCCGGCGGGAGCAACGGAGTCGGACGTACCCACGGTGTGTCGCAGCACCTCGATGCGGTTCTACAGCTCCAGGGGCGGGCTGGCAAGCGGCAGGTCAAGAACAGAGACCTGTGCATTGCCGAGTCGGGGCCGCCTCCCGACGCGCCGGGGGCGCAGATTCTGTGCAGCGCGCCGGGGCCATGAACCACCGATCAAAGGTAAGTAGGTCCGACGGCGGCTCAACAAACAGCAGGCACCGATGAAACCGACCAGATGGTGTATAATTACGAATAGAGGTGATCAGTGACTACTAAGGCTGTTTCAGCAAACGCAAAGAGGCTCATCGCCCCCTGTATGAGGGACTGCCCCGCGGGCATAGACGTTCCCCGCTACATCGGCTACGTTCAGAAGGGACAGTTCGCCGAGGCCGAGGCGGTGGTCAGAGAGAAAAACCCCTTCCCTGCCATCTGTAGCCACGTGTGCTACCGCCACTGCGAGGTGGCGTGCAGGCGCGCATCCATGGATGGCACGGTCTCCATCAACGCCCTCAAGCGTGCCGCCTGCGACCTTAGGAGCGAGATGTTCCGTGACAACTGGGAGGCAACCATCGCTCCTTCAACGGGGAAGCGGGTTGCCGTGGTGGGATCCGGGCCCGCGGGCCTCACCGTCGCCTACTACCTGGGCAAACGTTGTGGACATCAGGTCACCGTATTCGAGGCCCTCTCCCAGGCCGGAGGGCAGTTCCGCATTGGTATTCCCGTCTACCGCCTTCCCCGGGAAATCCTGGATGAGCAGATAGCCGTGGTCACCGAGACCAGGGTGGAGATAAAGACCAACCACAGGGTGGAGTCCCTGGACAAGCTCTTCCAAGAGGGTTTCGATGCCATCTTCATCGGCGCAGGGGCGTTGAGGCCTCAGCAGATGGGGATCGAGGGGGAGGATTTGCCGGGCGTGATGGAGTGTGTTGACTTCCTCCAGGAGGTCAACCTGGGCAACAACCTGGATGTGGGACAGAGGGTCGCCATCATCGGGGGCGGAAACGTGGCCATCGACGGCGCCCGCACCGCTCTCAGACTTGGTGCCAAGGAGGTTACCATCGTCTACCGCCGCACTCGCCAGGAGATGCCAGCCACCGCCGACGAGGTGCAGGCCGCTGAGAAGGAGGGGGTGAAGTTCCAGTTCCTGGTCTCCCCCATGGGCGTATACCGCGACGGTGATCACCTGAGGCTTCACCTTCAGTGCATGGAGCTGGGAGAGCCCGACGACAGCGGTCGCCGCCGTCCCGTGCCCATCAAGGGCAAGGAGACCGACCTGCCAATAAACACCCTGCTGGTGGCCATTGGTCAGGTGGCCGATGTCGCCAAGTCCTGGGGGATCGACCTCAACAGGAACGGCACCATCCAGGGGGACAACAAGAGCATGGCTACCAACAGGGCAGGGGTCTTCGCAGGAGGCGACGTCATCACCGGCCCGTCCAATGTCACCGAGGCCATCGCCGCGGGTCGCCGCTCCGCCTCAGCCATGGACAGGTATCTGGGGGGCGATGGCGACATCGAAGAGACCCTGGCACCGCCCCCGGGGGACGAGATGGACATGCCGTCGAAGCTCCATCCCCTGGGAGTCAAGGCTTTCCCCGTGGCGGAGCTGGACGTCAAAGAGCGGATTCACACCTTCGATGAGGTGGAGCGGGGATACACTCGCGATGAGGCCATCCAGGAAGCGCGTCGCTGCATCCGGTGCGACATGTGGCGAATCAATGGCATCCCCAGCGTCTGGCCCAAGGGCAAGAAGGTCATAGCGTAGCGGCCGCATCCTGGAGACTTGGGTTCAGGGTGAGTTGCTCCGCGCCTCCGTCAAGGGATGGGATTGCCTCTACGCCTCCGTGCATCGAAAGAGTGTCCTGAAGAAGAGGAGTCCAGTCCCGATTCATTGGGATTGGTGGGGTTCTGGGGGTGTCTCCCAGACTGGGCCAGGCCCAGACCCACACCTTACGAGCCGTCCTTCATCTGAAGGACGGTCAGACCGGCGCGGCAACAGTTGAGTGTGGGTGCAGGGCACGCCCTGCTGAAGTGTGTGTGATGGAGCTACCGAAAGCCACCGTTGTCCGGCGGAAGGACCTGACGGCCGACCTCATGCTGGTGTGGTTGGCCCCGGAGATTCCCTTCACCTTTGAGCCGGGCCAGTACTGCACCATAGGGCTGGAGGGCATAGAGCGGGCCTACTCCATAGCGTCCGGGCCCCACGAGCCCGGGTTGGAGCTGTTCGTAGAGCTGGTGCCTGAAGGCCCCCTCACTGCGCGGTTGTGGAAGCTGCGCGAGGGTGACCAGGTGTCCATACGCCCTCGGGCCAAGGGCCTGTTCCTCATGGAGGACAGGTACCCCAACCACCTCATGGTATCCACGGTCACCGGTGTCGTGCCATTCATAAGCATAGTGAGGAGCTACCTTCACCAGAGTCGCGGGGGACACCATTTCTACGTGCTTCAGGGCGCTAGCTACTGCGATGAGTTCGCCTACCGCGAGGAGCTGGAGAAGCTGGCATCTTCCCACCCCCAGACCCTCACCTACCTCCCCACGGTAAGCCGTCCCCAGGAGGAGAGGAACCGGGGCTGGAAAGGCCAAACCGGCAGGGTGAACCTCGTCGTAGAGAAGTGCATCGGGGAGTTTGGACTTCCCCAGAAGGAAACCCTGGTCTATGCCTGTGGCCACCCCGGCATGATAGAGGACGTCAAGGCCCGCCTTACCCCCAAAGGGTTCAAGATAAAAGAGGAGCGCTTCTGGAAGCAGTAAACCCTCTTGAGGGTGTTTCCAAAGGGATGCGCTACATTGCGAACCGTCTACCCCCTTCCTGGACAGGAAGGGGGCTAGGGGGTTGGTCGAAAGGGTTTTTCAGCACCCCACTAACAGGCCCAAATGCTAGCCCGCTTTAGGGGCGATTCATGAATCGCCCCTACGCTTCTGCTCATATGGTTCCCTTCGGCCTCGCTCAGGGTAAACTAGGCTCACCATGAGCGGGGAGATAAATACTGCTCACCCTGAGCCTGTCGAAGGGCGTGAGCGGGGTCGGTCTGAGCTCAAGTAGCAGAGAGTCCCTGGAATTCGTTGTACCTGATCTGCCTTTGCCAGGGTGCTCAGCGTCCTGTAGAATTGCACCGTACCCCTGGCTACAGGACGGACTTAAAGCATGGCCTTCCTGACTCCTATCCGGCAGCAATACTTGAAGCTCAAGCAGGAGCACCCCGATGCCATCCTTCTCTTCCGCATGGGGGACTTCTACGAGACCTTCGACGATGATGCTCGGATAGCCGCTCGGGAGCTGGAGATAGTCCTTACGTCCCGGGAGATGGGGAAAGGCCAGAGCATTCCCCTGGCGGGGATACCGTATCACGCCCTGGACAGCTATCTGGCCCGTCTGGTCAAGAAGGGCTACCGGGTGGCCATCTGCGAGCAGATGGGGGAGCCATCTCCCAGGGGCCTGGTGGAGCGGCAGGTGGTGCGGGTGGTGACCCCCGGCACGGTGACGGAGCCCTCTCTCCTGGCCCAGGGCTCCAACAACTACCTGGCCGCGGTGGTGGCGCGAGGGGAGGAGGCGGGCCTGGCGTATGTTGACATAACTACCAGCGAGTTCGCCACCACCCAGATTCCCCTCGCGGACCTGCCCTTGGAGCTGGCACGGCTCAGCCCCTCGGAGGTGCTCTATCCTCACGACTGTCCCCTCCCCTCCTCCCTTTCAGCGCCCTTCGTCACTCCCCTGGAGGAGACGCTGTTCCGCCCCAGGGAGGCGGAGGAGATTCTGCGGGAGCACTTCGGCGTCGCCACCCTGGAGGCGTATGGCTGCCAGGGGATGCCCCTGGCTATAGAGGCGTCGGCAGCCGTGGTGGCATACCTGCGCAAAACCCAAAAACAGGCCCTGGAGCGCCTCACGGGACTCCACACCTACTCGCCCAGGGCCTTCATGTTCCTGGACCATCAGACCCGCCGAAATCTGGAGCTGTTCCAGGGAGGTAGGTGGGGTAGCGCCTCCCACTCCCTTCTGGCTACCCTGGACCTTACCAGCACCCCCATGGGGGGTCGACTGCTCAAGAGATGGCTGGGACAGCCCCTTCTGGACCTGGCCCAGTTGGAGCGTCGTCAGGAGGCGGTGGAGGCCCTCTTCACAGACCAGATTCGCCGGGAGGAGATTATCTCCACCCTCAAATCTATCCCTGACCTGGAGAGGCTGCTGAACCGCATCGCCTCAGGAGCCGCCATCCCCAGGGAGGTGATATCCCTCCGGGGGGGACTGGTAGGGGTAGGACGCCTCAGGGCCCTGGTGGAGGGCGCTCAGGGATACCCCTCCTGGCTGGGAGAGGGCCTGGACCCGTGCGACGCCGTGGTCGGGCTGGTGGAGAGTGCCCTGGAGGACTCTCCCCTGGCAAGTGTGGGTGAGGGGGGAGTCATCCGGCAGGGCTTCTCCCCGGAGCTGGATGGCCTCAGGGCCAAGTCTCGAAGCGGTCGAGAGTACATAGCCGGCCTGGAGCGTAGAGAGAAGGAGCGCACGGGCATTCGCTCCCTCAAGGTGGGCTACAACCGGGTTTTTGGCTACTACATCGAGGTCAGCAATCCCAACCTCCCGCAGGTCCCTCCAGACTACACCCGCCGCCAGACCCTGGTGGGCGGGGAGCGATTCATCACCCCGGAGCTGAAGGAGTACGAGTCCATCCTGCTCAACGCCCAGGAGCGCACGGAGGAGCTGGAGGGCACGCTCTTCCGCCAGGTGTGCCGCCAGATAGCCGACGCGGGGCGTTCCATCGCCTCCGCTGGCGCCGCCGTGGCCCACCTGGACGTCTTTGCCGCCCTGGCGGAGGGGGCATCCCGCTACGGCTATGTGCGGCCCCGTCTCACCAATGGGGATACCATCGAAATCCAAGAGGGAAGGCATCCGGTGGTGGAGAGAACCTTGCCCCCAGGCTCCTTTGTGCCCAATGACACCCTATTGAGCAGCGGGGACTCCCAGCTCATCCTCCTCACGGGCCCCAACATGTCCGGCAAGTCCACCTACATACGGCAGGTGGCCCTCATCGTCCTCATGGCCCAGATAGGGAGCTTCGTCCCCGCCCGCTCCGCCACCATCGGCCTGGTGGATCGGGTCTTCACCCGTATCGGTCTCCAGGACGACCTGTTCACCGGCCAGTCCACCTTCATGGTGGAGATGGTGGAGACGGCCAACATCCTGCACCACGCCACGCCGCGTTCCCTGGTGGTCCTGGACGAGATAGGCCGCGGTACCAGCACCTACGACGGCCTGGCCATCGCCAGGGCGACTGCCGAATACATCCACAACAGCCCCAGGCTGGGGTGCAAGACCCTCTTCGCCACCCACTACCACGAGCTGACCAAGCTCGCTCAGGCCCTTCCCAGGGTGCGCAACTTCAGCGTGGCCGCGGTGGAGAGCGAGGGCCGGGTGGTGTTCCTGCACCGCATTGTGCCGGGAGGGGCCGACAAGAGCTACGGCGTCCACGTGGCGCAGCTTGCGGGCCTGCCGCCCTCGGTGATAGCACGGGCCTGGGAGCTCCTCTCCGAGCTGGAGGGAGAGGGCGTGCCGTCGGCTCCCCGGCAGCGCCCCCTGTTCACCCTCCCTCACCCGGTGATAGAAGCCCTGCTGGAGATGGACGTCTCCTCCATGACCCCCCTGGAGGCCATCAACCGGCTGTACCAGCTACAGCAGGAGGCAGGGGAGGGGAGGGAGTAGGGGAAGTGAAATGTACCATTTGCAGGCACGGCGAGACTCGTCCCGGAAAGACAGATGTCCTGCTGACGCGGGAGAACATGACCCTGGTAGTAAAGGGTGTACCAGCCCTCATCTGCGGCAACTGCGGGGAAGAGTACGTGGATGAAGAGACCACGAAATCTCTCCGCATTGCTGCGGACGAAGCGGAACAGGCAGGTGTCCAGGTGGACGTCCGACAGTTCGCCACGGCGTGATAGCTTCCATGACCCCCCTGGAGGCCATCAACCGGCTGTACCAGCTACAGCAGGAGGCGGGGGAGGGGAGGGAGACTTAGAGAAGGGACTGAGACAACGGTACAAATCGCCTACCAAAGGGCAATGGTTCGAATCCCTGACAGCCCACCTTGCAAGCGTTCGTGAAACCAATGCAAGTGGTTTTAAGGGTAGGAGATAATTCTAGACGTGTTCGGTCGAAGGGTTTTCCATACGCTCCCGGAGACAAGATACCTCTGGGTTTGGGAGAGAGCAAGCATGAAACCACGGATTACAGTCATCACTCTCGGCGTTAACGACCTGGAACGTTCTCTGGCCTTTTACCGTGATGGACTAGGATTTCCAACCGAAGGAATTGTTGGCCAAGAGTTTGAACATGGGGCCGTTGCCTTTTTCGATTTGCAGTCTGGATTGAAGCTCGCTATCTGGCTTCGCGATCACATTGCGTACGACGTGAACATTTCCAAAACCGCTCCCAGTCCCACTGAATTTACCATCGGCCATAACGTAGCGACCAGAGAAGAAGTTGACTCGGTTATGGAACAAGCAAGACAGGCGGGTGCAAAGATAATCAAGCCTGCCGAAAGTACCTTTTGGGGAGGCTATGCCGGTTATTTCCAGGACCCTGACGATCACTTGTGGGAAGTGGTATGGAACCCACAGCTTTCAGTCGAATAGTACCTTGGCCGCGAGTGCTGGCCTACGCTGGTAAGGAGAGCCTGATCTCAAAGACGGGCTGAGTTCTGGTTTCTGTATGCGATGGCCCACCAAACGGAATTCGAACAGCCTCGGAAGAGGGTACTGTCCGTTGGGTCTCCTCTCCTGCATTTCGGTCGAGAAAACCAACCCTTGCCTCCCTCTCGCACGCCTCAAGCCGCTCCTCACTCCTACTCTTCTGGAAGGAGCCGCAGCGCGTCCACATGGCGGGGCCGGAGAACGTGGAAGTGGCGGTGGTCCAGGGTAGCCAGCTTCGGCTCGTTGGCCTCTTGCCCCTGGAAAGCAAACAGAATCAGGCCGCGCAGAGAGGTGACACGACAGGGAGGGGGGTGGTACAATAATGGCAGGTACATCCAACATGAAGCTATCTCTTGTTCAAAGGTCCCTTTCCTGGATAAACTCCCTGAACGACTCCGTGCCCATCCACGCCGCCGTAAAGCGCCCGGGCCTCTCCGCCTCCGACATCATGGCCCTTCGCCGTCTTGCCGACTACTGAGGCGGCGAGGATATGGCCGTGGCCGCCATATACGACCCGTCCTGGCAACCCCCTGTAGGCTGTAGCTAAAGGGCCGGGCTTTTCTCACCTGCACCCCCATAGGCAAAGGGCCTCCCCTTGCAGGAATGGGCTTGCCCCCCTGACGCCCGCCCCTTATAATGCCCGTGCCCTCTTCGCGTAGCAACCCATGAACATCTTCATCGACTGCGACTACACCATCCTTGCCTGGAACGGGAGGCTCCGCCCCGGGGTCAAAGAGCTGTTCCAGCGGCTCACCGGCGACGGCCATGCCCTCTACGTGTGGTCAGGCACAGGCATACGCTGGGGCGAGGTGAAAATGCACGGCCTGGAGTCCTACGTCACCGGGTGCTTTCACAAGCCCCTGTTCGACTACCAGAGCAGGCTGGAGGGAATGGGCATCACCCCCAGGCCAGACCTGGTGGTGGACGACTACCTGGACATAGTGAAAGCCCTGGGCGGCATCAAGGTCAGGCCCTACGTGCAGGAGGACGCGACGGACTCGGAGATGAAGAAGGTCTATCAGATACTCTCCTCTCTCAGCCCGAACGGTCATCACCCCACGAACAGCTCCCAAGAGGCCCTCTTCCCAGGGCCAGCGTAGCCGGCCGCCATGCCCATTCGGGTCCTCGCCCCCCAGCTGGCCGCCCAGATCGCCGCGGGAGAGGTGGTGGAGAGGCCAGCCTCGGTGGTCAAGGAGCTGGTGGAGAACGGGCTGGACGCCGACGCCACCTCCATCTCCGTGGAGATAATGGGTGGAGGGCTGGAGATGATCCGGGTGGTGGACAACGGCTGCGGCATCCCTGCTGAAGAGGCCGAGCTGGCCTTCCACCGTTTCGCCACCGGCAAGATCGCCTCCGCCGAGGACCTGGACTGCATCACCACCCTGGGCTTTCGGGGCGAGGCGCTGCCCAGCATCGCCGCCGTCTCTGCCGTCGCCCTTCTCACCCGACCGCCCCAGGAGGCCGTTGGCACTCTGGTGGAGGTCGCGGAGGGCCAGGTCATCCGTAGCGTACCCCAGGGCAGCCCTCCCGGCACCTCGGTAAGTGTCCGGCGCCTCTTCCAGAGCGTGCCCGCCCGCCTCAAGTTCCTCAAGTCCCCCGCCGCGGAGGCGTCTCGGGTGCAGACCATGATTCAACAGTTTGCCCTCGCCTTCCCTCACGTCAGGTTCCACCTGGCAATAGACGGCCGCGCCGCCTTCGCCTCATCCGGAGGAGGCAACCTGAGAGATGCCTGCTCCACCATCTACGGGCCAAAGACGGCCCGGGCCTTGCTGGAAGTAGCAACCCCAGGCGTTTCCGGGGAGGGCGCTGGCTCTATAGGGGTCTATGGCCTGGTAAGTCCCCCGGACATGAGTCGCGCCAGCCGCGCCTACCTTCACCTCTTCATGAATCGCCGGTGGATTCAGAGCCGCACCCTGGCCTACGCCTTGGAGGAGGCGTATCAGGGTTTTTTGATGGAACGCCGACATCCCCTGGCGGTGATTCACCTCACGGTTCCCCCACGGGAGGTGGATGTGAACGTGCATCCCGCCAAGCTGGAGGTGCGCTTCCACCAGGAGAGCGAGGTCTTCTCAGCCCTCCAGCGCGCCGTCAGGAGCGCCCTGGTGGCCCGTGCCCCCGTGCCCACGGTGCGCTCCGGCCTCGCCCCTTCCTGGCCGGCCCCTGTCCCGACTGAAGTCGGGACGCTGTCCCTTCAGGGTGTGCCCTCTCAGCCATCCCTGTCCCGGTCTGTCTCTGAGGAGGGGGGGAGGAGCGCCTCTACCCCCGGGGAGGTCGCGTCATCCCTGAGGGTGTTGGGCCAGGTGCAGAACCTCTACATAGTGGCGGAGGGGCCAGGAGGGGTGTACCTGGTGGACCAGCACGCCGCCCATGAGCGGGTGCTTTACGAGAGGGTGCGGGGAGAGTTCAGAGACCGCGCCCCTCAGGTGCAGGGCCTGCTGGAGCCGGCGGTGGTGGAGCTGCCTCCCTCCCTGGAAGAGGCCCTGGCGGCCCATGGTGAGGAGTGGTCGAGGTACGGCTTCGACCTGGAGACCTTTGGCCCTCACTCATACCTGCTCCGTGCCCTTCCCGTCATCTTCAAGGACGCCGACCCCGGGGAGACCTTCATGTCCATTCTGGAGGAGGTGGGACAGGGGAAGGGCACCGGCGACTGGGAGGAGGCTCTGGCAAGCTCCATAGCCTGCCACTCCGCGGTGCGGGCAGGAAAGAGCCTGACCCAGGAAGAGATGGCGCACCTTCTGGCACAGCTTTCGGCCACCGACCAGCCCCACACGTGTCCCCACGGTCGCCCCACCATGGTTCACATCAGCGCCAGCCACCTGGAGCGGGAGTTCGGAAGGCGGTAGGCGGGTGGAGTGCAACTCCTGGCAGTCGTTGAGTCACCCTCCGCCATGCCCACCTTCAAGAAGCTCATGTTGGACGAGGAGCTGGGTATGCTGGTATACTATGTCCGAGAGCTTCAAGGCCAGTAGTTGTAAGGGTTGAGCTATAGCAGGCTGCGGGAAAAGGGGTGTCCCCCACTGGGCTTAGCCCAGATCCACATATCACAGACCCTGAGTTCAGCCTGCCCATGAATGCGTCTGAAGAGTGTGGGTGCAGGGCTCGCCCTGCCCGAAAGATGGACGGTGAAGCGTCGGTGGTCATGGTAAGAGCTAGAGGATTGGGGCCTGGGGTTCTCCTCCTTTTTATCGCGATTTTGCTTCTCGTGGGGGGGTGTAGCTCCACCTCAAAGGCCCTCTCTGCCTATGAGTTGGAGGAGAAGGCCCAGGGGATAGATAAGAGCCTCATGTGTCCCATCTGCCCCGGCGAGACCATCGACCAGTCCCAGGCGACCCTGGCCAAGCAGATGCAGACCATCGTCCGGGAGAAGCTGGCCCAGGGGGAGTCCCGGGAGGAAATCCTCCAGTTCTTCGTGGACAAGTATGGCCCGTCAGTCCTGGCGGAGCCTCCCAAGCGCGGCTTCAACCTCCTGGTCTGGGTAGTTCCTCCGGTGGCCCTGGTGTTGGGAGGCGTGATTCTGGTGATGGTTGTGCGGGGGATGCGGCGGCCGTCCCATGAGAACGTCCCGGTCGAGGAACCCCTGGCCGAGGCGGAGCTGGAGCCTTATCTCACCCGGGTGGACCGGGAGATTGCGCGTCTGATTCCCCCGGGTGATCGCCCTGAGAAGAAAGAGTCCGATAGGAGGGCAGAGTAGCGTGGCCGATCTGGGTTCCATCTCCCTGCTCCTGGCCCTGGTCCTGGCCTCGTACTCCGCCGCGGGGTCTCTTCTGGGGGTTTGGAAGAGGGCCCCGCAGCTGATCCAGAGCGCCCGCAACGCCACCTATCTCGCTCCCCTGGCTTTGGGGATGGCCACGGCAGGTCTTGTGGGGGCCTTTGTGACCAGGGACTTCCAGGTGGAGTACGTGGCGGCCCACAGCAACCGTGCCATGGACGTCCAGTATATCTGGGTGGCCTTCTACGCTGGTAACGAGGGTTCCCTCCTATTCATCGCCCTGTCCCTGTCCATCATGGCGGCATTGGCTGTCTACTTTGCGCCCAGAGTCCTCCGTCCGAGCATGCCCTACATCAACGCCGTCCTCATGGCGGTGCTGGTCTTCTTCGTGGCGATAACGGTTTTTATGGCCAGTCCCTTCACCCGCCTTGACTTTGTGCCAGCCGACGGCCAGGGCATCAACCCCCTGCTGACCCACTTCGGCATGTTCCTTCACCCGCCGCTGCAGATGATGGGGCACATCGCCATTGCGGTCCCCTTTGCCTTTGCCCTGGGCGCCCTGCTCTCGGGGAAAACGGGGGATGAGTGGGTAGATGCCGGGCGTAGATGGGGGCTCATCGCCTGGGTCGTGCTGGGCGCGGGGAACCTGCTGGGGGCTTGGTGGGCCTACACCATCCTGGGGTGGGGTGGCTACTGGGGATGGGACCCCATCGAGAGCGTTGGCCTGATGCCCTGGCTTGTCCTTACCGCTTTCGTCCACTCCCTCGGAGTGCAGAGACGCCGGGGGATGTTTCGCACGTGGAACCTGGCCCTGATCATCATAGCCTTCGTCCTGGCCCAGTTTGGGATGTTCATAAACCGGGGAGGGCCCTCCGTCTCGGTCCACTCCTTCGGCCAGTCCCCTCTGGGGTGGGTCTTCCTGGCGTTCATGGGCACAACCATGCTTTTCTCCCTGGTGGTCCTCTTTACACGTTACAGCGCTCTTAAAAGCACGCAGTCCCTGGAGTCGCCCCTCTCCCGGGAGGCGGCTTTCCTGGTCAACAACCTGCTCCTCCTGACCATAGCCTTCACGACCTTTTGGGGGGTGATATACCCTCTCATTACAGACATATTCCGGGGGGAGACCATCACCGTGGGAGCGCCCTTCTACAATCAGGTGAACGGCCACCTCTTTCTGGCCCTCATTTTTCTCATGGGGATAGCCCCTTTCTTGCCCTGGCGACGCGCCTCTTGGAGGAGCTTGAGGGGGACGCTCCTGGTGCCCTCCGCGGCGGCCCTGGCTGTAGCCTCTCTCATGATACTGGTGGGGGTGAACAAACCCTACGTCCTGGTCGCCTTTGCCATTTGCACCCTGGTGGTCTCCGGGATACTTCGGGAGTGGATACGAGGGACCCGCTCCAGGCACAGGCGGGGCGAGGGATATCCCCTGGCCTTGGCAAGGCTCATCGCTGGCAACCGCCCTCGCTACGGCGGGTACATCGTTCACCTGGGGGTGGTGTTGATGGCCCTGGGCGTCGTCGGCTCCTCCTTCTATGATGTCCAGAGGGATGTGGCTCTCGCTTCGGGAGAGAGCACCCAGGTGGGAGAATACACCGTCAAGCTCGCCTCCTCCTCCATAGTGGAGAGGGCGGACAGGTCCAGGATGATCGCGACGGTAGAGGCGTACCGTGGGGACAGCTTCCTGGGGACCTACTACCCCCGGCGGGACTACTACCCCAGCTTCAAGCAGTACTCCACCCTGGCGGCCATTCGCTCCACTCCCATAGACGACCTCTACATCATCCCCGGCGAGCTCCTGGAGGACGGGCGGGTCGTCTTCCGAATCTACGTCAATCCCATGGTGGTGTGGATATGGGTGGCTGGCCCCGTCATCCTGATAGGGCTGCTGGTGGCCCTCTGGCCCCAGGGGAAGCTGGCCATCGGGTACGCCTCCAGGATCGGGGATGAGGCCGAGTCCTCCATCGATGCCGTCACCAGGGGAACGCCATGATGCTGAGCGGAACCCTCAACTACCAGGCCTTCCAGGGTGGGTGGATATGGCCCTGTTTTTAGCTCTCCCGCTGGCCCTGCTGTCAATGGTGCTTCTCGCTTGGCCGATACTGAGGCGAGGGCGGCCCGCATCAGGCCCCATCTCTCCTCTGGACCCCCTGGAGGAGGTCAGGCGGCGGCAGCAACAGATATACGAGGAGATACAGACCCTCATCCTGGACCACGAGCTGGGTAATGTACGCCACGAGGAGTATGAAGAGGAGTTGAGGGCCTTGCGTCTCAAGGCTGCCCACGCCCTTCAGGAGCAGGATCAGCTCCAGCAGGCCATGGCTCGCCTGGAGGAGGAGATGGAGAACGAGGCGCTGGAGCTTAGAAAGTCCTGGGGAACGGTGAGGGCGGTGAAGCGCTGCGCCTCATGCGGAGGAGAGATGGACGCGAAGGCCGTCGTGTGTCCGCGGTGTGCGCTCTCCCCGGATAGAGACCTGTCCACGGAGGAGAAAGCCCATGATTAGAGGGGTGACGCGTGTCTTTCTGGGAATGACTCTTATCCTGGGTCTTCTCCTGCTGGCCTCTCCGGGCTATGCCCAGGAGACCATAGACATCGAGGGTCAGGTGCTGAACGGGACCCTTGATGCAGATGCGCCCCAGGGGCTGACCGTTACGCTGGAGGTGTTCAAATCGGGGGAGAGCCTGGAGACCAGGGAAACGGTCGCCGATGACCAGGGCCATTTTCTCTTTGCCGGAGTGGTAGGGGGCGAGAATCATGGCTACATCATCAGCGCTGAGTATGGGGGGGTGACCTACACCTACGAGAGCGATTACCCTCTGCCGTCGGAGCCGGTGGATCTGGTGGTCTATGAAAGCACCAGCAGCAGCGAGGCGATTCGAGTGGCAGGGCATACGCTGATGGTGGGCTGGGCTGAGTCCAAGAGCCGGCTCATGACCGTCTTCGAGCTGGTGAGCCTGGAAAACACCGGGGATCGCACCTTTGTGCCGGACATCACCACCGGTGGGCCGATGGACATCCTCCGTTTCTCCCTTCCCACCACTGCCAGCGAGCTGGATGTGCGGAGCAGCCTCCAGGAGGGTCAGCTAATCCAGGTGGGCGCGGGGTTCGCCTTGCTTGTTCCCGTGCCTCCGGGGGGCCACGAGCTTCACTACACCTTCGTCGTGCCCTATGAGGACGGCAAGATGCCCTTCACCCACTCCTTCCCCCTTGGTGCCGATGTCTTCCGGGTTCTTCTCCTCCAGGACCTGGGGCAGGTCAGTGGCACGGGTTTGCAGGAGGTGGAGCCCCTCCTCTTTGAAGATGGAATATATCAACAGCTGGTGGCCGAGGGCCTGGAGGCAGGAGCCAAACTTACCCTGGAGTTCACCGGCCTGCCTCAACAATCTTCATGGCAGCGGTGGCGGGACGCCATGCCGGGGGGGGATTTGGCCCTGTGGGCTGTTCCCGGGGTCTTTGGTTTGGCCCTGCTTGCCCTGCTGGCCTACGTCCTCCTCCGCAGAGGAAAGCTGGCGAGAACACGTTCTTCGGCTCGTGAGGGCGAGGGGCAAGACCCCGCTACCATCGAGGACATGGCCCGGCTGGATGACCAGTTCCAGCGGGGAGAGCTGGGGAGGGAGGAGTACCTCCAGCGGAGGCGCGAGCTGAGAGAGAAACTCCTTCGCCAGGGGGGGCCTCCCGCACCTCCCTGATCCCAGCACCCTCCTCCAGACGCTGCCATCGGCGGGCCCGGGAGCACCTGACCCCTTACCGGTGCTCCTCGTTTCTTTCCCTCGCATCTGGGGGTATGTCCTCTTTCCCGAGGAAGTCAGAGTAGAAGACGCGGTCGCTCTTGGAGATAATGGTAGGAGCGTGGAACCTCCGGCGGGATTGCTCATGGCAGAGGGGACAAGGCTCCACCGGCTCTGCATCAAAGCCCTGCTTCAGATCGAAGCGATGGTGACAGCTTCCACACTCGTACTCGTAGGTAGGCATTCTCTCCCTCCATGATAGTGCAACCGCAGTCGCGGACTGCCAAGCCTCCAATCTAATGTAAGGGGGCTTGAGGCCCGTGTCAACAACCCAGTGCAAAGCAGGGCGAGGGCGTCCCATTGACAAGGTTCAGGCCCCTCTCTATACTATCGCTGGTTAGCAGTCTCAGGGCGAGACTGCTAAAGTAGGCAGATTCAGAAACCAAGTTGCAGAAGGAGGAGC
This sequence comes from Dehalococcoidia bacterium, assembly GCA_015661155.1. Taxonomy (GTDB): domain Bacteria; phylum Chloroflexota; class Dehalococcoidia; order Lucifugimonadales; family UBA2985; genus JACVQK01. The sequence goes on along the minus strand of JACVQK010000004.1, from coordinate 45,623 downwards.
AGGTGGCACGAAAATTCCAACCCTTAGCTGACCGTGTGGTGGTCAAGCCCATTGAGCGAGAAGAGGTCTCCGCTGGGGGACTAGTCCTTCCGGATAGCGCCAAGGAGAGACCGCAAGAGGGCGAGATCATCGCCGTTGGGCCGGGGCGAACCGGTGATGATGGAAAGCGGATCGCCATGGAGGTGAAGGTCGGCGACCGAGTGATCTACTCCAAGTACGCCGGAAGCGAGATCAAGGAGGAGGGCGAGGATTACCTGATTCTGAGGGAGAGCGACGTCATGGCAAGGATCGCCTAGTCACAACCCGTCAAATTATAAAAGGAGAGAACAATGCCAAAGCAACTGTGTTTCGGTGAGGACGCCAGGAAGGCTTTAAAGAGTGGGGTGGATCAGGTTGCCTCCAGCGTCAGGGTGACCCTGGGCCCCAGGGGGCGCAGCGTTATCCTGGACAAGGCGTTCGGTCCCCCTTCGGTGTGCAGCGATGGCGTGACCATAGCCAAGGAGATCGATCTGAAGGACCCCTTTGAGAACATGGGCGCCCAGCTCCTGAAGGAAGCGGCCAGCAAGACCAACGACATGGCTGGAGACGGGACCACCACAGCCACGGTGCTGGCCCAGACCATTGTCCAGGAGGGTTTCAAGAACGTCGCCGCGGGGGCGGACCCCATGGCCCTCAAGCGGGGCATTGAGAAGGCGGTGGTGGCCATAAAAGAGGAGATCAAGAGAATGGCGACTCCCGTCCAGGGGAGGGAGCAGATAGCCCAGGTGGCATCCCTCTCCGCCCATGAGCACGCGATCGGAGAGCTCATCGCGGAGGTGATGGAGAAGGTGGGCAAGGACGGGGTCATCACCGTGGAGGAGTCCAAGGGCCTCCAGTACGAGAAGGAGTTTGTGGAGGGGATGCAGTTCGATAGAGGGTACATCAGCCCCTACTTCATCACCAACCCAGACCGGATGGAGGCGGTGATAGAGAACCCCTACATCCTCATCACCGACAAGAAGATTTCCTCAGTTTCGGATATCCTTCCCGCTCTGGAGAAGGCCCTGGGGGTAACCAAGAGCATTGTGGTCATTGCCGAGGAGGTGGAGGGGGAGGCCCTGGCCACCCTGGTGGTAAACAAGCTGAGGGGTACTCTGAGCCCCCTGGCAGTGAAGGCGCCCGGCTTCGGCGACCGACGCAAGGCCATGATAGAGGACATGGCCATCCTCACCGGTGCCACTGTTATCGGTGAAGAGGTGGGCCGCAAGCTGGACTCGGTTACCGTGGAGGACCTGGGTCGGGCGCGCCGAGTGGTTGCCTCCAAAGAGGAGACCACCATCGTGGGAGGAATGGGCTCCGAGAAGGCTATCGAGGCCCGTATCAAGTCCATCAGAAGCCAGATTGAGGAGAGCACCTCCGACTACGATAAGGAAAAGCTTCAGGAGCGGCAGGCCAAGCTGGCTGGGGGCGTGGCCATCATCAAGGTGGGAGCCGCCACTGAGGTGGAGATGAAGGAGAAGAAGAGCAGGGTAGAGGACGCCCTCTCTGCAACCCGGGCCGCGGTGGAGGAGGGGATTGTACCCGGGGGTGGTGTGGCCCTGGTGAGGGCCATAGAGGCCCTCAAGAACATACAGACCCGAGGGGGGGATGAGGCAACCGGGGTGCGGATCATGCAGAAGGCCATGGAGACACCCCTCCGGCTCATCGCCGAGAACTCCGGCCATGAGGGGTCCGTGGTCCTGGACGCGGTGCGGAAGGGAAAGGGCGATTGGGGCTTTGATGCCGATGCCGAGGAGTACGGACACCTCATGCAGCGGGGTATCATTGACCCGGCCAAGGTAACCCGGGCAGCGGTGGAGAATGCTGCCAGCGTGGCTACCATGATTCTCACCACCGAGTCCCTGATAACGGACATCCCAGAGGCGAAGAGCACGCCTTCTATGCCTCCCATGGACTACTAGGAGGCTGCTGAAAGAGGGGGAGTGCAGAGGGGCGCAGCCCCTTTGACGGGGGTCTGGGGGTGTCCCCCAGATGCAAATTCTCCCCCCTTCCTGACCAGGAAGGGGGACAGGGGGATGGTCGAAAGGGTTTTCCAGCGACCTACTAGGAACCCGGGCAGCAAGGGCAAGGGGCCGCTCCCAGAGGGGGCGGCCCCTTCTTTTACTCCAGGGTGCTACCACCTCGACCCGATGAAGAGTCCAGGGATGTTTTCCCTCTTCGACGCCGGCTGAGCTGGCGCAACAGAAACACCAGCCCTCCCAGCACCACAATGCTCAGATAGCTGATGGAGCGGTCCAGGAGGGTCGCCGAGAGGGCCTCGCTGCGGGCCATGCTGAGGGTCAACAGCCCCACAATGCCCGGCTCCACTATGCCCAATCCCCCGGGGGTTATGGGAACGGTGGTCAGGATGGCATTTGCCAGGGTCACAAAGAGGACCAGAGGGAACCCCGTCGCCTCCGAGAGGCCCAGGGCTTGAATGACGAAGAAGAGGCGGCCCACCTCGGTGAACCACGTCAGAAGGCTTATGACCAGCAGAAGAGGCAACTGCCCGAAGCTCCCCAGAGCGCCCTGGTGAAAGCGGTCGTAAGAGCTCTTCAGGCGGGCCGGCAGCAGGCGGGCCAGGCGCGTCCCGAACTGCTTCATAGCCAATAGCCCCGCCACTCCAATGAGCACCAGGAGCAGCGCTCCCCCCAGGAATAGCCCAAATCGACCCATATCGCCAGCGCCGAACAGGGCCAGGGAGGCCACTACCAGGAGCACAAAGACCGTGACCACGTCCATGACCCGCTCCGCCAACAGCGTCCCCGCGGTGCGAGAAAAGCTGTATCCGGTGTCCTCGGTGAATACGTAGGCCCTGTAGGCGTCTCCCAGGCGAAACCAGGTTACGGTGTTGGCAAACCATCCCAGGAAAACGTACTGGGCACAGGCCAGGGTGGAGGGGAGCTTTCGGGAGGATTCACCCTGCCCCTGGGCGTTGGACAGCATGATCCGCCAGCGGAGCCCCCTGAGGAAGAAACCGAAATAGTAGGAGGCAAAGGCAGCCCCATAAAGGTATGGATTGCTGGCCCTCAGCTTGCTCCAGGTCGTCTCCCAGTCTATGTCGAAGCGGGTCACCAGGGAGATCAGGAAGGCCGCGGCAATGGCAAAGGAGACCAGGGTTGGGATGGAAAATACCCTTCGTCCCAGGGATACGGGTTTCTGGCCGGGAGGGGGAGTCCCGTTCACAGCGGGGATGGCCGTGTCTCCATTGATGAGTTCAGAGCAGACCCCTTCTACCAGCTCCGGGAGGTGTCGTTGGAACAGGGCGGCCTGGTTTTCATCCTGGTCGAGTTCCAGGCGTCGGGCTCCCCTGAGAAGCACCTCCGCTTGCTCCGCGCTTCTTTCAGCCTCACCCGGGTTGGGACTGAAAGCCCAGGGCATTATATCACCGACGGCTACCAGAGCCTATCCCACCGGCCATCCACGCCCCGTTGTCCTCACGGAACGCCCCAACCTTGGTACGGTACAAGTTGCCAATTCACATCAGCCTGACCACGATACCAATGCACCCCGCTTGCGCCAGGCTCACATGGTCTAGCTGGCTGGCTCCGAAACCCCTGGAGAAAGGCCGCTTGGCTTGCCTGGAATGGGTATCAAATGGACGGAGGATGCCTTGAAGGAAGCCGCCACCACCTGGCCCAACTCCAGCCCAAGCTCCTGCCAGGAACGTTTGGTGATGACTGCAGCAAGAGGAAAGCCACAATCCAGGGTGACCTTCACCTGGGAACCGGCGACGGGCGAGGTCTTGACTATCCTGCCCCTTGGTTGATTGCGAGCACTGCTGGACATGGCCTGGGGCGAAGGCAGCGAGATGGTGACATCCTCATAATGCAAATAGGCGATTACTTCCGTACCCACTGTGAGATCAAGGGCTGAGATAGCCTGAATCTCCTGCCCATTGGTGTCCAGGGTCACCAGCTCGTTGTTTTGCGAGCCAATCACACCATGCAGTATGTTTCCTGCCTCCACGAAGCTGGCAGTCTCCTCGTCTGCTGGGCGTGAGAACACCTCTTCTGGCGTGCCAATCTGGCGCATGCGCCCATTCATGAGTACAGCTACGCGGTCTGCCAGCACAAGGGCTTCATTGCGTTCATGGGTAACCATGACGGTCGTGACCTTGGTCTCCCGCAAGACGCTTTCAAAATCCTCAATCAATGCCTGGCGTGTCGGGCTGTCAAGGGCGGTGAAGGGTTCATCCAAAAAGAGCACTTCGGGCTGCAGAGCAAAGGCCCGTGCCAGGCTGACTCGCTTGGCCTCGCCTCCAGAAAGTGACCTGGCCTGTCTCCTTGCCAGCGGCGCCATGCCAAAGCGAGCAAGCCATTTCTTCACTCTCTCATTCGTCTCGTGGTGTCCAATCCTCCGCAGACGCAATCCAAGAGCCACGTTGTCCCATACCGTGGTATTGAGCAACAGAGGCTCCTGGAACACCACCGCAAACTTGCGGCGAAGCTGCAATGCGGAAAGCCCCTCCCTATAGGGAATCCCCTGGTAGAGGACCGTTCCCGTTGTCGGTTTCAGCAACGAAGCCAGAGAAAGGAGGAGAGTGGTCTTGCCCGACCCATTTGGGCCGATGATAACCAGCACTTCACCCGGGCGAACGTCAAACGAAGGTATGTCCAGGACCTGGTGCCCACCTAACATGACGGACAGCTTTGTTGCTTCCAGCCCCTTGGCCATGTCTGGGGGCATCGCTCCGCTCATCGTGTCCTGCCCCGTTGCTGAATCAGCGTCAGTGCAAGATTGACCAGGTATACAAGAGCCAGGAGGATCACGCTGAGGGCTATGGCCAGGGCAAAATCACCCCTGCTGGCCTCTGCCACAATGCTGGTGGTCAGCACTCGCGTCTGTCCCGAGATGTTGCCGCCCACCATCATGGAAGCGCCAACCTCGGATATCACCGCGCCGAAACCAGCCATGACGGCAGCAAGCAGAGGCAGCCGGGCTTCTCTCAACAACAGCCAGACCATCTGAAAGCGTGAAGCTCCCAGGGCCTGTATCTGTAAGCGCAGCTTGGGATCAAGCTGTTGGACGGCGGCCATGGTGAAACCGGCAACAACCGGGAACGCAATGATGAACTGCGCGGTGATCATGGCCGAGGGCGTGTAGAGGAGGTGAAGCACCCCCAGCGGACCGCTGCGCCACAGGAAGATGGTGACAACAAGCCCCACCACCACTGGTGGCGCTCCCATGCCGGTGTTGACAAGGCTAACCAGGACCTGTCTGCCTGGAAACCGCGCCAGCGCCAGGGCACTGCCCACTGGAATGCCTGCGCAAAGGCTAAGCAGGGTGGCCATGCCAGACACAACCAGGGAAAGCAGAGCTATCTGTATGACCTTCGGGTCGCCATGGATCAGAAGCTGGAATGCCTGGACAACACCATCGGCGAGCACTCCCATGTCAGAGACTCCTCATGTGCGATGCACCACGCCCCTCCCCTGTTTCATGGGAGGGGCATTGCTCATCTTATTACTTGGACCCCAGGCCAGCTTCGGTCTTGCCTGCATCTGGGAAAAACAGCGGCTGGCCGTAGGTGTCCACTCCAAACTTGCTTATCAGCAGCTGCGTAGCTGGGTCTACCATGAAGTCGGCAAAGGCCCTGGCCCCTTCGGCATTGATCAGGGTGGACAACTGTGGATTGACCTGAATGACATGGTAGACATTGAGCAGGGATGGATCGCCCTGCACCAGAACATCCAGGCTCACCGTTTTCTGGTTGGCCAAGTAGGTGGCCCGGTCGGTGATGGTGTAGGCTGCCTTCTCAGATGCGACGCGCAGCAAGTCACCCATGCCAAGACCGGCCTCAAAATACCAGGCCCTGTCTGGCGTGATCCCTGCGGTTCTCCAGAGTTTCTTCTCCAACTGGTCCGTTCCGGAATCGTCGCCGCGGCTGTAGAAGGGGACTTCTGTCGCAGCCAGTTTCTTCATGGCGTCCAGTGCAGATGTGGTTCCCTTTATGCCCGCAGGGTCGGAGGCAGGCCCCACGAAGATGAAATCGTTGTGCATGACCAGCCTGCGGCTGATGCCATAGCCTCCCTGCATGAACGTTACTTCAGAGTCAGGTGCATGCACCAGAAGCACGTCCGCCTCTCCCTTCTGTCCCAGAGCCATGGCTGCCCCAGACCCACTGTAGATGGGTTTCACCTGGTACCCGGTCTTCTGCTGAAAGATTGGGATGAGCACATCCAGCAGCCCGGAATCCCTGGTGCTGGTAGTTGACGATAGGATCAACTCTGGATTGGCTGGTTTGGGTGGCATCGGTGTGGCCGTCGCGGTTGGTGCAGGAGTCAGAGGAACAGGGGTGGCTGAGCTGGAGCATCCCACCATGAGAAGAGTGAGGGCCATGAGAAAAGCGACCACCAGAGTGGTGCCGAGGAATCCAATGTGCCGACTTTCGGAAGGTCTACCGACCCGGTGTTGCAACCGAGGGTACACGTGAAGAGCGACTTTCATTCCTCTCCCTTTCAACCTGGTTTTGGCTTGACGGTTATGATGCTGCCAGTCTCGGAGAGGTCGTAGCCTGGCATTGAGCTGATCATCCTCCGAAAGCTCTCGTTGCAGAGCACCCCCCTTATCCTTTGCAGGCTAGGTTGTTCAAAGGTTTCTTGCCGGCTGACGAGGTCATACCGTTCTTTGACCAGCGGCATGAAATCAAGTCCGGCAACGTCAGCCGCTGATTGAGCTCCAAGCCCTACGTCGGCCTGCCCTTGGGCAACGATGGTGGCGACTGCTATGTGCGTGTTCTCTTCGCGCTCATAGCCACTGATCTCAGATGGCTGTATGCCCAATTTCAGAAGCTGAGAATCGAGTAACATGCGGGTTCCAGACCCCTTTTGCCTGTTTACGAATGTAACATCCGGCCTCTTCAGGTCCCCTATGCCTGTGATGTGTTTTGGGTTCCCTGGCGCGACCATCAATCCCTGAATTCGTTGTACCAGGTTCATCAAAACGACGGTCTCATTGGGCATGAGTCTCTTTATGAAAGGGATATTGAACTCGCCGCTATCGTTGTCTATCAGATGTGAGCCGGCAATGTCCGCATCTCGATTTTCCAGGGCCATAAGACCGGCAAGGCTTCCCACAAAAGAGGTGGCGAAGCGAGTGTCCTGGTAGAGGATGCCCATGTGCCTCGCCAGAAGGTCCACGACAAGGTCATGACTGCCAAAGAAGCGAATCTCATTGGCCTGCGGCGGGGCAATGGCCTCTGGTTTTGGGGAGGACTGGATGCGACGCTTTCTCCACTCGGCCAATCGCGGGGCAAAAGCGGCTTCTATGTCTTCCGTGGTGAAGCCAAGGCCCAGCGCCTCCAGGATGGTCTTCTCCAGCAATACCCCCAGATGTTTCCGTTGCTGTTCAGCCAGGTGCTGTTGGCTCGCACTTCCCGAAACAAAGCTGCCGCTGCCGCGCCGGCTTGTGATGACTCCCTCTCTCTCCAGCTCTCGGTAAGCCCTTGCAACGGTTCCTGGATCAAGCCCTAGCTTCTCTGCAAGGTCCCGAATGGTCGGCATGCGGTCGCCGGGACGCAGTCTGTCGAAGGCGATCTGCCTCCTGAAATGGTCAGCGATTTGCAGATAGAGCGCTTCGCTGGAATTGAAACCGATATCCAAATTACTGTGGTTTGTATGCATACGCTACATATATTATCCCGACAGGTTCATGATTGTCAAGGGACGGTCCAGGGAAAAGGACAAGAAGCTGAAAGGGGGCCTTTGAAATATACGTCTCATCGTCATCCTGGCCTACCGGGAAACCGCTGAACCCCCGTCATAGGGCACACTCAGGCCCGCCATGAGCGCCCAGTTGTCCAGCGCTTGCTGGGCCACAATCTGCTTGAGTCGCCGGTTCTCATCCTCCGGGGACCCTAGCCTCTTGAGCTCGCTCACTGTCAGGCCTGCATACTTGGCCTTCCAGTTGTAGAAGGTGGCGTCGCTCACGCCATGCTTGCGGCAGAGGTCGACTGTCTTGGCCCCTGCCTCAGCTTCATTGAGCACGGCTATGATCTGTCCCTCGGTATACCTCTTGCGAACCATGAGTCCTCCTTCGGTGCTTTATTGTAGCGGAGGACTCTACTTGCCAGTGTTACTGTTTTAGGGGGTAAGGTTACCGGGTACAATACGCAGAACCTTCGAAGTTCAAGTAGCTCTGTTTGTCAGATAGGAAGGCCGTATCCCGTACGGGGCCCCGATATTAACAAAGCCCCTGTCCTGTCTTAATGATGGGGTCTACCTCACCTGAAACACTCCGAGAGTGTCCGCTCAGCTACTCAAGGTCATCTGAGAGCCTTTCAGCCTCCCGCAGGTCCTCCGGCGAGTTGATGTCCACCGTCACCAGGGGGCTGTCCACCTCTAGCCGGTAGATATTCTCTCGATGTCGATGGGTGATCTCCCTCAGTCCCTGGCCCTCCTCGGTGATGGACATAAGCTCCGGCAACAGCCTCCGAGAGAATATGAGGGGATGACCTGAGCGCCCGCGGTAAAGAGGGCCGGTGATGAGGCTGTTGCCTTCCAGGTGGACCTGGATGAGGGACTCAAGGATCCGGGCCGGTCGGGGCTGGTCCACCGCCAGTATGAGAATGCCCTGGGCATCAGGAGATAAGGCTTTCAGGCCTGCCCTGATGGAGGTGGTCTTTCCCTGCCGATAGTCGGGGTTGGCCACGGTCACTACCCCAAAACTTCCCTTCACCCGTGCCTCTACCGCTTTGCCCATATGGCCCACCACCACCACCACCTCCACCACTCCGGCTCGTTGGAGGGACTCTATCTGATGCTCAATCAGGGTTGAACCCCGCCACGGCAGAAGGGCCTTGAGTTTCCCCATTCGGGTGGACTCTCCTGCGGCCAGGAGAACTGCGGATATCCCTGCCATCGCCTTCTTCTAAGCGGATGCCTTCACTTTGCTGACGACTTTCCGAAAGTACCTTTCCTCCAGGGTCATCGGCCCGCCGGAGAGGCCCTCGCGGAAGGCCACGATCTCTGCCATGATGCTCAGGGCAATCTCCTCCGGCGTGGTGGCGCCGATGTTCAGGCCAATGGGCGCGTGAATGGCCCTGAGTCTTTCCGGGGGAATGCCATGCTTGAGCAGCTCCTCGTATATCAGAATGACCTTGCGTTTGCTGCCTACCAGCCCCACGTACCCCGCGGAGCTGCGAGCAGCGGCTTCCAGGGCCAGGTCGTCCTCCCTGTGTCCTCTGGTTGCCACCACCACCGCGGAGTTGGGGCGAAGGTCGAGCTGCTGTAAGCCCTGGGCGTAATCGGCGACTATCACCTCATCGGCCTCCGGGAACCGCTCTTTGTTGGCAAACTCCGGCCGGTCATCTATTACCATGAGACGCAATCCAAGGGCCTTGGCCAGGGGAGCCAGGGCCTTGGAGATGTGGCCTCCCCCTGCGAGGACCACGGTGGGAGGTGTGGTATAGCCCTCCAGGAAGACCTTGGAGCCATCTCGGGTGCTCAGGTACTTTATCCTGCCGCGATCCATCAGCCCTTGGAGGGCGGACGCCGCCTCCTGGTCCCGCAGGGGGTCTCCCAGGGTTCCCGTGGCTACCCCGTCTCCACCGATGAAGAGCTTATCTCCAACCCTGCCCTTGTTCTTAGCGGGCTTGAGGAGGGTGGCCAGACCCACGCTGGGGCCACCATCGTAGGCTCCTACTATCCCCCTTACGGATGGTAGAAGGGGTTCAGGCTCCACCACCGGATCGATGAGGAAGTACATGGTGCCGCCACACACCAGGCCTTCTCTGGCGGCAATCTCCTCGTTCAGCAGGTAGTCCCTGACGGTAGGCTTGCCACCCTCCTTCAGGAGCATCTTGGCGGCAAACCAGATATCCCCTTCAACGCAGCCACCCCCCAGGGTGCCCACGCCACTGCCATCCTGGCGCACCAGGAGTTTGGCCCCGGGCTTCTGGGGAGTGGAGCCCTTGGTGTCCACCACCGTGGCAATGGCAAAGGGCTCGCCCTTTCCCAGGAGGTTTTGCGCTTCCCTTAACACTATCTCCATGGTGGTTTCCCTCTCACCAGACTCAATGTAGACTAGCGTGTAATTCTAGCACACAGCAAGCGATTCGGCTCTCCTAGCAGGGTGCTGAAAAACTCTTTCGACCATTCCCCTAGCCCCCTTCCTGGCCAGGAAGGGGCAGGGCACGCCCTGCACCCACACTCAACTGTCGCTGCACTGGTCTGACCATATTCTAGGTTCGTGAGATGTGGGTCTGGGCTAAGCCCAGTCTGGGGGACACCCCCAGACCCCCGCCAGAAGGGGCTTCGCTCCCTCTGGACTCCCCCTTTTTCATTCACGCGACAGCAGGTACTGGCAATCTGTGGATTTGGGGAATACCCCTCAACCCCCACTGATGGCTGGGATGAAGTGTATCTCCGATTCCTCTCTTACCGGCTCTATCAACTCTAGATGGCCGGTCGCTCCATCTATGACCACGGCGATGCTCGGATGGATGTGGTCCTCCTCCAGAAGGGCATCCTTGATCCCGGGGTAGAGGGTGTCAAGGCTGTTCAGCACTTGACGCAGGTTCCTGCCGGAAACCGTCACCTTGTGGGCGCCTCCGGTAAGGCTCTCCAGAAATGGGGGAATCCACACCACGGCCATAAGCTGGGTCTACTCCTGGGCTTTCTTCGCCTCAAGGGCTTCCAGGATAGCCCCGGGAGACATGGGTAGCCGGGTCATGCGGACGCCTGTGGCGTGGTAGACAGCGTTGGCGACGGCAGCCAGGGTGGGGACGATGGGTACCTCGCCCACTGCTCGCACACCGAAGGGATGGTGGGGATTTGGCACCTGTATGATGACCGTGTCAATCATGGGCAGGTCCATGCTGGTGGGCGTCCGATAATCCAGGAAGCTGGTGTTGGCCACCGCTCCCTCCTCGGTGTAGAGATACTCCTCGCTCAAAGCCCAACCGATGCCCTGGGCGGTAGCGCCCTGCATCTGTCCCTCCACGAAGCCGGGGTGGACCGCCTGGCCGGCGTCCAGAAAGGCGGTGTAGCGAAGGATATCCACCTTGCCCGTCTCGGGGTCAATCTCCACGTCAACTATGTTTCCTGCGAAGGATGGCCCGATTCCGGTGGAGGGTGCATACACCGAGCAGGTTATGGGGCCGCCGGAGCGAGCGAGTCTGCCCGCCAGCTCTTTGAAAGTCATCCTCTTTGCCGGACTCCTGTTGCAGGTGAAGACACCGTCTTGGAACTCCACTTCTTCGGGCTGCACCTCCCACAGCATGGCCGCGCGAGCGCTCATCTGCCGCTTCACCTCCTGGGCCGCGGCGATGGCGGCCAGGCCCATTTCGAAGGTGACGCGGCTGCCCGCGGTGGTCCCGGTCTGGGCCACGGAGTCTGTATCGACAACGGTGAGTATCACGTCCTTGGCCGCCAGGCCCAGCACCTCGGCGGCTTGCATCGCCACGGTGGTGCGGGTACCGCTGAGGTCTATGGCACCGGTGATGAGGCTGATGGTGCCATCGGCGTTGACGTTCATGGTGGCTGGAGCCCCTTGGCCTCCATGCCCCCGGAAGGCCACGGCCACACCCCGGCCACGGTTAGGGCCCTCCAGGGGGGCGCTGTAGTGGGGGTGGGTCTTCATAGTCTCCTCCAGCTTCCTCAAGTCGATATAGGGAAAAGGCACTCCGGTGGGCATTCGATCCCCTTCCTTCACCACGTTCTTCAGCCGTAGCTCCAGGGGGTCCATGCCCAGCCTCTCCGCCAGCTCGTCGATGACGGTCTCTATGGCGAAGTTTGCCTGGCACTGGCCGGGCGCCCGGTAACCCGACGTCTTCTGCTTGTTGCACACCACGTCATAGCCATCTATCAGGAAGTTGTCGATGTTGTAGGGTCCCGTCCCGGTGGTCGCTCCCCCAGACACTGATGAGCCTGGGAATGCTCCCGCCTGGTAGGCCAACCAGAACTGGGCCGCGGTGATCCGCCCGCTGCTATCGGCGCCCATCTTGACCCGCATTATGGCGGCGCAGCCGGGGCCTGTGCCCTCGAAGACCTCCTTGCGGGTCATGACCATCTTGACTGGGTGGCCGGTCTTCTTGGAGAGGACCGCTGCCACGGGGTCAAGGTAAATGGAGGCCTTGCCTCCGAAGCCGCCGCCGACTTCCATGGGGATGACCTTCACCATGGACTCTGGTATACCCAGGATGGCGCTGGTGGAGGCACGAACGCCGAAGATACCCTGGGTGGTGGTCCAGATGGTCACGTGGCCATCCGGCGCCCAGTGCGCGGTGGAGGCAAAAGGCTCGATGTAACCCTGGTGGATGGTCTGGGTGGAGAGCTCCCGCTCGACTATGACCTCGGCCTCCCCGAACCCCTGCTCCACGTCGCCGCGCTTCAACTGGATGTGGCTGGCTATGTTGCTCCCGGGGCTTGTGTCCTCTCCACTGCCGAGCCGCTCGACTCGCGAAGCTTCGTAGTCCACCCGGATGAGCCTGGTGGCCTCTTCAGCGATGTGAGGGCTGGTAGCCGCCACGGCGGCCACGGCGTGACCTGCGTACATCACCCTCTCGTGGGCCAGGATGACCTCCGCCGTGACCCGGGCGTTGCTCACGGCCCCCGAAAAGTCGAGGGCCTGGCCTCGGATTATGGGAAAGTCCTGGGCGGTGGCCACCCCCTTCACGCCGGGCAGCGCCTCCGCCATGCTGGTATCGATGGAGCGGATACGGGCATGGGCGTGGGGGCTGCGGAGCACCTTGCCGTGCAGCAGTCCGGACATGGAGATGTCGGCCCCGAACCTGGCGCGTCCCGTAACCTTGTCCACGCCATCGTGGCGGGTGGTCCTGGTTCCCACGACCTTGAAGGGGCCTGAACCCTTGCTCTCTTGCCTGGCGGTAGCGGTCATGGGGCTTCCTCCCTCATTTCCTTACCTGCTTTGAGAACCGCCCGGACTATCTTGTCGTAGCCGGTGCAGCGGCAGAGGTTCCCAGCCAGCCAGTGGCGGATGCGTGTCTCGTCGGCGTCGGGCTCCCGGTCCAGGAGGGCTTTGGCGGCTAGGACGAAGCCCGGCGTGCAGATGCCGCACTGGAGGGCGTCACCTTCGAGGAAGGCCTGCTGCAAGGGGTGCAGGCCCTCTGCCTGGGCTATCCCCTCTATGGTGGTAATGGTCTTGCCCTCGGCCTCCACGGCCAGGACGAGGCAGGAGTCCACGATCCTCCCGTCCATGATGACGGTGCATGCGCCACAGTTTCCGTCGTTGCAGCCTTCCTTGGTGCCGAAGAGCCAGAGCACATCCCTGAGTACCTCCAGCAGGCTCTGGCGACTCTCACAGAGAAAGTCCACATCGGTGTCGTTGATACTGGTGTGTACGTGGGTCCTCCCCGTCATGGCTTCTTTCCCTCCTTGGCCCTGGCGATGGCGGTGCCAAGGGCACGTTTTGTGAGCACCCCTACCAGGTGGGTCCGCTGGCGAGCGGTGCCCCGGATGTCGGTGATGGGGCGAGCGGCCGCCCTGGCAGCCTTCGCGGCTTCCTCGATGGCGGCCTCGCTGGCCTCCCTGCCCGCGAGCAGGTCACCAGCTTCCCTGGCCAGGAGGGGCGTGGGTGCTACCGCTCCCAGGGCTATTCGCGCCGAGAGGATACGCTGTCGAGCGTCGTCCAGAAGGACGGACGCTCCCACTCCTACAACGGCGATGTCCATTTCCTTTCTCGGAGTGAACCGCAGAAAGTGGGCGCCGGAGTTGGCCTTGGGAAGCGGGAGCTTCAGAGACACCAGCATCTCCCCTGGCTCGAGCACGTTCCTGCCAGGTCCGGTGCAGAACCTCTCTACCTGTACTGTGCGGCGTCCCTTGGGGCCTGCTATCTCACAGGTAGCACCCAGTATGATGAGGGCTGGGATGGAGTCGCCGCTGGGTGCGGCGTTGCAGAGGTTGCCTCCGACAGTGCCCCGGCTCTGGACCTGGATGCTACCGATGAGGGAGGTCGCGTCTACCAGGGCAGGGTACAGCCGTGCAATACGCTCGTCTTCGTAGACCCGGTAGCAGGGAACGGCGGCTCCTAGGGTGAGCCCGTCAGCCTCGGAGCAGGAGAGCTGGTTGAGTTCAGGGATTCCCTTGATGTCTACCAGGCGGTCGACCTGGAAGCGATTGGCCCGCAGTTGGACGAGGATATCCGTCCCTCCAGCCAGGGCCTTCACTTTTAGGCCATTTCCATCCAAGAGCCTCACGGCCTCTTCTAGGGTAGTAGGTGCAACGTACTCAAAATCCTGCATAGCGCACCTCTCCTGAGCTTGTCTCACAGACTCATAGGCTAACTACCTGCCACCGATGTGTGGGCTTTCCACCGCAGCAGCTGAGCTGGGCGACTTCACATCCATCCGCCTCTGAGCGTCCCAGGAAGGCACATTCTTCGCCTAGTTCCACCGAGCCTTGGCCCATCCCCAAGGGGCCTGCCCGCTGCGCCACAGCTTGAGCAAGTTGTGGGTCGTCCCGATGAGCGCCGCCTCGCTTGAGGCAGCCTCAACCCCTCGTCACAAACCGTCGGAGTCCCTGTCCTGTCCGAATCTTCGGGTCTACTTCACTCTGACGGGTTGCATCTACGACATGCGTGGCTTTCAACTGATACCATCGTCACCTCCTCATTCGCTCCCTTATATCGACATGCGCTCGCAATGGTGGAATGGATGCATCATACCACCACGCTTCATGTGCTAGTCAACCCCTCCACCTCCTAGTGTAGTGTTGTTGGGTGTCAGCGCCTATTGGACACTTCGAGACCCGAGGGATTGGGGTGAAGAGGCTCCTCGTTTGAGGTCTTTTCAGACATCTTGATTGTACCACCTTCGCTGACCAGCGGCCCTCCAGCACCCCGTTCAGAACCTGCACCCGTACCTGTTCTTTCGTCGTCAATGTCAGTCCTTTCATTGACTGACATCCTCCCTGACCATTTAACTACCGACCTAATCGTTGACCAACGACACCTCCCGCATTACGTTCTCATTCTGGATGTTCATCATCGGTGGCATGGGGCTTCTGAGCAGGTTGTAGTGTGTCGCTTGACTGCGATAGGCTTGGGCGCTCCTCGTATCCAGGGGACGGCCACCTCAACCTTTGGCAACCGGGGCACTTCTTGGGATCTATGACGGGTTTCTTCAACTCGTAGATACATACTTTGAAAGGACATCTTGATTTCATGGTTATGCCTCCGTTGTTTCTCTGGGTATTTCCCGCCTAGATGGGTATCCTAAGCCACTTGATGGTTCAACGAGGGCGGCGTCACAATCTGCCACCGGTGCGCCGTTTGATCTGGGGAATCATGAGGAGCCGCCCTGGGTTGGATGAGCTTTCTCAGGGTGGGGGCAAGAGATCAACGATGCCCTGGTCACCATCAACAGTGATGGTCTGGCCATCCACGATGACCCTGGTAGCATCTCTGGTCATGATGACCGCCGGGAGACCGTATTCCCGGGCTACCAAGGCTGCGTGCTGAAAAACGGCACCCGCATTCAGAACCAACCCCCCCAGCAGTGGAAGGATGGGGGTCCAGGCAGGGCCCACGTTTGGGGCTACCAGGATGTCTCCACGCTCCACCTGGGGTAGCGCTGGGGTCATAGATACCACTCGTGCTCGGCCGGTCACCTTTCCAGGAGATGCCCCCGTTCCCCGAAGCAGCAGTCCATCCACCCCTGCACCTGGAGGGATGTCATACATAGCGCCGGGATTGGGAGGTAGGGTTCCCGGTGGCCCAACTTTGCCCAAGGTCGCGGGAGGCCGCAGACGACTACGGGCCTTGAACTCCTCTGAGCGCTCTTGCACCAGCGCCTTGAGGTTGTCGGGGCCTCTGCCCTCAGCCAACTCCCGCAGCTCGGCCAGAGCGAGATGGAGGACGTCATCAGGGTTATCCAGAAGGCCCACTCTCACCAGGCGCTGGCCGGTCCAATAGATAGCCTCCCTCAAGGCGCCATTGACCCCCTGCTCCATGATGTGATTGTGATTCTCCATCCGCTTCACCCCCTCCACTGCCATGGCCAGGTCCCTGTTGAAATGCCGGAGGCGTTCTGGATCGCTGGATAGCATACGGCGCACGCGACGCTCTGCCTGTCGCCGCGATCGTCGACCTTGGGTCTCAAGACGCTCCAGAGCACCCAGGTCTTGCTGGACATAGGAAGCGATCATGTCCAGGGGTTGCTGGGGGTTCATGTTCCAGGTGGGGGAGGTGAAGTCAATTGCTGAGCCAAACCCTCTGCCCGTCCGCAATCCATAGGTGCGAAGGAGGCCTCGGAGCCGGGTGCGGAAATGCCGCACCGATGGGCGGCTGCGTAGGGGTGCTTCCCAAAGATTGTGATAGGCGCGCTCCTGAAAGATAGCGGTCAAATCGGGGTCTTGCTGTACCAGGCGACCCAGGTTTCTGAGACGATGTACCAGACGGGTGGTCTTGTTTGGTATGGCCTGAAGCAGGGTGCCTGAAGCCACCTCTGACTCACCGGTGATCTCACGGTAAGTGGAAGGCCAGTCCACGCGCGTGTCTGCTGCTGCCATACTCCAGTGCAGATTGCCCATAACGTGTCCATACGCCTCCAGGGCATGCTCCAGGTGGTCCACCAGCACCACAAGCGAGGCCTTCTTAGAACGGAGCTTGGCCAACTCAGCCAGGGTCTGCTCCACCTGGGGGCGGATCTCTCTCTCGTACAACGATGTGCCCTGCTCTTGGTAGGCGCTGTCCCGGGCCGCGTGCCTATCTTGGCGCTCAGATACCTCCGCATTCGCCATCACAGGGGAGTGGGAGTAGGCAAAGCCGTTAAAGAAGCCCAGGAGGTGGCTGCGGGCCATGGGAGTCCCCGTTTCCTGAAAGCAGACTCGTAGTCCCTCTGCATAGAACCGCGCGGCATCCTCCTGGAGCCTGAAGCTGGGTCCCCGGCCACCAGACTGGTCACGAGTCCAGGTGAGCTCGGCGTCGGCTGGGTCTTCCCATACGACCGGGAAAGGCGGGGGTTCGCCCATGCCCGTGAGTGGCCGAGCTTGGAGTAGCCAGACCTCATCGTCCTGGACGGCAAACTCTATGTCCTGGTCGGCACGGAAAAGCTGCGTCACCTGGTAGGCCAGCCTTCCCAACTGGGCGAGCTCTTGCTGGGTCAGTGTCGGGGCATCCTGTTGCCCCGTGGGCACAGGCGACGGTTCTACTCCCCCCCCTGGGGCTAGAGTCATCATGACGTCCTTCCTGGCCAAGACCTGAGAGAGGACCTCTCCGGTGGCTCCGTCCACTGTGAAGGTATCAGAGGGTGCCCGCCCTGCTACCACCCCTTCTCCCAGGCCAAGGGCGGCGTTGACCAGGTAGTGACCCCCATGCCCCGTGACGGGATCTCGGGTGAAGAGGACGCCCGCCGCCCGAGGCCGGAGCTGCCGCTGCACAACCACGGCCATACTTGCTGAGCGGTGTGGCAAACCTAGCCGTAGCCTGTAGGCGACAGCCCTGGTGGAGTAGAGGGACGCCCATACTTGGGACAGTCGCTGTAAAAGATCATCAGGCTCCACGATATTGAGGAAGGAGTCGTACTGTCCAGCGAAGCTGGCCCATGCCTGGTCCTCGGCGGTAGCCGACGAGCGGACGGACACCGCAACACCGTCTCCCATCTCTGCGTAAGCTGCTGCGACGGCGGAGGCCACCTCATCGTGCACTCCTTGGCTCAGAATAGCCTGGCGGGCTGCCTGGCACAGGGGCTCCAGGGCTGTCAGATTAGCAGGGTCTGTGTTGGCCAGTTCCCGTTCCAGGTTCTCAGACAGGGTGAAGTTGCAGCGATGGAATGCCTCAATGGTCACTAGGAACCCCGAGGGGACCGGCAGTCCCACACTCCGCATTCTGGCCAGGGAAGCGCCTTTGCCTCCTGCTACGGCGGGCAGACGGGCTGCGGGGTAGTCAAGAGTTATGACAAAGTTGGTCATGCACTTCTTCTTCGGGGTGTTTGCTCCACCCACGGCTACTCCCTGGGTAGGTTGACTCCCTTGGTCACGACGGAAGAATGCCGGGAGTATACCACGGAGAGCAGCGCAAAGAAAAGAAAGGTTCGACCTTGCTCTGACGTCCAGCACCCTCCAGTGCAGACAGAGTCTTTAGCATAGGGAATGCTGTGCACGATAGCTCCAGATTGACACGGGGTGGGGTGTCTCGGATAACCGGTGCAACGATCCCCAGATAGGAGTCTCACGAATGCGCGTGATTGTGGATGTGCTGGGTACGCTTCAGCAGTTCCTCCAGAACGGGAAAGGCCGCGTGGAGTTGGAGGTAGAGGGGGGTTGCACCGTGCGGGAAGTGCTGGTGAAACGGGGCATAGACCTGAATGAACCCTGGAACGCCAGCCTGAACGGTACGCTGGCCAGCCCCTCGGACACTGTGCCCGAGGGTTCGGTTTTACTGGTGTTCCCTCCCATAATCGGGGGTAGCCAGCCGACTGAGCACGGGCCGATGGAGGACATGACATGGTACAGGGACTGACCCACAATATCCTTCGAGTTAATCCGAGTTAATCTGACGAGCCGTAGGGTGTCTTTGGATGAACCCGATGACCTATTCTACCGGCGGTACCTGGGGGGCGCCACCCTTATCGCCTACTATCTGCTAAAGGCGTTCTGGCAACTCGTTGCCCAGTACTGTCCAGACTGGCAAGGGCGGAAGCAATGGCTCAAGGATCATGAGATTGAACTCGCCACCCTTCATGCTTGCTCCATGAAAGCCCCGCTGGGGGTCCCGTGGGAGTTGGGATGGTCCAGAGCCGTACTGTGGCCAGCATCAGTGGGCGTCAGAGCGGCCAAGTCTGTATATATAATAGATGTCAGAGTCCGAGCACTCGGTCAAGGCGGAGGGGATTCAAGCGATGTCCCCAAGCGAGGTACCAGGCAATCGTAGATCTCCACGATCAGTCCTGAAAATGCGCACCAGCATGTCGGGATTCCTCAAGACCGAGTTCTCTTTCGGCAAGGGCATCGGGGGCGGATCTTTAGCTAGGGCAACTATGAAAGCGATCCAGCGAATGCACCTCCGCTGGGGCATCTTCGTGGTAGCATTATTGGGGATCGCTGCCTAGCCGCCGATACGTGTTACGAGGAGGGACAGATGCAGTTTGGAGTAAACCTGCTCAACTTTGGCCCGGGGGTTAGTCCGTCAGGCCTCCTGAGGTGGACCCTTATCGCCGAGTCCCTCGGCTACCACTTTGCCATGATTTCGGACCATCTGGCGGTTACCAAGGAGGTGAGCAAAAGGTATCCCGAGCCCTACTACGATGCCTTTGCTACCCTTCCCTGGCTCGCGGGCCAGACAAAAAACATCAAGCTTGGCACCACCGTGATTGTCGTCCCTTACCGACATCCGGTGCTCATGGCTAGGCTTGGTGCTAACATAGACAACGTGAGCGGCGGGCGCTTCATATTCGGCGTTGGCATCGGTAACACTCAGACTGAATATGAAGCACTCGGCATTCCTTTCCACCAGCGAGGCGCAATCGCTAACGAATACTTGTCCGCCATAAAGACCTTGTGGACCAACGAGACGGCGTCCTTTAGCGGAAAGTACGTCAGTTTTCAAGACGTCTCTGGGATAGAGTGCTTACAGAAACCTCACCCGCCCATCTGGGTCGGCGGCGTCAGCGATGCAGCGCTCAAACGAGCTGTCCGTTTTGGTGAGGCCTGGCATCCCAATCGCTTCAGACTTGACTGGTTGCGCAACGACGGACTGCCGAGGATCCATGCATTCGCTGAACAATCCCAGAGTCCAGTCCCTGCGTTAGCGCCTCGTATTCGCCTCACGATTACCGCCAAGCCCCAACCCGACGAAACCCGCCAAGTTGGCGAAGGGACAATTGATCAAGTGCGCCGAGACCTTGAAGCATTGAGTTCTCTGGGCGCCAGCCACGTCCTCTTCGACTGGTATACTGGCGATCTTGAGGTAACTCGCCGCCACGAATTTGGGTGGGGTATGCTAGCTCACCTCGCTGACCAAGTACTCGACCTAGGAAGACAGACCCTCCGTTAGTGAGGCAGGATGGAATAAATGGAGTCACTCCCCATTCCGACTCTTACCCGCTCTCTTTTACTTGCTCGGTCCAGAGTCTCTAACATTAACCTGGATCGGTTCTTGGGGTGAGGACAACAGATCTTCGGTCACCGAGACCGCAAAACTGTCACAGCAGATGGGGATGAAGGCCGACAACTAAGGAACCGCCATAGGAACCGCACCAAACAGAGCACGGACGCCGATTCTGCGATCCCAAGCCAACAACAAGTTGGAAATGCAAAACACTCTCACAATCTCTACAATATGGTCATGCCTGCGATGTTTGTGATGCATGCAGACCTGGATGCTTTCTGCGCCTCCGTCGAGCAACTGGACAACCCTGCGCTCAGGGGCAAGCCGGTTTTGGTAGGGGGAAGCCCACAAGGGCGAGGTGTAGTCGCATCCTGTTCCTACGAGGCTCGCAAGTTCGGGGTGCGCTCTGCTATGTCGATGGCGCAGGCCGTTCGGCTATGCCCCGGAGGTGTAACGCTCCATCCCCGTTTCCACCGCTACCAGGAGAAGTCCAAAGAGGTCATGGCTATCTTCCACGAGGTCACTCCCCAAGTAGAACCAATCTCTCTGGACGAGGCCTTCGTGGACATCACGCACTTGGTGGTGAAAGGCATCCCCACAACAGCGGTGGGAGGAAACCTCAAGGAACGGGTGCTGGTGGAGACCGGCCTTGTCATATCCGTGGGTATTGCCACTTCTAAATCAGTGGCCAAGATTGCATCAGACCTGAGCAAACCCGACGGCCTGCTGGTGGTAGAACCCGGACATGAACGAACCTTTCTTGCTCCTTTGCCAGTGAAGCACCTGTGGGGTATTGGCCCTAAGACAGAAGACCGATTGCGTCACGAAGGCATCCTCACGCTTGGCGATCTGGCCGGTCAAAGCGTGCAATGGGCCGAGGAGCGGTTCGGAAAACGAGGCGAGAGACTACTGGCCCTGAGTCGGGGTGAAGACGCTAGGCCTGTTGTCACAGAGCACGAAGCCAAGTCCCTCAGTGCCGAGGTCACTTTTGAGAAAGACCTCTCTGATCCGATGGCCATCACCCTGCAGCTTTCCATGCTGTGCTTGAAGGTTGCCATGCGCCTCTCCAGGGAGGGCCTCAAGGGCCGGACGGTGACAGTGAAGCTAAGGCTGGAAGACTTCACTACCCTCACGCGCTCGACCTCCTTGCCGGTTCCCACTTCGCATATCTTTGCTATTCAGCGGACTGCGCAGCAACTCCTTGGAAAGGAGTTGCACCCTGGGCGGAGGTTTCGGTTGTTGGGCGTTGGTGTATCCAACTTTGCGGAAGTGGAGCAACTATCGCTGATGGAGCCCGGCTATCGCGCTAGGCGTCGCCAGGGTGACTGAATGTACCGGAACGGTGGATCGTGACCTCGGCTGCGCAATCTGAGGTGGACCCCAGAATTCGGACAGGTAGTTAAGGTCGTGTCCTGCTCCTAGAATGACAGAGAGAGATAGAGAAGGAGGAGCAGGATATGAAGCAGAGTCGTAAGAACCACAGCCCATCGTTCAAGGCCAAGGTGGCCCTGGAAGCGCTGAGAGAAGAAGAGAGCACGGCAGAGATAGCCGGCCGGTACGGGGTTCATCCGAGCCAGGTTCGTATCTGGAAGAGGGCCCTGCCGGAGGGTGCCTCCGGCATCTTTAGCGATGGTCAGGGTCAAAAGAAGGACGAGGCCCTCGTCGCTCAACCCTAGGAAGCAGATTGGGCAGCTCAAGGTGGAGCGGGATTTTTTGGAGGGGAGGTTAGGTCGCTGAGTGGGGAGCGACGGCGCGCCATGGTGGACCGCCAGCACCCGTCGCTCTCAGTAGTGCGTCGGTGTAGGTTATTGGATATCAGCCGTTCCAGCGTGTACTACCGGTCATCGAAAGCCCCACGGGAGGACTTGGATTGCATGAAGCTCATGACCACCAATACCTGGCCACGCCCTTCTACGGGTCACGCCGGTTCTCCGTGGGGTTGAGGAAACAAGGGTACTGCGTCAATCGGAAGCGGGTCCGGCGGCTGATGCGGATAATGGGGCTGCGGGCCATCTACCGGCGGCCCAGGACTAGCAAGGCGACACCGGGACACAGAATCTTACCCATACCTGCTGGAGGGCATGGAGATTACCCGGCCCAGCCAGGTGTGGGCGGCAGACATCACCTATATACCCATGGCACGGGGGTTCCTGTACCTGGTGACCATCATGGCCTGGTACTGAATGCGATCATCCCGGCGGCCACTCTGAACTTCGGTGAAAGTGGCTATCGGCGTAAGGCCGTTGGTGGTACAGTATACGCGGAAGGACGCCTCTTGGGTTTCAAGGGAGACGTGGCGCTCCCCGGCCTGGTTCATGGTGGAGACCCTGAAGTATCCTACAGCAGCAGCACTCTTGGCAGCAGTAGCGGTGCTCATAGGCACCTCCTATCCCAACTGCCAGGAGTATAGCACATATACCGCTACATGTCAGGGGACGACAGGCTCGCCATGAGCGGGAAGCAGAACCGCTCATGGCGAGCCTGTCGAAGGGTACGAGCGTGGTCGATCCTTAAACTAAAACAATCAGAAGACCCTGCTGTGGCGCGGTAACTCCGCAGCCTTCCTCTTCCTGATATAATGTTCACAGACGATGACCACCGTGTACGATAGGCTTCAGTCCGTAGAGCAGCGCTTTGCCGAGATAGAGGAGCTGCTGGCCCGCCCGGAGGTCTCCACGGACCACGAGCGCGTCCAGGCCCTGGCCAAGGAGCGGGCCTCCATAGAGGGCCTGGTTTCTCTCTACCAGGAACACAGAAAGGTCAGTGGGCAGCTAGAGGAGACCAGAGCCCTCCTGCACGAGAGCTCCGACGAAGGTCTCAGAACCCTGGCCCAGGAGGAGATGGACTCCCTTCAGCAGCGAAGGGAGCAATTGGAGCAGAGGTTGCGTCTCGCCATGCTTCCCAGGGACCGCAACGACGACAGGGACGTTATAGTGGAGGTGAGGGCTGGAACGGGGGGCGAGGAAGCCGCCCTCTTTGCCGGGGACCTGTATCGAATGTACGCCCGCTACGCCCAGAGCAAGAGGTGGGAGGTGGATGTCATAGACTCCAACTCCACGGGCATCGGGGGGTTCAAGGAGATCGTCTTCGAGGTCAAGGGCAAGGGCGCCTTCAGTCGCCTCAAACACGAAAGGGGCGCTCACCGGGTGCAGAGGATTCCCGTCACCGAGACGGGGGGACGCATCCACACCTCCACGGCAACCGTGGCCGTTCTCCCGGAGGCAGAGGAGGTGGAGGTGAACGTAGGCCCCAACGACCTGCGCATTGACATATTCCACGCCGGCGGGCACGGCGGACAGAGCGTGCAGAAGGTGGCCACGGCGGTGCGCATTATCCACATCCCCACGGGGATTGTGGCCATCTGTCAGGACGAGCGCTCCCAGCTCAAGAACAAGCAGCGGGCCATGGCAGTTCTACGGGCCCGCATCCTGGACAGGGAGGTAAGCCGACAGCAGGATGAGACGGCGGCCGACCGCCGCTCCCAGGTGGGCACAGGAGACCGTTCAGAGAAGGTGCGTACCTATAACTATCCCCAGAACCGGGTCACGGACCACCGCATAGGCGTTACCAGCCATAACCTGGAGCGGATGCTGGCGGGGGAGCTGGACGAGTTCATCGACACCCTGGCCGCTCAAGAGCAGGCCAAACGGCTGCAAGAGGCCCCGCTTTGATCCTCCAAGCGCTCCTGGAAGAGACCCGCTCTTCCCTGGCGTCCCACGGAGTAGAGGAGGCATCCCTGGAGGCAGACCTGCTTCTGATGAAAGCCGTGGGTCTAAACCGTTCCCGACTCTACTCATCCCCCGAGAGACCCGTCACCCTGGAGGAACGAGAGGCCCTGGGGCAAGACCTGGCCCGGCGTCTGGGGGGAGAGCCATGGCCGTATATCTGCGGCTACCGGGAGTTCTACGGCCTCAACATGGCGGTGAGCCCCGGGGTTTTCATTCCCCGTCCAGAGACGGAGCTGCTGGTGGAGCTGGCCCTTGAGCTTGCCAGGTCGCTCCCTTCGGACCGGCCCATCCGCATAGCGGATGTGGGCACCGGCAGTGGGGCCATCGCCATATCCCTGGCGGCGCATCTGCCCCAGGCGGTGGTGTACGCCACCGACGTATCTACCCGGGCGATAGAGACGGCCCGGCATAACTGCCAGCGCCACCGGCTTGAGGGGAGAGTCATCGTGCTGGAGGGGAACCTCCTTGAGCCGGTGCCCGAGGCCGTGGACATAGTGGTCAGCAACTCGCCCTACGTTCCAAGGGCCGAAATCCCCCATCTTCCCAGGGAGGTGCGCTTTGAACCCAGGGAGGCCCTGGACGGTGGCCTGGACGGCCTGGAGGTGGTGCGCTCCCTGATACCTCAAGCCCTGGCGAAGCTGCGCAGGGGCGGCGGCCTGGTTGTAGAGATATCCCCCACCCAGAGGACGGAGGTCTGCGTCCTGGCCGGCACCATGCTACCCCAGGGCAGCTTCTCACTGGTCAAGGACCTGGCGGGAAGGGAGCGCGCCCTCCTGGCCAGGGTGGATTGAAGAGGGGTCTCCCCTGTGGCGGCTTCGGGGCCAGTCGGGTCTCCTTCACCTCTGGAGAGGGCACGCCTTGACGGGAGCCCAGCGCAGGCGGTATCATACAGTAACTAAGTGTAGGGGGCCGATGCAATGACGACAGCGAGTTGGGTAACTGATGAAGGCGGGCATGAGGAGTTCTCCTTTGCGGCCTTTGCCAAATCCCCATTCTATCAGAGGGTGAATGCCAGCCTCGTAGACCTCTCCCAGGTGAGGCCGGGCCAGCGGGTCGTGGACCTGGCCTGTGGCACTGGTGGAGTGACCAAGATTATCCTTGAGAAGCTGCGGGGGGCCCGAGAGAGCCTGGTCATCGGAGTGGACCTCTCGACTTCGGCGCTGAAGCAGGCGAGGGAGGAGCTACAGAACGCCAAGTCAGCCATGGTAGAGTTCGTCCTGGGTCGGGCCGAACAGCTATCGCAGCTGGTCAATGGGAAGGTGGATGCAGTGGTGTTCTGCAATGCCATCCACCTGGTGCCGGACAAAGCGCAGCTTTCAGGCGAGGTCTTCTCCACCCTGCGGAGTGGAGGGGTTTTTGCCTTCAACACCTCTTTCTATGAGGGAAGTCACCCCCCGGAGACGGAGCAGTGGTACCGGCGGTGGATGTTCAGGTCGTTGCGTATTCTCCGGTCGGAGTATGGCCTCTCCCCGGTCAAGGCGGAGAAGGTGGAGGCCCGGCAGCACCTGACCGTGGAGCAGTACACCCAGATTCTGAAGGAGCGCGGTTTCCAGATCAAGGAGCAGCGAGTCAACACTGTCCAGGTCCCCCTGGAGGGCTGGGTGCTGATAAGTCAGTTTGAGGACTGGATAATGGGCGTCATGCCTGGTGTGCCTCTGAAGGAAGCCAGCATGGCTCTTCAGAAAGGGGCAACCCAGGTGTTCGAGGAGATGAATGTGGAGTTCATACCTCGAAACTGGCTGGAGGTAGTCGCCGTCAGGCCCTAGCACCTCCGATAAGGGCCCTCGGGCCGTCCCTGGAGCCTGAAGTGGAAGGTCCTGCAGGGTCTCATCCTTGACCCCCCAAGAGGGTGTCCGCGCCCGTTTCTCTGGGTTCTTTTGTTGAAAGTGCTGAACGGGGAGGTCTGCCGCGGATGTTTGACAGAAATTTCACAACCGTCTATCATTCAGCCTGTTTATCCACCTAACGCGCCGAGGAGTTGCTGATGACGAAAGAGCGAGACGAAGCCAAGGAGTACGTCCTGAGAACCGTAAGGGAGAACGACGTCAAGTTCATCCGTTTCTGGTTCACCGACATCCTGGGAACCCTCAAGGGGTTTGCCTTCACCTCCCAGGAGTTGGAGACCGCCCTGGAGCAGGGGGCAGGCTTTGACGGCTCCTCTATCGAGGGATTTGCCCGCATCGACGAGAGCGATATGGTGGCCATGCCCGATCCCACCACCTTCTGCATCCTCCCGTGGCGGCCCAAGCAGAACGCCGTGGCCCGGATGTTCTGCGACGTCCTTACCCCGGATGGAAAACCCTTTGAGGGAGACCCAAGATACGTCCTCAAGCGGAACCTGGAGCGGGCCGCCCGCATGGGTTACACCTTCTACGTCGGGCCGGAGCTGGAGTTCTTCTACTTCAAGAACTCCGAGGGAACAGAGCTACTGGACCACGGGGGATACTTCGACCAGACCCCCCCTGAGACGGCCTCAGAGCTGCGGCGAGATGCCGTCCTGACCCTGGAAGCCATGGGCATCCCCGTGGAGTACAGCCACCACGAGGTGGCCCCCAGCCAGCACGAGATAAGCCTACGCTACTCCGACGCCCTGACCATGGCCGACAACGTCATGACGTACCGGGTGGTGATCAAAGAGACCGCCGCGAAACACGGCTGCTACGCTTCCTTCATGCCCAAGCCCGTCTTCGGCATCAACGGGAGCGGCATGCACGTTCACCAGTCCCTCTTTCGGGGGAATAAGAACGCCTTCTTCGATGCCGATGGCCAGTACCACCTTTCCAAACTGGCCCGGTCCTATACCGCCGGCCTCATGCGCCATGCCCCGGAGATAACCGCGGTGACCAACCAGTGGGTCAACTCCTACAAGAGGCTGGTGCCGGGGTACGAGGCCCCGGTGTACATATCCTGGGCCAGCATCAACCGCTCCGACCTCATCAGAGTGCCTGCCTTCAAGGAAGGCAGGGAGTCATCGGTGCGCATTGAGTACCGCGCCCCCGATCCCGCCTGCAACCCTTACCTGACCTTTTCCGTAATGCTGGCAGCGGGACTGGAGGGGATTGAAAAGAGCTACCCAGTGCCCGATCCAGTACAGGACAACGTGTACGAGATGACGGAAAAGGAGCGCGCTCGGCGGGGGATCGGCACCCTTCCTGGAAGCCTCTCGGAGGCCATTCTACTGGCGGAGAAGAGCGAGCTGGTGCGCAAGACCCTGGGTGATCACGTCTTCAACTCCTTCATCCAGAACAAAAAGATGGAGTGGGACCAGTACAGGGCCTATGTCACCGACTACGAGCTGAAGAGATACCTGCCGATTCTTTAGTCGAGAAGCGGCATAGAGCACCATGGCTGTATGGCTCCAAGGCCCCTTCGAGGGCTGACAATCGTATATAGCAGATTGAGATTGAGGAGGAGCCTACAGTGGCAATAGCGAGCTGCTGGTGCATTTCCCGGTGAGGATGGACAACGGCGAGTTGAGGCTCTTCAAGGGCTTCCGGGTCCAGTACAACGACGCCCGCGGCCCTATGAAGGGGGGCATCCGCTACCATCCCCAGGAAACCATCGACACGGTGCGGGCACTGGCCTCCTGGATGACCTGGAAGTGCGCCATGGTGGACCTCCCCTACGGCGGGGCCAAGGGTGGGGTCATCTGCGACCCCAGGACCATGTCTCAAGGCGAGCTGGAGAGGCTGAGCCGGGGCTACATACAGGCTGTCTGGAAGTTCCTGGGGCCGGAGATTGACATCCCAGCCCCCGACGTCTACACCAACTCTCAGACCATGGCCTGGATGATGGACGAGTACAGCAAGATAAAGGGCTTCCCCTCGCCTGGCGTCATCACGGGGAAGCCGCTCTCCATTGGAGGCTCCCAGGGGCGGAACGATGCCACCGCCCGTGGGGGCGTTTACTGCGTCCGGGAGGCGGCCAAGCACCTGGGAATAGACCTCGCAACAGCCACGGTGGCCATCCAGGGCTACGGAAACGTCGGCTCCTTCGGTGCCATCCTGCTCAAGGAGCTCATGGGGTGTAAGATCGTGGCCGTGAACGACACAAGAGGAGGCATCTACAACTCCAGGGGACTGGACCCTCGCGCCGTCCTGGAGCACAAGGCCAGGACTGGCTCCGTCGTCGGCTTTCCCGGGACCAGGGCGATAACCGGCGAAGAGCTCCTGGAGATGGAGGTGGACATCCTGGTGCCCAGCGCCTTGGAAAACGTCATCACCCAGGAAAACGCCTCCCGGATAAGGGCGAAGGTAATAGCGGAGTTGGCCAACGGCCCCACCACCCCCGAAGCCGACGACATCCTCTTTGACAAGGGTGTCTTCATCATCCCCGACTTCCTCTGCAACGCCGGCGGGGTTACCGTCTCCTACTTCGAGTGGGTCCAGAACATCTCTGGCCTCTACTGGGAGCTGGAGGAGGTGCACCAGCGGCTCGACCGGAAGATGACCAAAGCCTTCCACGACGTGCTCCCGGTATCCGTGGAGCACAGGGTTGACATGCGGAATGCGGCCTACATGGTGTCCCTCAGGAGGGTGGCCGAGGCCATGAAGGCCCGGGGATGGTATTAGGGGCGGGCCACCTGAGCGGAGGTGGGCGTGGGCATCATCGCCGCAGGTTGACAGGCCGCCTGGGTCATGAACAGGTATAAGAGCGCTTCCACAACAATGAGCGGCCCCACCAAGCCCTGGACTATCAGACGCCTCGCCAGGTGTTCCCACAGGGACAGCCAGGGAGGTACTCCCAGGAACAGGATGTGTTATCGTCAGACCCTGAGGGCACGCCACGTTCAACAGCGGAAGACTCTCTTGAGTTAGCCCCCTCGCTGCCCTAAGAACGGGGACCACCTCACTCCTTTCGCGTGAGGGTGCTCTGCCCCCCGAAGGAGCCTTCACGAACCCTCCATCTCTTCGGTTTTCCAGAGCCCGAAGGTGTCCCACGAATGCTGACGGTTTACAATTGCCGACGGAAGAGGCCCGATTCTCGGGACGAACCTCCCTTGTTCGGCCAATGGCTCCCCTCAACAGCAGCCCACTCACAGACCAGGAGACGGCACCCTTCGTTGACAAACACAGGATGCCATGCTAGCATCTCGGCAGTTGTCCTGGGAAGTGACGGGTGAGTGTGCGTATATCGGCGCGTCACGGGCAGGTTCTGACAGTACTCGTAATGGCCATGCTGGGGGTAGGCCTGGCGTGCGCGGGCGAGAAGGCGACGCCCACCTCGCCGCCCACGGCCACCCTTGCTCCCGCGGCCACGGCCACCACTGTGCCCACGGCCACCTTGGTGCCCACGGCCACGGCCACCCTGGTGCCGGGAGCGCCCACGCCCACGGCTACCTTGGTGCCCACGGCTACAGCAGTGCCCACGGTCACGGCCACGGCAGCGCCCACGGCCACGCCCAGGCAGTCTGCCGCCACCCTCACCCAGCTCCCGGGGTACAAGCCGGCGTGGGGAGAGCCCAAGCGGGGCGGGATAATGAAGGCGGGGTTGCCAAACCCCTTACCGACCTTTCGGGCGGTTACTACTAGCTCCAACAACGAAACCATGGTCCCCCCTCTCTACAACGCGCTGGTGCGGTATGACCCGTGGGCAGGGACAGGAGCGCTGGTCGGGGACCTGGCCAAGAGTTGGGCCCTCTCCAGCGACGGCCTGAGCCTGACCTTCAAGCTGGAGGAGGGGGTGCGTTGAGTACGATGTGCGCCCGCCGGAGCCGAAGCGCGTCCCGAGAGCCACTCTGCAGCACGTCACCGGCGTCTCCTGCCCCGATGGAGCCAAGGGGTACACCGCGGTGGTGAGCTTTAACCAGGTGCTGGCCAGGACCCTGGGGGTATTCTACTCGGTGCCCATGCTGGACAAGGGGTGGATAGAGTGGTACGTTGCCAACCACTTCGATGAGATGGGCACGGGTACGCCCGTGAGCTTCAGGTTTCATACAGGCACGGGGGCCTTTGCGCCTCTGGAGTTCCAGCCCGACGTTGTAACAAAGACCCGGCGGAACCCCAGCTACTTCCGGGAGGGACTGCCGCTTTTGGACGGTATCGACTCGTACATCCTCAAGGACTTCACCACCCGGTTCACGGCCCTGGCCACGGGGCAGATCAACTGGCTGGGCGGTGCCAGCTCCGCTCTGCTGCCCGGGCAGGTGTCCCAGGCGGAGCGGGACTTCCCTGACCGGATAGCGGTCCACGTGGGCTTGCACACCTGGGGCTCGGGAATAAGGTTCAACCTGAACCGGGTCCCTTTCAATGACCGGCGGGTGAGGCAGGCCATTCACCTGGCCCTGGACCGGAACGACTGGCAGCTGTTCCAGATGTACGGGAGTCGCTCGGGGGCGTTGCTGACGGGTCTCACGGAGCCTTATCCTTCCTTCTGGTGGGGCACTCCTGAGGATGAGCTGAGGACGTGGCCTGGCTACCGGCAGCCCAAGGACCAGGACATCATGGAGGCGAACCGGCTGCTGGATGAGGTGTTCGGAAAGGGGAAGCGGTTCGAAACCACCTGCATATCGAGGAACAGCCAGAACTTCATGAACTATTGCCTCTTCCTCAAGGACCAGGTGAAGAAGAAGCTGGGCATCGAGATAACCATGCAGCCCCTTGAGCAAGCGGTGCAGACGACCTACATCGATGTGTGCAACTTCAATGTACAGGGGGTCAATCTGCAAGAAACTCAAGGGGACCCGGATGACCGGCTTCTCAGATACAGCTGGCTCTATCCACTGAGCTCCAGCAACAAATGCATGTTGGAGGGGATGACGGCGGCCGAGCCCGCCTTGCAGGCGGAGATTCAGGCGATGATAGAGGCGCAGACCGGCGAGATGGACCGGGTGAAGCGTGCTCCGATGGTCCGGGCCATAGAGAAGAAGCTCACCCAGGAGATGACCTTCGAACTCTCCCTGGGGTGGATACTGGTCTTCAATGGCACCACGCCGGACCTGAAGGGATATATCTTGACGCCGACCCCCGCGATGATGACCCTCTCCGTCTTCGAGAGGACGTGGCTGGCCAAATAGCCCGGCATCAGCGGAGAAGGGACGAGGGTGCCCCCCGTTAACCGGTGGGGCACCCTCGCTTTTTTATGGGCGCTAGTGCTCACTTGCGTAAATCATGGTTCGACAGGCTCACCACGAGCGGAGGAAGGGCATAACCTGAGTTCCCGCTCATCCTGAGCTTGTCGAAGGACATGAGCGGGAGTTTCCCTCCGCTCGCATGCTTCGACAGGCTTACCACAAGCGGAGAATCGTGACGCCCCGCTCCTCAACCAGATGCTAGTGTCGCGCTACCCTGTTAAGGATATCATCAGGGAGTGCAGTCCCGGCACATGGGGATGCCATCCTTCCGCCCAAAGCGCTCCACGTAGACCGCAGCCTGCTAGAGGCCGAGGCTTCCTCGGACACTGCTCACGGCCTGGATTACCGCCTCCACATCCAGGACAGACTCCATGATGCTCACCTGCTCCCGGTAGACCTGGGGATCAATCTGGCCCTTGATCTCGGGCTCCAGGACGTGGTAAACGGGCAACCCCAGGGCGACACCTGCCAGGGGCCCGACCCAAGAGGGATCGCCCTCGGTGAGGGTGCGGGCGAAGACCTCCGCACTCTCTGAGGTGGGAGAGCCCAGGACAACGACCATGTCCTTCTTGCCGTAGCGCTTCACCGTCTGCTGAATCTCTTCTTGACCCTCCGGGTCAAGGGTGCCAGCGGAGGTTCACACAAAGCACTGGGTCTGGACCAGCACCGGTTCGGCCCCCGCGCTGCGCATACAGGCCTCAATGGCCGGGCCGGGGATGCCCTCTCGCTCGCCGACTATGATAACGTGCTTACCTTTGAGATTCATCGCTTTCTCCTGTATCTGTCTTGTGTCTATGCCTGGCCCGGGTTCGCCTCCAGTATGAAGGAGACCCCGTCCGAAAGCTGGGTCATACGTCCCAGAAAGAGGCTCCCCTTGGCCAGGAACATGGCGTGCTGGTACTCGCGCGTCCGAAGGCTGTCCAGGGCGTGTCCCAGGTAGGGGATGGCGGAGGCAACGTGCCCCTGGGTGGGGGAGAAGCCGGGCATCCCATGCTCAGCCACGAAACGGTCTCGCGCCTCGGCGGTGGATGCGATCTCCCCGCGCTGGGCCGCCAGAGCGGCGATGACGCGGTAGTTGGTGAGGGGGACATTCCCCGTCCCCACGGTTTCCGTGATGTCCGGGTTATGCATCTCCGTCGCGTACTTGCCCATGTCGCGGAAGTGCAGCCCCACCTGGTCCAGGGGTTTACTCACCAGCGCCTCCATGATCTGCTGCTGAGCAGACCCGACTCCCACGGTGTGGCGGCCGATGCTGTCCAGCCGGAGCACCGGGCTACGGCCGTCGTCGCGGCCCATGAGGATGGCGAAACCCACCAGGACATCCTCAAGTATTGGCATCTCCTTGGCCAGATGGCCCCGAAACTTCATCCCCAGCTTGGCGAGGGAGCCGCCACCGACGACGGCGACACTCTCGTAGACGCCCGAAGCGATGAGGCTGCCCGCGATGATCATGGCATGGACGGGAGCACAGCAGAAGGATTTGACGTCGCAGCCGGTGGCATCCACACAGCCAGCAGCCTCCGCGATGGCCTTGGCCAGGTTTCCCCCTCCCCGGTTATACCGGTCTCCCACCGCCTCCTCTCCAGAGCCAATGACGTACTGGACGCCCTCCGGGTTCGTGCCGCTCCCCTCCAGGACGGCCCGCAGGGCCGCGGTGGCGGTGGCCTTCGCGGCCAGGTTCTCCAGGAGGATATCCGCTGCCAGGCTGCTGTCGTCCTGGAGACGACGCCGTATGAGGCCAATGACCCGCCCGTCCCGAAGGGTGAGAGGCAGAGCACCCGTGCCGTCCGCCAGCTTCTCCTCTATCCTGGAGAAAGGGACACCCACGATCTGTTGCAGGTCCTTCCTGGAGACCAGGGGGTGACGCTCCAGGAGCCCTTGGGCCTCTGCGGCGAAACCGTCCTCCAGCCAGATGAAGTCGAACCCGTCCGATGCCCTCAAGAGGCCGTAGAGCTCCTCCTCTGACATCAGCTCGCCGTGAGGGCCCCTCCGGGAGCTGTTTGAGTAGGGGTGGTTGTACCACGGCTGAGGGAGGTCGGTCAACGAGTCGGGCGTCCGGTTGCCCAGGAGGACCTGATGGGGTGCGTAGGCCACCGCATCAGCGTAGGGGCGGAGGTACGCCTGGGCCTTGCTCCAGAGAGCCTGATCCCGGGCGACATCCAGGGTCGGCTTGTAGCCGTGGCGCACCAGGCCCGGCGTGTGGGCCAGAAAGAAGCGGACATCTCTGACAACGGGAAGCTCCATAGCGAACATCCCTCGTGAGGAAAATCGTCGTTTACAGACGCACGTTGACAATTCTAGCAAACATTTCTACAATTAGTCAACCTTAGAGGGTCCAACAACCAGCAGCGATACGAAAAGAAGCCTACGCAAGGGAGGGAGTGCCATGCGTCTGACCCTCGCCCTTCACCCGGTTACGGGTCTCGAATTTGCTGACGCCACGCGACTGGACGGGACCAGGCTCCAGGTGGACAGGGAGGAGCTGCGCCAGCTGCTTCTGAAGGATCGGCGCCTCCAGAGCGTGGACCTGGAGACGGTCTGCCCCGGGGAGTCCTCCAGAGTGGGCGACATCTTCGACATCCTCGAACCTCGTGCCAAGGAGCCGGGCTCCGGAGCGGACTTTCCCGGCATTCTGGGCCCCTATGTGCTGGCTGGGCAGGGGACAACCCACGTCCTCCGGGGCTCCGCGGTCACGGTCCTCGACGAGGGTCTTCCCAGAGCGGGGGGCAAGCTCCTGGAGATGGGGGGTGAGGCGGGTGCCGCCACGCCCTACGGTGCCCTGCATCACCTGGTCATCATCCCCCACGGCGTCCCTGGCCTGCCACGGCACGCGTTCCAGAACGCGCTGAGACTGGCATCGGTCACGGCTTCCGTCTATCTGGCGCGCGCCGCCGTGCGGCGGGTTCCCGCGACGATTGAGGTCTTCGATCTGGAAGGGCCCCAGGTTGGGGGCCGAGAGGGGCTGCTGCGCGCCGCCTTCATCGGCCAAATCCACGGCCACCAGCACGGGGGTGAGGCAGACGAGCACATCCTATACGGAAGCAACACCCAGGGGATGATCCCCGTACCCCTGCATCCCAACGAGTGGTTGGATGGAGCCGTGGTCCTCTCCTACTGGAACAACCACAACGAAGAGACCTACTTCTATCAAAACCATCCCGTCATCCTTGAGCTTTACCGGCGGCACCAGGCTGGCGAGCTCACCTTCGTTGGCTCCATCGCCACCGTCGCCGCGTCCCTGGAGGAGGAGCGGGACCGCAACTGCATGGTCGCGGCCCACCTGGCCAAATGGACCCTGGGAGCGGACGTGGTGCTCCTGACAAAATACGGCGGCGGTGCCCCCCATGCCGACATGGGTCTGACGGCCCGCCTCTGCGAGACCATGGGAATGCGCACCGTCGTCGCGGTGACGGGTTCGGCCGGGGACAGCCAGGCCGAGTCGGCTCTCCTGTTCAACTACCCGGAGGTAGATGCTATCGTACACGTGGGCGGGAACGGCATAAAATGGGCGGTGGGGCGGCCTGAGCGGGTTTTCGCGGGGACCCCCGAGGCGGCAGAGGCCCTGGCCACCCTGCGGGAGGTCTCGGCCTCCCGGGTCTGCGGAGTTGCCAATGCCCAGGGCGCATCCAAGGTCAGCATCACCGTCTATTAGAAGGCTGATGAAAAAGGGGGAGTGTAGTCCCGACGTATCGGGATGCCGGGGGTCTGGGAGTGTCCCCCACTGGGCACGGCCCAGACCCACACCTTACGAACCGTAGAACATGGTCAGACCAGCACAGCAACAGTTGAGTGTGGGTGCAGGGCTCGCCCTGCTTTCCCCCCTTCCTGGCTAGGAAGGGGGACAGGGGGATGGTCGAAGGGGTCTTTCAGCAACCTGATGGGCGCAACGCTCTGCGAAAGGGAGGAGATGCCAATGCGTGTGGTTCACTATCTCAATCAGTTCTTTGGAGGCGTCGGAGGCGAGGAGAAGGCGGGCACGTCCCTGGAGGTGCATTCCGGGGCCTTGGGGCCTGGTCGGGTTCTGGAGCAGGCGCTAGGTGAGGGATTCCAGGTCGTTCAGACCCTGGTTTGCGGCGATAACTACGCCGTGGAGAACATGGATGAGCTGTCGGTCCGCGTCCTGGAGATGGTGCGCTCTGCCAAGGCCGACCTCTTTGTTGCCGGCCCCTGCTTCAATGCGGGCCGCTACGGCGTGGCCGCCGGCGCTCTCTGCGCTGCTGTCCAGGCCGAGCTGGGCATCCCCGCGGTCACGGCCATGGTTCCGGAGAATCCCGGGGTGGACCTCTACAGGCAGGAGCTCTACATCGTCGACTCCGGGTCTAACGTTGCCGCCATGCGCGATGTGGTCGCGAGGATGGCGCACATCTCCCTGAAGCTGGTGAGGCAGGAGCCCATTGGCCGGCCCTCTGAGGAGGGCTACATCTCGCGCGGGATCCTCCGGGACGAGCTGGTGGAGAGGACGGCGGCCGCGCGGATGGCGGACATGGTGCTGGCGAAGGCGAATGAGGAACCCTTCGAGTCAGAGCTCCCCGTCACCGTCTTCCCGCCTGTTCCAGCGCCGCCGCCGGTGCGTGACATGTCCAGGGCCATCATTGCCGTAGTCACAGATGGGGGACTGGTGCCCCTGGGGAATCCGGATCATATCCCCCTCTCTGCCGCGACCATCTGGGGCTCCTACAGCGTCGCCGGCATCGACAACCTGGAGGGCGGGAACTACGAGGTTGCCCACCGCGGCTATGACACCCGCCATGTGCTTGAGGACCCGAATCGGCTCGTTCCCCTGGACGTCCTGCGGGAGCTGGAGCGGGCAGGGGTCATCGGCAAGCTGTACGAGGAGTTCCTCTCCACGTCGGGGCTGGGGAATCCCCTGGGCAACAGCCGGCGCTTGGGCCGGGAGATGGCCCAGAAGCTCAAGGGAGTCGTGGACGCTGTTATCCTCACCTCCACCTGAGGGACGAGCACTCGCAGCGGCGCTGCGATCGGAACTGAGATGGAGAAGGCGGGTATCCCCGTAGTCCAGATCACAGCGGTGACTCCGGTGGCAAGGATGGTGGGGTCTAACCGGGTTATTCAGGGGCACGGCATCGTCCATCCCCTTGGCGACGCGGACCTGCCCCCCGAGGAGGAGAAGGAGCTGCGGCGGCAACTGGTTCAGCAGGCCCTGGAGGCGCTCAAGAGAGAGGTGAAGAGCTAGCAGGCTGGAGGACTGCAACAGGCGGCGGCGTTGGCCTCTCGAGATACTGCAACCATATGCCCCGGCGGAGAGTGCCCTCGCAATCACTTCCTTGACATAATTCACAAAGCCCCAGTCTCGGAGCGAGACTGGGGCTTTGTATCTGTAAACGGGTACGCCCGGTGGGATTCGACCCCACGACCAACGGGACAGTTTGGCAATGCTCCTCGTTCCACGATAGCCATCGCCGAAGGCCATTCCGCTCATCGGTAACAGTCGTATATTGGCCGTCTTCTGGCAGCTTTCCTGCTGTCTGAAGGGGAGTTGGAATCCAGGGGTGGGACGCAAGGCGGTTCGCGAGGGGTGGTATAATGCATGTCTTGTAAACATTTCAGGAGGTGAGTTCAATGGGTTTGTTTGATAAGGTCTTGGGCAAAGAGTCTGGCGCGGTCTCCCTGACAAAAACAGAGGGGTTCGCGGCCATCGCCGTGGCGGCGGTCGCGGCGGACGGAGAGATCAGCCAGGAGGAGATTCAGCGCTCTGTGATTGACCTGGCTACTTTGCGGGCATTTCGCGGTCACGACATGAGAGAGATGGGCAACACCTTGAATAAGGTTGCCGGGCTTATCAAACGCCGGGGGCCGGGCCCCGTGCTCCAGGCAGC
Source organism: Dehalococcoidia bacterium (assembly GCA_015661155.1). Lineage (GTDB taxonomy): Bacteria > Chloroflexota > Dehalococcoidia > Lucifugimonadales > UBA2985 > JACVQK01. Next base: position 8,961 of record JACVQK010000004.1, on the reverse strand, counting down.
CAAGGGTGTCTTGGGCCAAGAGGAGGCGCAGGCCGCCTTCTTTGTTGCTGCTGATCTGGCCCTGGCCGATGGGGTGGCAGAAGATAAGGAGCGGAAGTTTCTGGAGGAGATCAAGGGCATCCTGCAGGTGGACGACGCCACGGCCATGAAGATTGTAGAGGTGGTCATCATAAAGAACCGCGCCTAGAGGCTGTTGAAGAGGGGTGCTCAGTCCCGACGTGTCGGGATTGGCGGGGGTCTGGGGGTGTCCCCCACTGGGCACGGCCCAGACCCACACCTTGCTAACTGTAGAACATGGTCAGACCAGCTCAACAGCGGTTGAGTGTGGGTGCAGGGCGTGCCCTGCCTTCCCAGATCGCGATGATCAGTAGATTTCGACACAGCCTCATACGAAACTCCGAAGCCGGGGAAGACCTGGAGCTGTTTCTTGTAACCGCGGTGGCGTCTGTGCTCGCGATCCGTGCCTATCTGACGCTGACTGGATATCCACAGGTGGGCGTGAGTGGCTTGCATATTGCTCACCTGGTCTGGGGCGGCCTACTGATGATGGCAGCCCTGATGGTGGGGTTCTCGTTCCTGGGCAGCTTTCCCCAGCGCCTGAGTGCACTGATGGGTGGGGTGGGCTTCGGGACATTCGTGGATGAGTTGGGCAAGTACATTACCACCGACAACAACTATCTGTATAGACCGGCCATTGCTTTGATCTACATCCTGTTCGTTCTGCTGTTCTTGCTTATCCACTATATTCGTATGCCCCGGCCACTGGGACACAGGGAGAGTCTGGTCAATGCGTTGTCTCTTGTGGGGGAGACGGTCGCTGGAGGCTTTGACCCCGAAATGAAGCAGCGCACTCTTACCCTCCTTGAGCAGGCAGACGCCAGCTCACCGCTGGTGCAGCACCTGCGCCGCTATATGGAACAGGCGAAGCAGCAAGAGGACATCAGCAGGGGAATCTATTTTCGGACCAAGGGATGGCTCTTCCAGCGATACCGTCTGGTGGTCCTCCATCCGTGGTTTGGAGGGGGTCTCATAACCTGGTTTGCGCTTCAGGGTATTGCTCAAACGTTCACCGTGGGGGAGCTGCAATTCGATATCCTCAACGCGGGCTATCGAAGCTCTGAACAGACCGTGGTAGCGGCTGCTCTGGCTGGGTCGTCCTTCTTGCACGGGGTGCTTGTCGTAGTTGGGATACTGCACTGGAGGGCATCTCACCTCCAGGCCTACCGGTGGTTTGAAAGGGCGATGCTGGTTTCAATACTCGTCACCCAGGTGTTCATCTTCTACGATTCCGAGCTTGCAGCCCTCACAGGTCTCGCTATCAACCTCTTGGTCATCGCCGCCCTACGGTTCATGATACATCGAGAAGAGGCGTTGCCGGTTGCCCACAAGTGACCGATGTTGCTCGTGGGCAACCGGAGCCCCGTTGAAGATGCCCACAATGAGCGTACCAGGGCTCAAGCTAGAGTGATGACCACACTCCGTAAATATCCGACAGTGGACAGTCTCCTTTCTGAAGTGGTGGTTGTGGCCCTGGGCTGAGGTGTGGACCGACGTTGCTCGGAAAGGCCAGAACCGGTCACAGGGGTACCCTGAATGGAGACCAGCACGTCTTGACAGTGCCAACTAAACCAGCGTACCGCCAGCACAGAATGAGAGGTGTTCTCTCGCTGTGTCCACCCCGGTGATTTGTTTTCTCCTCCCTTGGTTCTCATGGAGCCTCCCTTCGCTTCGGTCTCCACGTCTAACCATAACGCGCATCCATGACATGGGTGTGATAATGAGGCAGATCGCCTGTGAAGAACTCGTGAACGTGGGAAACCGGGGAACGGATTCAGTGGATTTGACCCGCTTTGGTGGACACCTGGAGAATTGGGGTCACTGATTCCAGAGGGAGGTCACCATGCGAAGGTTTGTGCGGCCCTGCTCGCCGGAGTATCGTGCCGAGGCGGTGCAACCGGTTCAGGCTGGGTCAAGTCCAGTCATGTGCCTGGGTCCTCTGTCATATCCTTGGGACGTATACCGAACCTATACGGCATTACAACCGATTCCAGCCCCTTCCTTGCTTTTGTTGAAACCCCCTTGCGGCATACTCTGTTTCCATGGGGAGACAGCGAACCACCGCCGTCCTCGGAAGGGGGATCATTCCATGGTACAGCTGCGTTCTTGCCAACGGTGTCGGGGGGACATGGCCTACGGCCAAGACATCTACGGGGACTACCTGATATGCATCCAGTGTGGTCACTCCATAGAGTTGGCTCTGGGTACACTAAGGTCCCTCCACCAACTCTCAGCCGACCAGTGGGGAATGGAATCGCGCAGGCCCAAGGGCGCAGCGACAGCCAAGCAGAGTTAGCCTGCCGATTTGAGGTGCGCCCGGTGGGATTCGAACCCACGACCCCCGGTTCCGAAGACCGATGCTCTATCCCCTGAGCTACGGGCGCACGGACTACCATTGTATATAAAACGGCCCACTATCGTGGACGAAAGGCAAGACATCCCGCCCCACGTTTTCGAGGCGTCACGAAAGCACGAAAACGGGGTCGCGTTGGCTTGCGAAGCGGCCCGGGCGGGTCTGGCACGGCCTGCGCCTGCCTCGAAGACTCCACCCTGATGAGACCTTCGTATGCCGTAGCTCCCTTGGGGTCTAGCGCCGAGGGGGCTTGGAGGGAAGGGTGACCAGGACAGGGCCGGGGCCTACGCTGGTTCCCCTGGAGCTCTCGCTCCAGATCTCCAACTCCACCAGATTCTCTCCCGTCTCCTGCCGCTTCCCCTTAACCACGCCCCTGGTGACTATGCTGTCCCCCACGGTGTTAAATATCCGCATCCGGAAGGGGCCCACCTTCTTCACCACCCCGTCCAGGCCAATGTACTCTTGGTATGTCCGCTCCCACATGGCCTGCACGAAGCCGTTGTTCATGAACATCTCAGGGATACCCTCGGCCTGGGTGGACTCCGTATTGTGGTGATGGGGGCTGAAGTCCCGGTTGGCCCCCGCCTCGATGACCAGCCGCTGGACGGTCAGGTGCATCGTGACGGCCGGCACCTCGTCCCCCACCTTGACGTCCTCATAGTAGCGCTGCTTGCTCCAGTCCACATCGCTGGCACGGGCCGGCGGGATCACCCGCTCCTTCGGCGCAGATGGTCGCCCCGGAACCTCCTCGCGCGACGGGCGCTGTTCTTTGGGATACGGATTGAAGCGGTACATACCGCTGCGGAAGAGGGCCACCACCTCCTCTCGCTGGTTCACGATCTGTGACTCCGATACATAGAACGCACCTTTGCCCACGCTGGTCTCCCGGACCAGCACAGAGATGAGTTTGTTGCCCCGTCTCCCCAGTCGGTCGCCGAGGTAGACCGGCTGCAAGTACTCCTTCTCAATATCCGTGACGAAGCCCGCTGCGGTTTTGGGAGCGGGCATGGGCCGACTGACTGGCTCAGGCTCTGTCTGAGCGCGGAAGTTGCGCTCCGGCACCGGCCACCGGGTGGGGTCGCCCGGCTTCCAGATAGGGGAGGCGGCGACGGACTGCACCATGCTCAGAGGGCACGGAATCCCCTGGTAGCCGTGCTGGCGCGCCACCTCGTCGCTGAAGTAGAGAGGACAGTCCATCTCGATCGGCTCGCAGAACCGGCGAATGGATGTCCACTCCAGCGGCTCCACGCCCCAGTGGATTTTCCCATCGGAGAAGTCCTGCCCAATGGCATCCTCCATGTCTTTCCATGTATACTCACGCTTTGTCGCCATGATTTCCCTCCTGCTCTGCGTGATGATGTGCCGCAGCGACAGCAGACCCCCTCGCACTCTCCGATGGAGTGCACCGAAGGGCGGAGCCGCGTTGCTCCATAGAGTAGCACAAAGTGAGACCGTGCACCATAACACGCCATTGACAAGGTGTTGGCGTCTGCTCTATATTGAGGCGACCGATCGGTTGTCGTGAGGCGTTAACAAGTTAATAGATACGGCTGGGGTGCCCGAAAGGGTCAAAAGAGGAAGCCGGTGAGATGCCGGCGCTGTCCCGCAACTGTATGCCAGGAAACGCTGTTTGCCTGGCGAGCCAGGTCCACTGCCCCCGCCGATGTCGGATGGCCTTCGAGGAAAGAGGCGCAGGCATAGGCAGCCATGCCAAGGAGCCCTGTCCCTTCTCGGGCAGGGTTTTTTGATGCTGTCGAATAGCCCCCTGTCAGACCCTTTGAGGCAGGGGGTCTGTTTTTGCCCTCCCTTTCAGGCCAGAGAAAGGAGCGAGAGTATGGATAAGAAACGGTTGCTGATACTGGTATTGGCCTTGGTAGCCACGCTGGGAGTAGCTTGCGACGGAGGAGAGCCTGCGAGCGCCCCTCTTCCCACGGTCACCTCTCTTCCCACGGTTACATCCCTTCCCACGGTTACTCCTCTTCCCAAGTTTACTTCTGTTTCCGTCGTGACCGATAGCAGGGGTAGGGACGTGGTTTTCACCGTGGCTCCGCAGAGGATAGTCTCCATCTCTCCTGCCCACACGGAGGTCTTCTACGCCCTGGGGCTGGGAGACCGGGTTGTGGGCAGGGACGGCTACTCCGACTTCCCGTCGGAGGCCAGGGGCAAACCCGTGGTGGGCGACGCCTTTACCCTGAACTTGGAGGCCCTGGTCGCTCTGAAGCCAGATCTGGTCTACACCACCTTTGAGGGGCCGGTGGCCGACATTGAGCGGCTGGGCATAAAGGTGCTCTACCTGTTTCCCGCGGCGGATGTCCAGGGAGTCCTGGACAACATCACCCTGATAGGCCGGGTAGCGGACAGGGAGGCGCAGGCCCAGGCCCTGGTGGAGGATATGGAGAGCCGCATCAAGGCTGTGACCGACAGGCTGGCCGGGATAGAGCAGGGGCCGCGCATATACTACGAGATAGACCCCGGCCTGTGGACGGTGGGCCCCGGCTCCTTTGTTGGGGACATCCTCCAAATGCTCAAAGTTCAGAACGTGGCCGAGGGAGCGAGCAGCCCCTATCCCCAGCTGAGCGCCGAGGTGATTGTGCAGAGGGACCCTGAAATCGTGATCCTGGGGGACTCCAGGGAGTACCTTACCACTGGGGTAGCGGTGGAGGATGTGAAGGCCAGGCCCGGCTGGGGCTCCATTACCGCGGTGAGGCAGGACAGGGTGTATCCCTTCGACGACAGCCTGGTCAGCAGGCCGGGGCCTCGCATTGCGGATGGCATTGAGCAGCTGGCGAGGCTGCTGTATCCTGGCGTGTTCCCGTGAAGCTTTTTCTGCAAAGGACGGTGGGCGTAGTGCCCAGAGAGGGGGAAGCGGAGACGTCGGCAGTCCATCTTTCCCGGTTTGCCTGGCGACCCCTGGTGCTGGGTCTCCTGGTTGTCCTGGGGGTGTCTCTCCTGGCCACCGCGAAGGGCGCGGTCAACGTTCCCCCCATGACGGTGGCGAAGATCGTCGCCAGCCGGCTGCCCCTGGTGGACATCTCACCAGCCTGGCCCTCTAGCTGGGAGGCCATAGTGTGGGACATCCGCCTTCCCCGGGTGGTGGTCGCTGGACTGGTGGGTATGTCTCTGGCTATGGCCGGGGGGACTTTCCAGGGCCTCTTTCGCAACCCCCTGGCCGACCCGTACCTCATCGGCGTGGCCTCCGGGGCAGGGCTGGCGGCGACGGTGGTGATGGTATCTCCCATCCCCCTGTCCCTCTACGGGATAAGCCTTCTCCCCCCCATGGCTTTTCTGGGCGCTCTGATGGCGGTGTCCCTGGCCTACGGGCTGGCCCGGGTGGGAGGAGCCGTGCCCACCACCACTCTCATCCTGGCGGGAGTGGCCATCTCTTTTCTGGCCAGCGCCGTCACCACCTTTCTCATGCTCCACGTCTCCCCCGACGTCCGTCCCGTCCTGACCTGGCTCCTGGGCGGCCTGTCCGGCAGCGGATGGCAGCGCGTGGCGTGGATTCTGCCTTACATAATCCCTTGTCTTCTGGTGATCATGGCCCACGGCAGGGTTCTCAACGTCCTGCAGCTGGACGAGGAGCAGGCGCAGCAGCTGGGGATAAACGTAGAGCGCACCAAGGTGATGCTCATTGCCGCGGCCTCTCTCGCCACCGCGGCCGCGGTCTCCGTCAGCGGCATGATAGGGTTCGTGGGGCTTATGGCCCCCCACGTGGTGAGGCTGATATGGGGGCCGGACTACCGCTTTCTCCTTCCCATGGCCTGCGTCGTGGGGGCTACCCTCCTGATGGGGTCGGACCTGCTGGCTCGGACGGTCATAAGCCCCGAGGAGGTGCCGGTGGGGGTGATCACGGCGTTCTTTGGTGCTCCCTTCTTCCTCTACCTGCTGCGCCAGAAGAAAGGGATGGTGTTCTGAGGCAGACATGAAACTATCCCAAGAACCCTCACCCCCTGTGTCCCCCTCTCCCTTGTCAAGGGAGAGGGGGAGGAAAAGTACCTGGGGGACACCCCCGGACCCCCGCCAGAGGGGGCTTTGCCCCCTCTGCACTCCCTCACGGTCAGATTTTAGGGTGGCTTCATGCTACAGATAGCGGACTTGCGCTTTGCCTATGGCGATAGGCCGGTGCTCCGTGGGCTCAGCCTGGAGGCCAGGGAGGGAGAGGTGGTGGCGGTGGTAGGCCCCAACGGGTCGGGGAAGTCTACCCTCCTCAAGGTCATCAGCGGCCTTCTCAAGCCGGGGTGTGGGGAGGTGCGATGGGGGGGCCGAGACCTTCTCTCCCTCCCTCCCAGGGAGAGGGCCCGCCTGGTGGGCGTTGTGCCCCAGGCTCCCCACCTTCCAGAGAGCTTTACCGCCCTGGAGCTGGTGCTCATGGGGCGTACTCCATACCTGGGGTTTCTGCAAGGGGAGAGGAAGCTGGACCTGGACGTAGCCCTGAGGGCCATGGAGATGACGGGCACCCAGGGGCTGGCCCATCAGCCAGTGGGGGAGCTGTCGGGAGGGGAGAGGCAGAGGGTTCTCATAGCCCGGGCGCTGGCCCAGGAGACGCCCCTTCTTCTCCTGGACGAGCCTACCGCCAGCCTGGACATCGCCTACCAGGTGGCGATCCTGGACACGGTGAGGGCCATTCAGGGGAGGAGGGGAGGAGCCATTCTGGTCGCCATCCACGATCTGACCCTGGCCGCCCAGTACTGCCACCGCATTGTCCTGCTAAAGGACGGGGTATGCTATGCCCAGGGTACTCCCCAGGAGGTGCTGACCAGGGAGAACGTGCTGGAGGGGTACGGTGCCCAGGTCTGTATCCTGGAACATCCCATATCGGGTATGCCGGTGGTGCTGCCGGTGCCGGGGGCCGCGGGGGCCGATGGGGATGGAGCGCACTAGCGGGGTGCGGAAAACCCCTACCAGACACCGCACCCTAAATGGTGCGGCATGATACCCCCGCCTTCAGGCGGGGGTGAGAAGCGAATTTTGGAATAGCTACTGGCGTCGAGTCAGGCTATTGGAACTGCACATGGGGGTGCATGGGGCGAAGCCCCCCTGGACTCCCCTTGACAACGTCATATCTATTATGTGCTATCTATTGGATGTGACCCCTGGGAGAAGCTGACAGCCTACCTTACCAGCCAGGTAAGGTAGGGAACTTTCCTTCCAGGGGTCACATCCAACAAGAGCATCTTGGCATCTTCGGAGACCTCGCGTCAATATTCCTCACATCGATTTTCAAGGAAAGTAGGGGCGATTCATGAATCGCCCCTACCGGATTGCCCGCTCATGTCCTTCGACAGGCTCAGGATGAGCGGGACATCAGGTCGTGCCCGTCCTTCGCGCCGTTGACGCGGCATGGAGGACACCCTAATATAAGGGCGATGCAAGGCTCCACGGCTCTCTTTCCTGCCTTACGCCATTCATGTCTCAACACCACGTCCCGCCATCGCCGCAAGAGGCGTCGCCTCCCCTGAAGCGCACAGCGCTCTTCCAGGCCCATCTGTCCCAGGGCGCGCGGATGGTGCCCTTCGCCGGCTGGGAGATGCCCATTCAGGTCTCCGGTATCCTGGCCGAGGCCAGGGCGGTGCGCTCCACGGCGGGTATCTTCGATGTCTCTCACATGGGGCGTGTGGCGATAGCGGGCAGCGATGCCGCCTCCTTCCTCCAGCAGCTGGTGACGGCAGATATGCCGAGGATGCCCCAGGGCCGGGCCCGCTACACCCTCCTGTGCAACGAGCAGGGGGGCATCATCGACGACACCCTTCTGTACAGGCTGGGGGAGGAGCGGTTCCTGCTGGTCCCCAACGCATCCAACGAGGATGCGGTGTTGGGGTGGCTTGAGCTTTGGAAGAGCAGATGGGGTAAACGGGTTGACCTTCGTGTCCTCACCCAGGAGACGTCCATGATAGCCCTGCAAGGCCCCCTGGCGGAGGAGCTCCTTCGACCCTTGTGCTCTCTGGAGCTCTCCTCTCTAAGCCCCTTTCGCTGCGCCGAGAGCCGGGTGTCTGGCGTGATGGCGGTCATATCCCGCACGGGGTATACCGGCGAGGACGGCTTCGAGATTATCCTTCCGGCGGGAGAAGCGCCTCCTCTGTGGCTCGACCTGGTGGAGCGTGGGGCGACTCCCTGCGGCCTGGGGGCCAGGGATGTCCTGCGCATGGAGGCCGGCCTGCTGCTCCACGGGGCGGACATGGACTCCACGGTAACTCCCCTGGAGGCGGGGCTGGAGCGCTTTGTGAGCTGGGACAAGGGCGATTTCACCGGTCTTTCGGCCCTGCGGGAGCTCAAGAGCCGGGGGCTGTCCAGAGCCCTGGTTGGCTTTCGGTCTACGGCAAGAGCTTGCAGGACGAGACTGTCACTCTGCCCGCGATAACTCAGGGCGAAAGGGTAAGTACGATAGAAGCCAAGGCGACGGCAAATCAGACACGACCGCCGGCCCGCTTAAACGAGGCAACGCTGCTCTCCGCCATGGAAGGCGCCGGCAAGCTGGTCGAGGACGACGAACTGCGCGAAGCGATGCGGGAGAAGGGCCTCGGCACGCCGGCCACGCGCGCCGCGATCATTGA
>JACVQK010000087.1 GCA_015661155.1 Dehalococcoidia bacterium | reverse complement strand
TCTGGTTGCAGGCTTTCCATGTTTCTATGATGGTGCGAATCGGTACTCTGGACATGGTTCATTCTACACGCCCTGTACTATATGTTGTGAGAGAATAAGAGGGGCTTGAAGTCCGCTCCCTCGTCGGGTAAGATGTACCGTGCGTTAGCAGGCTGATGAAAAAGGTGGGAGGGCAGAGGGGCGCAGCCCCTTGACGGGGGTCTGGGGGTGTCCCCCAGATTCAAATTCTTCCCCCTTCCTGGCCAGGAAGGGGGCCAGGGGGATGGTCGAAAGGGTTTTTCAACACCCTGTTAGGGGGAGCAGAATGCCAGAGCCAGATTTCGAGGTAAGACCTTCGCTCCTGGTGGGAGACACTGCCGACATAAGTTTGCACCGGGGGATAACGGCCCTGCGCAACGAGGGGGTCAACCCCGTGGTCGCCATGGAGTTCTCCTCTACCCAGGGCGGGGTCTTCTGTGGCATTCGGGAGGTGAAGGCGTTGCTCGGCAGGGTGCTTTCAGAGAGCAATAGCGAGGTGTGGGCCCTGGGGGAGGGAGCTGCCGTTGCTCCGGGGGAGGTCGCCCTGCGGATTACAGCGTCCTACGGCTCTTTCGGCCTTTACGAGACCGCCATCTGCGGCACCCTCTCCCACTGCACCGGATGGGCCACCGCCGGCAGGAGGTGCGTGGAGGCGGCGGGAGGGATTCCGGTCATATCCGTTGGAGCACGCTACGTTCACCCCAATGTGGCCGCCGTGATGGACTACGCCGCCGTGATGGGGGGATGCGTGTCCTGCTCCACCACCCTGGGAGCCAAGCTGGCGGGCACAACCCCTGTGGGCACCATATCCCCCAACGTAGCTCTGATCATGGGAGACGTGAAGCGGGCAATGCAGGCTTTCGACAAGCACATGCCCACGGAGGTCTCCCGGGTGGCCCCTGTAAATGTGATGAGAGACGAGAACGAGGAGTCCCTTGACCTGGCAAAAACCCTCCGACAGCACCTTCGGGGTGTCATCCTGGACGCATTCCAGAGCCGGGGTGGGGTAAGCCCTGAGCTGGTGAAAGAGGTCCGGGCGCGCTTGGACCTGGCGGGATTCTCCCACGTGGAGATATTCGTTATCGGGAACCTGGACGTGGAGCTCATCGGGGAGTTTGTGAAAGAGGGCGCACCGGTGAACGCCTTCGGGGTGGGGAGCTACATCAGCGCCGCTCCTCCCCATGAGTTCAATGCCGACATTCGCGAGATAGGCGGCAAACCCGTGGCCAGACGGGGTCGCATCCCCGGAGTAACGCCAAGTCCCCGGCTCGTGGAGGTCATGTAGCCGTCTCAGGGGAGAACTCCAGGCCCAGAGCCACCGTGGTGTCCTCCCTCAGCCTGGCCCAGTGGGCGATGCGGTGACCCACCACCCACACAATCCCCTTTTCTGAGAGCACCAGGGGTAGGGTGTCCCGCCTGTCCCGGGGGACTTTGGCATCCACCAGAAAGTCCTGGAGCTTCTTCGGCGTCTCCATGCCCAGGGGGTGAAAGCGGTCTCCTGCCCTCCTTCCCCGCACGTAGAGATGCCGGCCCACCCGCTCTCCATCCAGCCGGGCGGCGTGGGCATCCTGGACATCCAAGGAAGAGGAGCATCCCATATCCTCGGACAGATGGGCCTGGACACTCCACCCTGGGAGCCGGGTATTCCCAGGTATGTCCAGGGGGTACTCCCCCGACAGAGCGGGCGAAACGGGGGCCCTGGCCCGGCCGGGGCCCAGCCTCAGGAAGTCGTAGTCCACAGAGAAGGCCAGGCCTCCAGGCAGGGAGACGCGCCTGCCGGTCTCTCCCTGGGACAGCTTCACCATCTCCTCCAGGTGCCGGTGCTCCAGACCCAGGGTGGAACCCCTTAGCTCCTGGTAGATGAGCCGCAGCAGGTGCCTCTTCAGGGCTGGGGGCAGGGCGGCAAAGCCCTTGCGCTCCACTCTGACGCCCTCCCCGGTGTTGACGGCCAGCCTCTCTCTGGCCTGGGTGGCCTCTCCAAGGATGTAGGCCTGGTCCTGGGCCGCGGAGCGGCCAAGCCGCACCATGGCCTCCCGGAGCCGTGGGTTGTAGGCCCTCAACCGGGGAAGAAGGTCAAACCGCACGCGGTTGCGGGTGAAGAGGAGAGAGCGGTTGGAGGGGTCATCCCTGGGGGTGACTCCCTTCCACCGGCAGTAGGATTCCGTCTCCTCCCTTCCCACCTCAAGAAGGGGGCGCACCAGGGCTACAGGGTGGTCGTGGCGGGAAGAGGGCCAGTACGCCAGGGGGGACATCCCCGCCAGCCCGGCCAGGCCACTGCCCCGGAGGAGGTGCAGAAGGATGGTCTCGACCTGGTCATCGGCGGTGTGGCCCAGGGCCACGGCCGCAGCTTCCTGGGCGATAGCGACCCTGGACAGAAAGGAGTAGCGCACCTCTCGGGCCGCCTCCTCCAGGGACAGGTGATGAGCGGTCCTGTAGGAGGAGACCTCCTCCCGCTCCAGGGTCACGGGCAGGTCAAGAGAGTGGGCCACCTCCTCCACGAACTTGGCATCCCTCTGGGACTCCTGCCCCCGAAGGCCGTGATCCAGGTGGGCTACGTGAAGGCTCAAGGCCAGGGGTTGCCGGAGCTGCGCCAGGAGCAGGAGGAGGGCCAGGGAGTCCGGCCCCCCTGAGACGGCGACGATGAGAGGCTGGCGGCTCTGGACGAACCCCAGCTCCTTCAGCAGGCGGCCCACCTCCTTCAGGAGCCTGCGTTCCAGGGCTGCTCCGTCCTCAGAGCCCCTTCCCATACCTCTTCAGGCCCTCCAGGTGGCGCAGGTCGTTGTACGTTATACAGAGTGTTGAAAAACCCTTTTCGACCATCCCCCTGCCCCCTTCCTGGACAGGAAGGGGGTGGAAATGGCATCTGGGGGACACCCCCAGACCCCCGCCAAAGGGGCTTAGCCCCTCTGGACTCCCCTTTTTCAACAGCCTGGTTATAGTAATAAAGGGGGTCATCTCCCCCCGTTGAGGTGCCCTCTGGTCACCATCACCCTCTCTATTCTCATGCCCTTCATCTGGGTCACCACCAGGCGCAAGTCGTGGTGGCGAAAGTACCCTCCCTCGGTGGGGATGTGGCCCAGGGCATCCAGGATAAACCCTGCCACGGTCTCATACTCTCCTCGCGGGAGACCCAGGTGCGGGAGATCATACTCGCATGTCCCCATCGATATCGAAGGTGTTCTCATCTATGATCTTGTACCCCGAATCGGGCTGCATCCCCTCCTCTCCCACCCGGCCCACTACCACCTCTATAAGCTGTTTCATGGTCACTAGCCCATCGACCCCCCCGAACTCATCCACCACCAGGGCCATCTGACCGCCCTTCTCCTGCATCTCCCTGAAGAGAGCACCCACAGGCTTGATGTCGGGGGTGAAGAACACCGGCTGGAGGGACTCCGTCACCGGGTAGGTCTGAGAGAGAACCCCCCTGGCCATGGTGGCGACCAGGTCCTTCAGGGAGAGGATACCCACCACGTTCCCAACATGGCCTTCAAAGACCGGAAAGCGGGAGTGGGGGTGGTCCTGGTATAGGGTAAGGAACTCCTTTAGGGTAGTCCTCCGCTTTATCCACACTATGTCGGTGCGAGGGGTCATCATCTCCCGAACCGGGCGATCTCCAAAACGGAAGACCTTCTTCAGCATCTCCTCTTCATGCTCTTCCAATTCCCCAGCCTCCCGACCCATGGAGATGGCCATCTTGATCTCCTCTTCGGTGAATAGAGCCCTGGGGTCACTCCCTAGCCGCCGGGCCAGCATACGATTGGCCCACTGAAGCGGCGCTAGCAGGGGCAAGAGCAGGCGCTCAATCCACTCCAGCACCCCGGCAGAGGAGAAAAACACGGTCTCTGAGTAGCGGATGGCCAACATTTTGGGCAGGGTCTCTCCCAGCACAAGCACAATGACGGTGCTGGCCGCGGTGGCCGCAATGACACCCCGACCCTCTCCCAAAAGAGAGACCGCTATCACCGTGGCCAGGGCAGCGAAGGCGGTGTTCACCATGTTGTTCCCCAGGAGAATGGTGGGGATCACCTTCTCTGGATGGTCCATCATCCGGGCCACCCTCTCGGCACCTGCTGCTCTGCTCTCCACCAAGTGCCTGATTCTCACCTTTCGTAGCGAGAGGAAAGAGGCCTCAGAGATGGAGAAGAAGGCGGATAGCAGCAGGCACGGGAAAAGAAGGATAAGATACAACACATCTACTTGATTCATTGCCGCACCCCTATACAGTTGCCGCAGAGTGGCCAATGTGGGAGCTGTTCATTGAGACAAGGCCCGCCTCGGAGCTGCTGAAGAAGGCCACCACCAGAATACTCACCAGGAACACCGCTATCTGGGGCGCGGGGCCCATACTATCCAAAGAAAGCTCTATACTATCCACAACAGTTCTCCCTAGTTTACCTGGCTTGGCGGCCCTTTGCCTGGGCTAAAGTTGGCGCCGTTTCGTCCCTGGGGGCAAGGCGCACTTACCTACGGAGGAGTACCCTCGAAGGAGCTAGGGCGCAAACACAACGCCACCTGCCGACCCATCCGCGCCCATCATAGCATTGCCGTATGGGGGTGTCAAAAAGGGGCTGGTTGAGAGTTCAGGCTCGACCCCGCTCATGCCCTTCCCTTCGGCTGCGCTCAGGGTAAACTCGGCTCAGGGTGATCCTTCGACAAGCTCACCATGAGCGGTTCTTCTTCCCGCTCATGGTGAGCTTGTCGAACCATATGGGCGGACAAAGGCCAGTCTTTGGAAAATCGAATGACCCCGTGGGCGGCCCTGGGCTGGGGTCCCATTCAGGCTATTATGACAACCACATGGGGGTGCAGGGGGCGAGGCCCCCGCCGGGGGTCTGGGGGTGTCCCCCAGATACTCTATCCCCCCCTCTCCTGCAGGAGAGGGGGCAAGGGGGTGAGGTATGTGCCCTTGGAGAGGATGAGCTTGATGTATCCTCATTCGGGTGACGCGACACTGGTTGATTTCTGAGTTGGGGGCTTTTACCATTAGCCTGAAGGACGGTGCGATGATGAGTGCCTCTCTACCAGAGGAGCCGGTTTTACGGGAGCTTGAGGCCGCTTCCCTTCGCATGGCCCGCGGCGCCGGGGCGGTGCTAAGGCGTTACCCATCGGGCGGCACGCGGGTGGAGTACAAGGATAAGGGAGAAAAAGACCCCGTGACCGAGGCAGACCGGAGGGTGGAGGAGTACCTGAGAGAGGAGATATCCCGGGAGTTCCCCGACCACGCCGTGGTGGCGGAGGAGAGCGCCGAGACAACGGGAGGGGACGATACCGACTTCATCTGGGTCGTGGACCCCCTGGACGGGACGGCCAACTTCGCCGCGGGTCTGCCACTCTACGCCGTCTCCATAGGCCTGCTTTACCGGGGTGTGCCTGTGGTGGGCAGCCTGTTTCTACCCTCCACCTTCGCCGGAGATGGCGTATACCACGCCCGGACTGGTGGAGGCGCCTTTGTGGAGGGAAATCCCCTGAAAGTAGCCTTCCATTCCCTGCCTCAATCCTCGGGCCTATCGGGCCTGCCTGGCAGCTATGGCAGGGCCTTTTCATCCAGAGGCAGAAGGAGAGGGACTCTGGGGGAGATGCGGGTCACGGGCAGCATCGCCTGTGAGATGGTTCTGGTGGCCAGGGGGGTCTTCCAGTACTCGATTTTCGCCGGGTCTCACATCTGGGATGTGGCCGCGGGGGTGGTGCTCATCCGGGAGGCGGGGGGAGAGGTCCTGGAGTGGAGAATGGGAAAGTGGAGGCCCCTCCAGGAGTTCGTTGCACCCCCCGGAAAGAGCGGCGAGGGCACTGCTCAGGCCCTGCGACGCTGGGGCACACCCCTGCTGGTGGGCAATCCTGGAGTGGTGGAGCACCTGGCCTCGCGGACAAGGCCCAGAAGAAGGCCCTCTAGATACATCCTGCGCAGAGTCCGTTCGCTGTGGGAACGGTTGAAGGGAGGGCAACCCTAAAAGCTATTCGGAAAACCCTCACCCCCTGTGTCCCCCTCTCCCTTGGCAAGGGAGAGGGGGAGAAAAAGGAATCTGGGGGACACCCCCAGACCCCCGCCAGAAGGGGCTTCGCCCCCTCTGGACTCCCCTTTTCCCGCACCCTGCCAGGGTGTCCTAATGACCTGACCCTGCCTAGCGTCCGACGGGAACAGGCTGCTTCCCCTGGGCCTCTTTGGCCAGGGCCGATATCTCCTGAGGGGTGAAGAAGGTGCGGCGCGGGTTCACCAGCGTGTCCTTATCCCGGTCGTAGGTGCCGTCGTAGGCCTCCTGCAACCTGTCGTAGATGTACTTGACCACCTTGCTGGTGATGGTGTACCTGCCTGTTCGCCCCGTTTCCACCTTTATCTGCTGGTTGAGGACGGCGACAATACCGTCCATTCCCGACAGGGCACCGATGCGGTTGAGCTCCATCGCCTCCTCCCCTACCACCCTTGCGTCGAAGGGCAGATAGATAAGCCCGCCCTCGGCATCTTCCTGGCGTCGTATCCCGGACTGGTGTATCCCGGCCTGGGTGGCAAAGACCTCCCCTATAATGGGCTGCTTGGGGGAAATGGTGCACACCTCCTGGGCCAGGAGGTCTCGAATCTGGCTCAGGACCTCCAGGCGAAAACCTGGATCGCCGTAGATGCGGATGTAGTTGGCCAGCACCTGCTCCAGGGACGTGTTGCCGGTCCTCTCGCCCAGTCCGGCGAAGACCACGTTGGCCCGCTTGCACCCGTACCGGTAGGCGGCCATGCTGTTGGCGGTGGCCAGACCAAAGTCGTTGTGGCCGTGGAACTCCAACTCCGCCCCCGTCTCCCGGATAAGGGTG
>JACVQK010000086.1 GCA_015661155.1 Dehalococcoidia bacterium | reverse complement strand
TGGCCAAGGGCTACCGCAACAACACCATCGGCGAGGTGCTCTGCGTGGAACCCAAGACGGTGGAGCGGCACATCAACAGCATCTTCGGGAAGCTGAGCAACTGCCCGGAGTCAAAACACACGCGAGTGCACGCCATAACGCTGTATTTGAGGGCCACGGGGCAACTACCGGCGCAGGATTTCGAGGAGGAGTGATGTGTCGTCGAGAGGACCGGCCTACAGGAAGAAGGCTGGCTGGAAAATGTTCCACACGCTCACTACCAGCATGAAGCCTATGGCCGGAAGAAGCAGGGGCGCCGGGACAAGCCAGCCGAGCAGCACAGGGAAGGCCATCTTGACCATGAGCAGCTCCGCTGGCCGGGCCAGCAGCTGGAGCATGTAAGGGTTCATCTCGATGAAGCCAAGGTTGATGGCAAGGAGGGTCAAGACCAGGTCCAGGTAAATCAGGCCCACGAACCACAGCTTATGGGAAGTGCCGCGGGAGAAGGTCACACTAGACCAGAACAAACTGGACACCATGAGACTTCCTTCTCGACCCCACAGACCCGATGTGAGCAGCACAGGTCTGAGAGGGGTCTTTCCTATGGGTTTCATCCTAATTGTAGCACCGGCGGCAAGCCACGACAAGAGGCACCAGAGAGACAGCTTAACAACGCCCGGTGTCCATTTTGCCCCGGTGGCAACCAGGGCCTGAACTGAAGGCCAACCCCCCAACCGACTTGCAGGCTCTGCCCCACCCAAATTGAGGGGTGGCCTCCTTGTTGCTCCTGCCAGCCCTGCACTAGAGTAGAGGACGCAGTGCCCCCCAGAGCGGCATTGCCTTAGAGAACGTAGGGTAAGGAAGGACCACATGATTGACCCAACCGAAAACCTGAGGTTGTTGCCCCTGGTGTGGGGACTACTGTTGCTGGGTGCCCTGGGCATTGCCTTCATGCTGGCCATTCAGCTAGTAAGTCCCCTGCGCCGACTGACAGAAACCACGCGCCAGTTGGCCATGGGCCGCCTGGATACCCCCGTGGAGGTGAAAGGGACCAGGGAAGTAGAGGAGCTGGCCAGTTCCGTGAAAGCCGTCGTTAGGGATCTGCTGGAGAGCCGGGAGCAGCTCACCCTATCCGAGGCCCGCTACCAGGCTATCGTGGAGACCATGAACGAGGGGGTCATGCTCCTGGACGCTCAGGGAAACGTCGGCTTCTGCAATGGCAGAATGGCTGCGATGGCAGGTCACCCCCCCGCAGAGATGATAGGACGCAAGGCTCCCGAGATGCTGCCCCCTGGCCGTTGGGACGAGTTGCAGCACCACCTGAAATCACCCGCCACTTTCGAGACCGAGCTCCTGGACCGGGGCGGGAGCCCCTGGCCTGTCCTGGCCAGCACAGCCCCGATCCGCAACAGCAACAACGGTCATGCCTTCCAGGGGGCCCTGGTCGTCGTCGCCGACCTCCGAGAGGTCCGTCACCTTCGCCAGCAAGTAGAGACCGCCGAACGCCTCGCCATCGTGGGGCGGCTGGCCTTTACCCTGGCCCATGAGCTTCGCAATCCCCTGGGGGTCATCTCCAACTCCGCCTATTACTTGAAGACGCGCTGCGACCAGTCCGACGAAAAGGTGCAGCGCCACCTGGACATTCTGAGGGACCAGGTAGTGGTGTCAAGCCAGATCGTCGAGCAGCTCCTGGACTATGCCCGCCCCAAAGACCCGGTGCCGGTTCTGGTCAAGCTGGGCCGCCTGATAGACGTGGTCCTCGGCCAGATCCAGGTGCCGAGCTCGGTCCAGGTGGTCAAGGACATGGGAAAGACGAGCCAGGAAGTCAGGGTTGACCCGGAGATGATGCAGCGGGTCTTCTGGAACCTCATCCAGAACGCCTTCCAGGCCATGCCTGAGGGGGGCACTCTAGAGATCGCTGACCGGTCGGACGACACCTGGGTGGCGGTGGCCATTCGGGACACGGGGTATGGCATACCGCCGGCAAACCTGTCGCGGATCTTCGAGCCGCTCTTCACCACCAAGGCCAAGGGCACGGGCCTCGGCCTGGTGGTGAGCAGGAACACGGTGGAGAGACACGGAGGCTCCATTGATGTGGAGAGCACCCTGGGCAAGGGTGCCGCCTTTACCGTGCGGCTGCCCCGAGCCGGGTGGAAGGAGGAGCATGGCTCTCAAATCTAAAGCTCTCCTGGTGGACGTGGGCTCGCTTCTCTCAATCTTGAAGGTGGAGGCGTCCCATGCAAAATGAGAACAAGGCCCCTCCCCTGAAGGCCACAACGGTGCTCCTGGTGGAGGACGACATGGAGGCTGCCCAGACCCTGAAAGACATCCTGGAGGACCAGAGCTACCGGGTGGTTCTGGCAACCAGCTACCGGGATGCGCTGCGGCAGGCCCAGGCTCTGCCCATAGGCTTGGCCATCGTAGACATGTATCTGGCCGATGATACCACGGGCCTAGACGTCCTGCGACAGATCAAGGAGTCCTCTCCGGACACGGAGTGCCTGGTTGTTACGGGCTACACCAACATGGACAACGCGGTCCGGAGCTTGAACCTGGGGGCCTTCTGCTACCTTCACAAACCCATTGACATGCCCTATCTCCTGAAAAGCCTGGAGCGGGCCCTGGAGAAACAGCACCAGGCTCAGGCTCTCCGGCAACGGCTCAGGGAGCTGGAGGCGGTGGCCCGCCTCAATGCCCAGGTGCTCAGTGAGCGGGCAGACCTGATCTACCAGATGGAAACGGAACGGGCGCAACTGAACACCGTCTACAGGGCTACCCTCAAGGCCTCCCGGGCCTCCAGCATCCCGGAGCTCCTGACCGACCTGGTGACCCTCATTGAGTGCTCCCACTACACATGTGTCGTCCCTCTCACCCCCATGGGCACCATGGGAAGAAGGATAGAGCACTACCGCGACCTGGAGCCCTTCGCCCTGGAGGTCAACTGGGATGGCCTGGCTTCCAGAGTCATAAGCAGCGGTCAGGCCGCTTTCCAGGACTCCGTCTCCGAGAACGGCCTCAACGACCCCCTGCTCAAGGCCGCCGGCATCCGTTCCCTGGCCGCTCTACCCCTCAAGGCCGGGCCGGACTGCCTGGGCCTGCTTTTCCTTCACAGCCTGTATCCCGAGGCCTTCACACCCAAGGTGGCGCTGCTGGGTTTCCTGGTGGAAACCTACGCCCTGGCCTGGCAGCGTTTGGGCAGCCTGGAGGCGGCGGCAACGGCCCTCCGGGGCTGGGAAACCGCCTTTGACGCCGTCAGGGAGGGGATTGCCATGGCAGATGCCGAGAGGCACATTGTGCGGGCTAACGCGGCCCTGGGGCGTCTCCTTGACACGCCCCCAGAGCTGCTGGAAGGCAAGCCCGCGGGGGAGGTCTTTCTTGGGACCAAAGGCAAGAATGGTCAGGCCCCGGCAACGGAAACCACGGTCAAGGCCCTCCTGCACAGTGACGGCTCGGTGAAAGGATACCTGTACATCATGCAGCCCGTGGGGAAAGGGGTGACTCAGGTAGCGGGCAACTAGCCTTCGTCAGCGAACTCGCCGCCGGAGAGCAGCCCGATCGCTCTAAGGTAGCGTGTTACGACCTGCACCCGGGCGTGCTGGGACTCGGGATGGCTGCTCAGCTTCCCGAAGATGCTGTTGATGTGCCGCTCCACCGTCTTGGGTTCCACGCAGAGCACCTCGCCGATGGTGTTGTTGCGGTAGCCCTTGGCCA
>JACVQK010000044.1 GCA_015661155.1 Dehalococcoidia bacterium | reverse complement strand
GGCGGCCATCACGGTGCCCATGGTGACCAACTACCTGGGCCAGGCCAAGGAGCGGGCCTACGACGCCGATGTGAAGGCGGTGCAGGCGGCGGTGGACGCCTACTACAGCGCCCCGGGTAACGACAAGTTCACCGGCAAGCGCCAGTACCCCATCTTGGGCGCGGCCAAGGCCAGCTCCACGCCGGGCGACCTCTATACCGACGGCGCTGACGTCGGGACAGCCGAAATCTCGCCCGATAATCCCCTGGGTGGCGCCGTGGGCGGCAACCCCGTGTGGCTTGACGACGGCGACGGCATCCGCAGCGAAGAGAACCTGAACGGGCCCGCCGACCCCGATGACGAGGATGGCTGGCACATGGCGACGGCGGTTCGGGAGACCAAGATCTACTATGTGGACACTCGCGACTACATCATCGACGTGGAGTTGCTGGTGGACGCGGGGCTGCTGGGTGATGCGCCGGCCTCGGCCGCAGACGATAACTGCCCGACGACGGTCTGCACCGGCAGCTACATCTACTACATGGACGCCGACGGCCAGGTCCAGACCCTTCTGGCCTCCTTCCCTGTGGTGGGCAGCACGGGCTTCCAGGACGTACACCCGTAACCTGGGCAGATACATCACCGGTCATCAAGGAACAAAGCAGAGCCAGTCCTCCCTCCCCCCGGAGGGAGGACTGGCTCTTTCCTGGGGGTGCCGCGGCCGCTGGCCCTTCGACAGGCTCAGGGTGAGCGGGGGAGGTGGGCCTGCTGTGGCCGCGGCGTAGGGCATCAGTCCGCCGTGCTACAATAGGGGTGCAAGGGTGAGGATGAGAGCTAGTGTGGTGTCCCTGAAGTTCGCTAAGGAAACTCACGCCAGAGTGTCATTGCGAGGCCCGACGAAGGAGGGCCGTGGCAATCTGGTGGAGAGAGCGGAGCGCCACCCCAGATTGCTTCGTCGCCCCGATTTATCGGGACTCCTCGCAATGACAATCAGGCTCCTTTTTCGGAGACACCACACCAGGAGTCGTTGGTCGATGAGCAGTCCAAGCCTTTTACGTCGACAGCAAGGGTTTTCCCTCATAGAGGTTGTAATAGCCGTCGCCCTGGTGGGAGTGGCGGTGCCGGGCATCCTGGGTGTTATGGCGGCCAGCAGCAGGGTGCTGTCCGGGCCGAGGAGAGCGTAACCCTTCTCCAGCTAGCTCGGTCCCAGGTTGAGGCCATCCAGCAGTCCCCCTTCAAGGCCAACGCCGCCGAGTACCCCTCCATCACCGGCATCCCCGAGGGCTTCAGCGTCACCTTCATCGCGGCCGATTCAGGGATTATCTATACCTATCCAGCGCCCCTGGGCACCACCATCATCGGAGCGGTACAGAAGATCACCGTCACGGCCCAGGGGGATTTCAGCCAGATGAGCCTCATCTTCTACAAGGTCAGGCTGTCATGACGAGGCGTTGGGCGTCAGAAAAGGGCACGACCCTCCTGGAGATGGTGGTGGTCATGGCCATCAGCGGCATCCTTCTAGTCTCTCTTGTCCCCATTGTCGCTACTCTGATCCGTGTCCCCGTCAAGACCCAGAGCGAGCTGACCGCCTCCCAGGGCATCCAGAACGCGACCCTCGCCATCACCGAGGACGCCAACATGGCCCAGTCCTTCACCCCTGGCGTGGAGCCTGACTACGGGACCTTCTCGTGGTACGAGTTCAGCGGCACCTCGCCGGTGCAGGTCACCGCCCGCTACTACTGGGATGGGGGGGACGTGTCCTGGGAGGATGAGTACGGAGAGGTGTTCTGGAGGACCGGTGCGGTGTACCGTGTCATGGACCGCCGGGAGAATCCCCTGATTCCGGATGAGACCAGCCGCAAGGTGGTGGACGGCGTGCTCCAGTACGATGACCTGGTGTTCCAGCACACCCCCTCCGCCTGGACCTACAACCCGGCCACCAGGGTATGGACCTATGCGGAGGGCAAGGTCACCGTGTCCCTCCAGACGACCCAGGAGGCGGGGGCCGAGTTCCCGGACACGGTGTTCACCGCCCAGCTATTCGCCGACTTCCGGCCCCAGATCGATAGGCCCGTTCCCATCCCAGGCCGTCTGGAGCCCCCGGCACCTCCGGCCAACCAGGTTGACTTCAGAATAGCCGGCAACCCCACCCTGATCACAGGCACCTATCGAAGCGGAAGCGGCACAGACCTGAGGTATAACGACACCAGCTATTACGTGACCAGGGGAGCGGGCACTCCGCGCACCATCGTCTGGGAGGCCACCAGCGAGGCCATTAACTACACCACCATCACCGACATCACCGTGGAGCTCACCGGCCAAACGGACAAATCGGGCGTATCCCAGGAGTTCTATATCTACAACCCCAGCGACCCGGCCCACACGGCCGGCGGCTACGACACCTCGCCGGACCAGGCCAGTGTCTACCCATCCAGCGGCACCGACGCCACGGCGATATTCACCTTTGGGGATGCTGATGTCGCCTACGTCAACTCCCTGGCCACCAAGGTGGTTAAAATCAAGCTCAGGGCCACCTACACCAGCGTGTTCGACCTCAGGGCCGATCGGCTGGTGTTCAAGGTCGCGGGCACCCCGGCGGCCACCTTCTTTCGCGACTACGTCCTTGACACCACGCCGAGCATCGAGGTTGGCTCTTTCGTGGGCGGGGACTTCACCAGCCTGGGCACCGACGACACCAGCTACTACACCGTACGGCGTGTGGGCAGCACTGTGCAATGGGCGGCGATCAGCGAGCCTATAACCCTGGACACCCTCTTCAGCGTGGAGGTAAGGTTCATCGGGCGCTCCACCCAATCTGGGGTAGTCCAGGGTATCTATGTGTTCAACCCGGCCAACGGCGGCGATGGCTACCCCATCACTCCCAACCTTCAGATAACCTACACCGCCGCCAACACCGATGTACTGGCAAGCTTCTTTCTGAGCGCCGCCGACCTGGCCTACGTCAATTCCCTTTTCCCCAAGGAGGTGCGCATCCGCATCAAGGGCACGGGCACTACCACTACATGGGACCTGCAGGGAGACCTGCTGGTCTTCCGGTCAAAGCCATGAGGATGGAAAGGGTGTTAGCGGGCAATCCGGTAGGGGCGATTCATGAATCGCCCCTACGCCCCGCTCATATGGTTCGACAATCTCACCATGAGCGGGGAGAAACAATGGCTCACCATGAGCGGGGTGCAACGATCCAGCCCACCACGAGCGGGTCGGGAGGCAACCGCTTACCACGGGCGAGAAAAAGCCTTGTCATTCCGAACGCAGCGCAGCCCCGACGTGTCGGGGAGGAATCTAGGGCGTCCCATCCTTGCTAAAGGCGTAGGTCTTAGATTCCTCGGTCGTCCCGACAAGTCGGGACCTCCTCGGAATGACATATGGGCGATGTTGGCGGCTATTTTCGAGGCAACCCCTATTTTTGTAGGAATGACAGGTGGGCAATGCGGGATGGCATTTTCGTAGGAATGACATGCTTCTCCGCTCACCCTGAGCTCCGACCAAAGGTCGAGAGTCTCGACAAAGTCGGACCTGTCGAAGGGCGTGAGCGGGGTAGTAAATGGTAAATAATGCAGGTTTTGAAGCGAGACCCGTGAAGCAGCCAGCGAAACAGGCGCTCATATGCCAGGAGGGGTTCATCCTTCCGTGGGTCATCATGGTCATCCTGCTGGGGGCCTTCATCGCGGTGCCTGTGATAGAACTGGCGGGCAACGCCTTCCGGGGCCACAGCAGGCTCGAGGACCAGGTCCGCAGCTTCTACGCGGCGGATGCCATTGTCCATGCGATCATATCGGACCTGGACCGTGGGGCCTTGTCCCATCCGTTGCCATTCAGGTCTTCGAGTCCAGGACCCTGGCCACGGTCAAGCCTGTAGACTACCTGGTTGCAGGCAACCCGACGGTGCTGGTGGGGACCAGTCCCATCGGAAGCGGCCTTGACCTGGCCAATGACGACGACAGCTACTACAAGCTATCGGATGCCGGCACCACGCCGTCGTTGAGCTATGAGGTCACCAGCGAGGCCATTGGATTCCCCACCGTCTCCTTCGGGGAGGTCCAGATTGTGGCCCAGTCCACCAAGTCGTACACCAAGGTGGAGGTGTTTACAACCCCATCGCCGACGTCACCGAGATCCTGGACCTGTATGACGAGGAAGAGACCATAACTGTATCCCTGGAGGACGCCGACGTTGCGTATCTCAACTCCCTTCCCACCAAGACCGTGAAGGTAAAGATACGAGCAACCCGTACCGGAGGGTTCAGGCTGGACACGGACAAGGTGGCCTTCGCCATGGCAGGAGTGGTGACCACGGACGAGCGGAGCGCCCAGGGTGAGCCGACCATCAGCACAGGGACTCTGATGTCTGGCTCAGGCGGCGACCTGGCGTCCGACGATGTGTCTTACTACAAGGTGAGCAGCTCGGGAGCCGCGATACAGTTTGAGGTGCTCAGCGACAATTTCGTGTTTTCGGGGCTGGACTCGGTGTCCGTCCCCTTTGTCGCGCGGAGCAACAAGAGTGGCATCGTAGTGGAGCTGTACGTGTACACGGACTCGGCCCACACAAATGGCGGCTACAACCCAGAGCCTGACCTCACAACTACAATCTCTCTCAATAACACCGACAGGGCTATGACCCTCTCTCTGTCTGAAGAGGACGTTGCTTATCTGAACACCCTCTCCCCCATTTCCATGAAACTCAAGATAAGGGCAACCCACACAGAGAGCTTTCAGCTAGAGTCGGACATGCTGGTCTTTATCGCCACCAGCAATTCTGCTCCTGCGGCGGTGGTGAGGCAGATAACCCAGCAGTACATAGACCCAGGGCTGATGAACCCGTCCTTCGCCACTATGGCCCCCGATGAGGGCTATCTGCTGCGAATCTACAACGTTCACCCCGGCCTGCTCAACGTGAACTGGGCGTCCCATGCCTCAGACTATGGAGAGGCGAAAAGGTCGATCCAGGTCTTCCGCGGCCTGGTCATTGATAACGATGTAGTGGTGCTACCTGGGAGAATCACCGATGAGATATCGCGCGAAGATAACGACCTCCTGGTGAAGGCAAAGTCGCGTCCTGGGGAGGCCTTTGTGCGCACCGGCTATATTGACGTTGATAGGGGCCTGTACACCGTCGTGTTTTACAACGACTCGTCATCCACTGTTATCACAGAGCCCTTCGCCGCCACGGGCAATCCGGAGGACACCTGGATATACGCACCCGCGTACAAGGACTACCTGGTGGATGTGCAGGTAGGGGACGTGGGTCTTAAGGCCGTGGTGCGGCAAGTCCCTGGCCCGGTGGAGCCGCCCAACCTCCCCTGGTCTACTACCAACATCAGCTGGATAGAGAACCTCGTTTTCATCCAGTCCTGGGAGCCCTACGGGGTTGGGCCGCAGTTTGCGCACACGCCCACGCCGACGCCCGCGCCTACACCCACGCCGTTGCCCACGGCCACGCCTACGGCAACGCCATTGCCCACGGCCACGCCTACACCCACGCCATTGCCCACGGCCACACCCACAGCTACGCCGACGCCTACGCCCACGCCCGCGCCTACGCCCACGCCATTGCCCACGGCCACACCCACGGCCACACCTACACCCACGCCGTTGCCCACAGCGACGCCTACGCCGACGCCGCTGCCCACGGCCACACCTACAGCGACGCCGGTGCCCACGTGGCAAACCCTGGCGAATGCGCCGGCAACCGTGGCCGCAGGTGGCGCCCTCACCACTGACGGGACTAACGTTTACGCCTTGAGGGGGAACGCCTCGAGCAGCTTCTGGAGGTTCAACGTGGCTGCCAATACATGGACCTCTTTGACAAACGCCCCCGCAACCACTGGAGCCGGCGCTGCGTTGACCTATGGTAGCGGCTCCATCTACGCCCTGAGAGGGAATGCTTCGAGCAGCTTCTGGAGATTCAACGTAGCTGCTGGTACCTGGACCTCTTTGGCAAGCACACCTAGTACTGTTAGCGGGGGTGGCTCCCTTGTCTGGGACGGGGCAAACTACATCTACGCCTTCCGCGGCAACACCACCACCACTTTCTGGCGTTACTCCATCTCTGCCAACACCTGGAGTAGCATGGCCAGTGCCCCTGCCACTGTGCTAAATGGTGGCGCTCTTGTGTACCAGGGTGGCAGCATCTACGCCTTCCGCGGGAGTGGCACGACCACCTTCTGGAAGTACACAGTGGCTACGAACACCTGGGCTGCATTGGCTTCGGCTCCTGCCTCTGTCAGCCAGGGTGGCGCCCTGGCCTCCAACGGCGCGGATTACATCTACGCAATGCGCGGGAACTCGTCTACGGACTCTTGGCGATACAGCATTAGCGCCAATACCTGGCAGTCCCTGACGGTCACGCCCGCAGCCGTAGGTGGTGGTGGCGCTCTCACATACCTGCAAGGCGTCTTGTATGCGTTGCGTGGCAACAACACCACGGCTTTCTGGAAGTTTGCGCCAGCCCAGTAGCACGCGCTGCCATCGCGCGGGTGGTCGCTGATAGGCGGGCAGAAGTTGAAGTTCCTTGGAACCACTGCTACAATCCCAGGGTGGGGCGTCGTAGCGGCAAAATGGGGATATAGCTCAACCGGGAGAGCGCGGCGTTCGCATCGCCGAGGTTGGGGGTTCGAGTCCCCCTATCTCCACCGTTCTATTTTCCCACCATAACATCGGGGGATGGCTAGCTGAGCTCAGGCAGCTCAACTACCCTGGCCTCCCGTTTTCCCGGCGTCACCTCCAGGATGGCCACAGTGCCCAGCACCTGCCTCTGGATTCGCACCACGGGACTTCCAGGATTTACCAGGAGCACCCCCTGATGAGCCTCTATCATGGCCCAATGGGTGTAGCCGCAGACCACGATATCCACCGGGCTTCCAAAGACCTCCTGTAGCGCCGCGGGGAGAGAGGCGTCAGGGGGAAACCTCTCCGCTATAGCGCCTGGGCGGACCTCATCCTGGATCATGCCCGGCACGGCCAACTCGTGTATCATCCCGATGGCGTGGCCCTCCACCTCCAACACCCGCTTCTCCCTGACGACCCGTGAGTCCCCAACCAGGTGGAATGCCGGGCCTGACTCCACCGCCCGGACCGGGGCGATGCGCTCCAGCCAGTCCAGGCAGGAGGGAAGCCAGATATCCCCGCAGTGGAGAATCAGGTCAACCCCCTCGAAGGCCCGGGCCACCTGGGGCGGAGGCTCCTTGCCCATGGATGGGATGTGAGTGTCCGCAATGAGACCTATCTTCATGCTAGGGTTCCTTTCCGACAGTGCCTGGCTGGGCTTCCGGCATCAATCCGCCGCTCCCGAAAAGGGCACTATTCTCGACTAGGGCGATTGTAGTGTCACTTCCCTACCCAGTCAACCCGACGAATACGTGCGATTGACTTTACCGGGGCAGACTGTAACAATGGGGCCGACCGAAGAGCAGAAAGAGTGTTCAGGTCGGGAGGAGAAACGAAGATGACTTCCCAGGGGCAAGCGTTACTCCGACCCGAGGCGGTCCTCGAGGAGTTCAAGAAAAACGGCGTTACCCACGTGGTGTGGCTGCCTGACAGCGAGACCAACTGGATGTACCTGCTCATGAAGGCAGAGCCTTCGCTAACCCTGATTCCCGTTAGCCGGGAGGGGATGGCATTCTCCACGGCCGCGGGGCTTTCCGTTGGTGGCAAGAAGCCGGTAGTGATGATCCAGAACACAGGTATGCTGGAGTCGGGAGACTCCATCCGAGGGTGGGGCCTGGGCATGAGCACGCCCCTGGTGCTCATGGTAGGGGTACGGGGGTGGACGCGCCACGGTGGGAACCGCCCTACCGACGTGGCCAACTTCACCGAGCCCTTCCTTAACGCCCTGGGCATCCACTACTACCTCATTGAGCACGGCGGCGACGCTCCTCGCATCTCCCTGGCCTTCGAGGAGGCCGAGCGGACCAAGCGCCCGGTGGCCGTCCTTGTTGGAGATGAGTACCACGGCTTCAACCGGTAGCCACAGCTTGGGGATGGCGGCCAGGGAAAGCCCCTCGATGCCGATAAGACCGTGAGGTGAGACCAGACCGTCTCACCGACCGAAGGAGGGCCGGATGTTTGCAGCGGCGGATATGCTGAGGGTTTTCCAGAGCTACCGGGGCGACGCGGTCGTCATACCAGGGAGGGGCGCTCGCCACTGGCAAGACATCAGCACCAGACCGAGCCGGGATATCCCCCTGGGCGACCCGGCCATGGGGGGACACGCCTCCTTTGCCCTCGGCCTCGCCATGGCCCAGCCCAACGAGAAGGTTGTCCTGTTTGACTCCGAAGGAGACCTCCTCATCAATCTGGGAGCATTGGCCACCATAGCAGAGAAGCGGCCAAGGAACCTCTATCACTTCCTGATGGACAACGAGTGCTACGCGACCACCGGAGGGCAGCCTGTTCCCAATGCCAAGAGCATCTCCTACGCAGGCATCGCCAGAGAGTGTGGCTACCCTGCCGCCTACGCCTTCGAGGACCTGGAGGAGTTTGCCAGCAACGTTGAGGGCATCCTCAACGAGCCCGGGCCCGTCTTCGTTGCCATGAAGATTGTCCCTGAGATTGAGAATGACCCCATAGGCCGCAGGCAACGGTGGCAGACGCGCACTCTAGAGGAGGTTCTCAGGGACGTGAAGAAGGAGTTGGGCGTCCCTTCCTGATAGCCTGCGTCCAGTTTCCGGGGTCTTCCTTACCGGCTCACACCCACCTGAACTCATCCTAAAAATCTGACTCTGGGGAGTCCAGAGGGGGCAATGCCCCTTCTGGCGGGGGTCTGGGGGTGTCCCCCAGATACCTCTCACCCCCTCTCCCTGGGTAAGGGAGAGGGGGTGAGAGGTATCTGGGGATGGCTTTATGACCCTCAACGCCCCGTAGCCATTGCCGCGGCCGACGCAACGATGCATAATTAGCCCCGAGTACGGGCAAGGGCAACCATCCTTCAGGGGAAGGATGGTTGCCCTCCCGAAGCCGATACCTGTGAAATGGAGGTGTCTACCCATGGCCCATGTACTTGTCCGGCACAAGGTCGAGAGCTATGCTAAATGGAGGGCTGTCTTCGACAAGCAAGTTGCTACCCGCGCGGCCAACGGAGCCATAGGGGCACGGGTCTTCCGGAGTGGGGATGACCCCTGGGAGGTGTTTGTCCTCCTGGAGTGGGATGAGCTGGAGAAGGCCCGCAAGTTCACCAAATCCGATGAGCTACGCCAGGCGATGGAGCAGGCCGGCGTTACCGGCCAGCCCGACGTGCACTTCCTGCACGAGATGTAGCAGGCTGGGCGAGCACGGCATGACCCTTCGACAAGCTCAGGGTGAGCGGGGTTATTGGCACGCTCATGGTGAGCCTGTCGAACCACACCTCACAGACCCTCAATTCAGCTTGGCTATGAATGCTTTTGAGGAGAGTGGGTGCAGGGCTCGCCCTGCCGGTCTGGGAGTCCTTTGAGGAGTAGCGCTTCTTCCGAAGAGGCCTGTCGCTTTGCCCGGCTGGGCGTGACGGACTACCTGGAGGCCTGGGGGCTCCAGAAGGCCATCGCCCGGCAAAGGGGGGAGGGTTCCCTCCCGGACACCCTTATCCTGCTGGAGCACCCTCACACCTACACCCAGGGTCGCCGGGGCAAGGGGTCGGACGTGCTCCTGGGGGAGGAGGCCCTGGAGAGGCTGGGAGTCAGGGTCTGCCAGGTGGACCGGGGTGGCGAGGTCACATATCATGGGCCAGGCCAGATGGTGGGCTACCCCATTGTTGACATAAGACCTCTGGGGGGGGCTGTCGGGTACGTTCGCACCCTGGAGGTGGTCCTTATGGATACTCTGAGGGATTTTGGGCTGGAGGCCCAGCGGCATGAGGGCCTTGTTGGGGTCTGGGTGGGCCGGGAGAAGATCGCCGCCATCGGGGTCAGGGTCAGCCGGGGTGTAAGTACCCACGGCTTTGCCCTCAACGTGAACCCGGACCTCTCTTACTTCCAGCACATCGTGCCCTGCGGCATCAGGGACAGGGGCGTCACCTCCATGGAGCGTCTCCTGGGGCGGCCCGTGCCCCTGGAGCAGGTGGCCCTTCGCCTGGTGCACCACTTCGGGCTGCTCTTTCACAGGAGTATGGAAGAGGTGTCGCCTGGGCGACTCCGAGGGCCAAGGCCCGGAGCCGCGCCTTGTCCAGCAGTATCGGCTCCAGGGTCTAGCAGGCTACCGAAAAACCCTTTCGACCATCCCCCTGTCCCCCTTCCTGGCCAGGAAGGGGGGAGAGTTTGAATCTGGGGGACACCCCCAGACCCCCGCCAGAGAGGGCTTCGCCCCTCTGGACTCCCCCTTTTTCAGCACCCTGCTAGAGTCGCGTCAGGCTAGAGGAAGGAGCGACGGTCTTGCCGAAAGGAGTGGGCGTAACCCGCTGCGGCACCCTGGAGATGGAGTGGGGTAAGCGCACCTACATCATGGGGATCGTCAACGTGACCCCGGACTCCTTCTCCGGGGATGGCCTGGGCTATGATGTGGAGGCCGCTCTGGAGGAGGCCCTCCGATTCCAGGCAGAGGGGGCCGATATCATCGATGTGGGGGGTGAATCCACCCGCCCGGGTTCAACACCGCTGGATGCCTCGGAGGAGATGCGGCGGGTCATCCCGGTGGTACGTCGGCTGGCCTCCAGACTCCGCGTCCCCATCAGCGTTGACACCTACAAGAGCGAGGTGGCCCAGGAGGCCCTTGACGCCGGGGCCTCCATGCTCAACGATGTCTGGGGCCTGAAGCACGACTCCTCTCTTGCCACCCTGGCTGCCAGGGTGGGTGTGCCCATTGTCCTCATGCACAACCAGAGGGGCACCGCTTACTCAGACCTGGTCCCGGACGTGCTGGGGAGCCTGAAGGCCAGCATGGACAGGGCATTGGAGGCGGGGGTGCTGGTGGAAAACGTCATTCTTGACCCGGGCATAGGCTTTGGGAAAACGGCAGAGCACAATTTGGAGATTCTTCGGAGGCTGGAGGAGATCAAGGGCCTGGGGCGGCCTATTCTGGTGGGCACATCTCGGAAGTCCACCATCGGCCTGGTCCTCGACCTGCCGGTGGAGGAGCGGTTGGAGGGCACCGCGGCGACGGTGGCCCTGGCCATCGCAAGGGGAGCGGATGTGGTTCGCGTCCACGATGTCAGGGCAATGGCCAGGGTGGCCCGCATGGCCGATGCCATTGTGCGGGGATGGCAGAGGCCAGGCGCTCATCCCTAACAGGGCGTTTTCGAAGATGCGTGAAGGAATTGAGGGCACTCACCCCCTCTCTGACTCTCCCCCGTGCAACGGGGGAGAGAAATCCCTTCCCCCGCTCGCGGGGGAAGGTCAGGATGGGGGGTCTTCCGCGGCTTGGGAAACATCCCCTAACAGAGTGCCGGTAGGGAATGGGCGTGGAAATGAGTGGCTTCAGAAGGTGGGGCCTGGGGTCAATGGTATAATCGCCTGTATAATGTACCTGCAAAGACATCCTGGAAAGGGGCTAAGGCATGGCTAAAGTGGAGGAGCTGGGCGAAGCGTACACCCGGCTGGAGCGCCGTTTCGATGTTCAGGGAGAGGAGACCATAGATGCCTCCTGTCTTCTGGCCTTCGACTACGAGTACCCCCAGCAGGAGAGCGAGGTGGTCATAGAGAGCGACGAGTTCACCGCGGTGTGCCCCTGGACTGGCCTTCCCGACTTCGGCACCCTCACCATCCGTTACGTTCCCCACCGGAAGCTGCTGGAGCTGAAGTCCTTGAAGTACTATCTCGTCTCCTACAGGCAGGTGGGGATAGTCCAGGAGCACGTCGCCAACCGAATCCTTCAAGACCTGGTGGCGGTGTGCCAGCCCCATCGCATGGCCCTCTCCCTGGACTACAGGGTGCGGGGGGGCATCCACACCGCGGTAAACGTGGCCTACCAGGCCCGGGAAAACTAACGTGGCCGAGACCAGGCCCTACCCCTCGGGAGTAACGCCGACCTTCGTGGTGGTGGTCGCCCTTTTCATCACCTGCCTCATCGCCGCCAACATCATCGCGGTCAAGCTGGTAAGCCTCTTCGGGCACGTCCTCCCCGCGGCCATAATCATCTTCCCCATGAGCTACATCATTGGGGACATCCTCACCGAGGTGTACGGCTACCATCGCGCCCGGGCGGTTATATGGCTGGGCTTCCTCTGTAACCTGGTGGCCGTGGCGGCCTTCTGGGGAGGGGGCCTCCTGCCCTCGGCTCCAGTCTGGGAGCATCAGAAGGCGTACGATACCATTCTGGGCTACACTCCCCGCCTTCTGGGGGCCTCCTTTTGCGCCTATCTCCTGGGGGAGCTGACCAACTCCGCTGTCCTGGCCAGGATGAAGGTCTGGACGCGAGGACACTGGCTGTGGAGCCGCACCATCGGCTCCACGGTGGTGGGACAGGGGCTGGACTCCCTGGTGTTTATCTCCCTGGCCTTCGTGGGCACGGTTCCCGACTCTCTCCTGGTGCGCATGGTCCTGACCCAGTGGACGGCCAAGGTCATCTACGAGGCCGCGGCCACTCCCCTGACCTACCTGGTGGTGGCGTGGCTGAAGAGGCGCGAAGGGGTGGATCACTACGACTACGACACCAGCTTCAGCCCCCTTCCGTCCATCTCGGCCGGCCCCAGCAGGCAGAAGAGCACCTAGGGTCGCGTCAGGCTATTAGAGCAACCTGTGGGGGTGCAGTTCCGACATGGATTCATTCCCTGAAATTCACGTATTGTAATGGCTGTTCAATATCCATCTCTTTTAAGAACGCGATAGTCGCTTGCAAGTCGTCGCGTTTCTTGGCTGACACCCGGAGTTCGGTTCCATGAATAACCAGCTGGACCTTGATTTTGGTTTCTCGGACAGCTTTGCTGATCTTGCGTCCCAGATCCTCGTCTATTCCTTGTCGAATGACGATGTCTTGCCTGAGGCTTCCTCCAGAGGCGTTTTGTGTTGTTTTGAACTCTAACGCCCGCTGGTCAACATTTCGGCGGGCAAGGTACTTGCCAAGCAGTTCCGTCATCTGGCCCATTTTCATCCTGTCGTCAGCGGTCACCGTGAGAGTGTTATCGGTGCGGGAGATATCACACTTCGTTCCTGCCAAGTCGAATCGCTGTTTGACCTCTCGACGTACTCCGTTGATTGCGTTATCTACTTCCATAAGGTCTGTTCTGGAGACCACATCAAACGATGGCATCGGCATAACCTCCTGCAAATGGCTAGACAAAGCTGTATCCACGTAGGTTACCACATGTGCTTCCGATAAGCACATACGCTCTGCCCCATTTCGTGAGGCTGGGGAACCAGGTTACTCGGAATCTCTTGTGTTCCGTGCTGCCGGTCGGGAGTCGTGCTCTGGCTCCTTGCTTCACGGTTCAAACATGGGCCGATGGCTAGGGTATCTCTATTACGACTGTCCAACTGCCTTGACCCTTCACCTCTAAGTAGAAACTGCCCTCTCGGCCATAGACCAAGGTCTCTCCAGAAGTCTCGCTAGCGTTTAGGGGAGCAATATACTCGCCTGTCGTGGCGTTGAACAGGTAAAGGCTCAGAGTGCCCGTTGCTTCCCACTTCAATCGCCACGGCGATGCGTCCACCATAAACGGCAAGGTGTCCTGAGGGCCAGAGCCGGTGAAACTCGCTATTACTCCTGATAGGGGTGTCGCCGTTGATATTGGAGTGGCCGTGGCTGTGGCCGTGGCTGTGGCCGTGGCCGTGGCTGTGGCCGTGGCTGTGGCTGTGGCCGTGGCCGTGGCTGTAGCTGTGGCCGTGGCAGCAGGGGGAATGGTTGCCGTCGGCGTAGGAGCGACCGTCGGTATAAAAGGTGTGTACGTCGCAGTCGCAGTAGGTAAATAGGTGGTTGTTGGCACAGCCGACGGTCTGAGTCCTCCTGCAGATGGTGACTGCACATCGTACTCCCAAAAGGCTACGTATACAAGGGCTAGCAACAGAACAACTAACAACAAAGCCCCAACATTCCACCATATAAATCCTGTATCTTCAGGAGGCACTTCCTGCCTGTCTGAGCGGTCACCTATAGGCGGAGGTGGAGGTGGAGGTCGAGGTGGAGGCGGAGGCGGAGGTGGAGGCGGAGGTGGAGGCGGAGGTGGAGGCGGAGGTGGAGGCGGAGGTCGAGGCGGAGGCGAACCCGCACCCGCACCCGCACCTGCATAACCTCTTTGGGCAAATCTACTTTGGTCGTATTGTCTGCGGCGGATAGGGTCGCTTAAGGTTTCGTAGGCAATGTTGACAAGTTTCATCATCTCAGGCGCATTCGGTGATTTGTTTCGGTCTGGATGCCAGTAGTTGGCCGCGCGACGATATGCTGCCTGCAACTGTTCCGTGGAGCAGTCGTGAGTAACACCCAGGATATTGTAGTAGTTCTGCTCAGCCATTAGTTTCCTTGCCCCAGTGGTGACGTTGGCGTGGCCGCAAGTGCAAGAATGGGATTTGCATTTGGTGTAGCTACCGGAGTAGGCGTAGCTATTTACAGCTCCTTAGACACCGTCCTGGGTTCCTGCTCCGGCCCCTGGCCCGAGGCCATGACCTTCCGCAGCTCGACCACCTCGTCCCGCAAGAGGGCCGCCTTCTCGAACTCCAGGGCCCTGGCTGCCAGCTTCATCTGAGACTCCAGGTCCTTGATCACCCGTAGCAGGTCATCCCTGGGCATGTCCCTGCGCACCTGATAGGTGGGGCGGCTTTCAGCCACGGCCTTGACCCTTTCCGTGATGTCCCGGATGGCCTTCCGAATGCCCTGGGGAGTGATGCCGTGCTCCCGGTTGTAAGCCTCCTGGATGTCCCGGCGGCGGTAGGTCTCGCCGATGGCCTTCTCCATGGAGGCGGTGACGGCGTCGGCGTACATGATGACGTGGCCATCGGCGTGGCGGGCAGCCCTCCCTATGGTCTGGACCAGGGAGGACTGGGAGCGCAGGAATCCCTCTTTATCGGCGTCCAGGATGGCCACCAGGCTCACCTCCGGCAGGTCCAGGCCCTCCCGAAGGAGGTTTATCCCTACCACCACGTCGTACACCCCCAGGCGCAGGTCTCTCAGAATCTCGCTGCGCTGAAGGGTGTCTATCTCCGAGTGGAGGTAGTGGGTCTTGACGTTCATCTCCTGAAGGTAGTCTGCCAGCTCCTCGGCCATGCGCTTGGTCAGGGTGGTCACCAGGCATCGCTCCCCCTTATCTACACGAAGGCGTATCTGGTACAGCAGGTCGTCGATCTGCCCCTGGGTCGGTTTCACCTCGACGGTGGGGTCCAGGAGGCCCGTGGGGCGGATGACCTGCTCCACCACCTGCTGGCTGTGGCGGTACTCGTAGGGGCCCGGGGTGGCGGAGACGTATATGCCCTGGTTCACGTGCCCCTCAAACTCCTCGAAGCTGAGGGGGCGATTGTCCAGGGCCGAGGGCAGCCGGAAGCCGTAGTCCACCAGGGTCTGCTTCCTGGAGATGTCCCCGAAGTACATCCCGTGTAGCTGGGGGATGGTCATGTGGCTCTCGTCCAGGAACAGGAGGTAGTCCTTGGGGAAGTAGTCCAGGAGGCACCAGGGAGTGCTTCCCGCGGGACGCCTTCCCAGGTGGCGGGAGTAGTTCTCCACACCGGAGCAGTAGCCCGCCTCTTGCAGCATCTCCAGGTCGTACCGGGTACGGCTCTCCAGGCGCTGGGCCTCCAGGAGCTTCCCCTGCTCCCTGAACCAGGCCACCCGCCCCTCCATCTCCGCCTCGATATCTCCAAGGGCCGGGGGGTCAAGCTCCACGATGCGCTCCACCTCATCGCCCCAGAGCTGGACTCGGATAGCCACCTCCTCGTAGGCGGGCAGTATCTCCAGGGTGTCGCCCCGGACGCGGAACTTCCCCCGGGAGAGGTCCACGTCGGTGCGCTCGTACTGCTGGGCTACAAGCTGGCGGATGAGCTGGTTGCGGTTGCGTCGCTCCCCTTTGGTCAGGAGCACCACAAAGCCCTGGTACTCCTCAGGAGAGCCCAGGCCGTAGATGCAGGAGACCGAGGCCACGATGAGGACGTCCCGCCGGGTGAGGAGGGCGCGGGTGGCGGCGTGGCGCAGCTTGTCTATCTCGTCGTTGATGTCCGAGTCCTTCTCGATGTAGGTGTCCGTCTGGGGGACGTAGGCCTCGGGCTGGTAGTAGTCGTAGTAGGAGACGAAGTACTCCACCGCGTTTTTGGGGAAGAACTCCCTGAACTCCGTGGCCAGCTGGGCCGCCAGGGTCTTGTTGTGGGCGATGACCAGGGTGGGACGCTGCACCCTCTCGACGGTCTTGGCCATGGTGAAGGTCTTGCCGCTGCCCGTGACGCCCAGGAGGGTCTGGTGGCGAAGGCCCTTGCTTACGCCCTCCGCCAGCATGTCTATGGCCTGGGGCTGGTCGCCGGTGGGGCCGTAGTCGGATACGATTTCAAAGTCAGGCATGAAAGTTGCTCGTTACAGCCAGAGTCCCTCCACGGGAACCAAACGCTTTCCCACAGGGTCAACAGCAAGCAAGAACCCTTCCAAAGTGTGCGCCCCGATAACGGCTGCCTCCTCAGCGCCGCCAAAAAGGCAGTAGATTACACCCTCGGTCCCGTTGAGCCGCGCCTGTACTGTCCCCAGAGCGCGCTCTACCACCGAGCCATCTGCCAAGCGCATTCGCACTGTGCGTTGGGGTGCTACACCCATATGCTCCAGCACAGGTGCGGGAATAACAGTGAAGGTAGCCCCCGTGTCGACAATGGCCTCAGTGGTTTCTTCATAGCCGCCAGAGGCAGCAACTATCGTGATGGATTGGGAAAATCTACCCATATCCTAGCCTCCAGGGTCAGTGTACATCCGTGATGGGCGACAGCGCTAGCGCCGCCGCTTCTAAAATACGCTCGCGAATTGTCATTGCGAGAAGTCCCGATAAATCGGGACGACGAAGCAATCTGGAGGAAGGGTGCACCCCGCGCCAGATTGCCACGCCCCGACTTCATCGGGGCTCGCAATGACATTTGCGGCGAACTTTATAAACACCACACTAGGGCCGCTGCTTTACTCTCTCGACCGCAACGCGATAGTCGGCCTCCTCGGTTCGGCCGTAGGTGGAAGCAATCAACATCATGCCTTGAGTAAATGTCGCGATCTGTCACCAAGTTTGTGGACAATCGGATGCCTGCCGGACCTCTCGCTAAGCAGGTGGCTTGGTGTTCATCTCTGTAAGGCGGCTCAGGCTAATCTTGTATCCTTTCTCATGGTACTCAAGACTCTTGAAGTAGTCCCGCTTGGATGCGATTTCGACCAAAACCTCCCAGAGACCCATCTGCCCGAAGCACCACAACAGAAGCGCCAGTTCTGAGTGCAACTCGTTCCTCCAAAATAGGGCCAACGCCTCCTCCGATGCGAGAGGCGGGTGTCCGAGCTTGACTTTGATATAGGTCCAGGCCACTTCGTCGTCCCTCTGAAGCCGTTCCACCACCGACGGGTCCTTCTCTGCCACGCGTATGTACAACCTAGCCTTCGGAAGGAAGCCGACCAGCGCCGAGTCAAGTTTATCGAATTCAGCCAGTAGGAATTCCAGCGGCATCTTGTCCACGATCAGGCTTGCACACTGAGTGTCGCCGAATCTTCGCCAAACACTCTCTATTACAGGGATTAGAGCCGGGTCGTCGGGACTTTGCCGAACGACTTTGTATACGGATGCTCGAACCTGGGTGAATCGACTATCCAGAAGAGTCGAAAGTATCCTACGGCGGTTGTTGGGCGGTATATCAAGGGAGGCGACCTCGCAGAGAACATAGGCGGACGCTCGAGCGGTTCGGTAGTCGGATTGCTGGAACTGTTCCAGTAATGAACCAAGTACGTGTCCCTGCACCGCTGCGAGCCGATGCGAATCCCTTGAAAGAGCCCGCATGATGGCACGCCGCAAGACGCCTGGGCGTCCGGGCACCCTCTCTAGACCCTCCGCCAGTTCCTGAGCATCCAAGCAGTTCACCAGAGCGCTAATCAATGGTCCCCTCATCCATTGAAGGTCCGCCGCAATGCTCTCTATTGTACGAAACCTCTTTATTGTCATCTATGTACTCCCTTATAGCTGATGGCAGTTGCCGACTCCATTTGGTACAGGTGTGGCATTAGCTCAAGAGCCTACAGTTCCCACGAGGTGAGATTCCCTTCAAAGTCAGGCATGAGATAGCATTCAACCTTCACAGCCACGATAGCAAAACGGCAGGCCATCTATCCTGTCCCATCCTACTCCCTGGCCTCAGCCACCCACACCATCTCCGTGCTCTCCTCGTCGAAGGGCTGGCGGTCGAAGCCGCCGAAGAGGTCCAGGATGCGGAATCCGCACACCTCCAGCAGGTGCTGGGCCTCGAAGCGGTGCAGATACCGTATCTGAAAGTCCCGGTACAGCTTCCTCACCACCTGTCCGCCCTGGTCTACCTCCTCCAGGATGGTGCGGGCGCTGTTCACCTGGCTGTGGTTATCGAAGCGGTTCTGGTGCCACATGACCAGGCGGCGTCCCGTCTCAGGATGGGGGACGTCCCGGAAGTGAAAGGGGGTGCTGCCGTCGTCGGTGAGCATGTCCAGGTCGGGGACGAAGATGTCGAAGGCCAGCCTGCCGCCGGGGGCCAGGGAGGCCTTCACCCCATCCAGGCACCGTCGCTGCTCCTCCACGCTGAGGAGGGAGAGGAAGCCCCGGAAGGGGATGATGACCAGGGCGAACCGTCGCTCCAGGGAGAGGGCGCGCATGTCGCCCCGGGCCCAGGTGAGCTTGCCGGGGAGTGGCCCCTGGGCCCGGGCCTTGCGGCGGGCCACCTGGAGCATCTTCGCAGAGCTGTCCAGGCCAAGGATTTCGACGCCCGCCCGGGCTATGGGGATGGTGACCCTGCCGGTGCCGCAGCCCAGCTCCAGGACAGGGCCGCCGGACCTCTGGGCCTCCTCCACGTAGAAGGGGATGTCCTCCTGCTGCCAGGCGTTGGCCCAGTCGTAGATGTCGGCCCACTCATCGAAGGCGGTCACAGGTGACCTCTTCATTCTCTGGGGAAGCTTGAATCTGGGGGACACCCCCAGACCCCTGGCAAAGGGGCTGCGCCCCTCTGCACTCCCCCTTTTTCATCAGCCTGCTAAGACCCTTCAGCCCTTGTACTGCTCCAGGGCCTCGTCGGGGAAGTCGGCGTTGGTGTACACCTTTTGGACGTCGTCCAGCTCCTCCAGGCGGTCCAGAAGCCGTAGGGTCTGGAGGGCGGACTTCGCGTCCAGGAGCACGGTGGTCTTGGGCACCATGGAGAGCTCAGCGGAGGTGACCTTCACGCCCCGCTGCTCCAGGGCCTTGCGCAGGGATTCGAAGCTCTCCAGGCTGGCGTATATCTCCAGGTAGGAGCCATCCAGACTGAAGTCCTCGGCGCCGGCGTCTATGACCGCCAGGGCTATCTCCTCTCCCTCCTTGGGATTCACCTCAGCGGCGATAACCCCCCGGAGATCGAAGTTCCAGGACACACACCCCGCCCCACCAAGGCTACCTCCCAGCTTCGCGAAGGTGGAGCGCACCTCGGAGCTGGTGCGGTTGCGGTTGTCGGTAAGGGCCTGGAGCATGATAGCCACACCCCCAGGGCCGTACCCCTCGTAGGTCGCCTCCTCCAGGGTATCCTGGGCCCCCTCCCCACTCCCAGCGCCCCGTTTGATGGCCCGCTCTATGTTCTCCTGGGGCAGGTTATTCTCCTTGGCCTTCTGGAGAGCTAGGCGAAGGTGCATGTTCATGTCGGGGTTTTCCTCCCCACCTCCCTGCCTGACCGCCACCGCGATCTCCCGGGCCATCTTGGTGAACATCTGGCCCCGCTTGACATCGGAGGTCCCCTTCTGGTGCTTTATGGTAGACCAATGAGAATGACCTGACATGAGCTTGTTCCTTACACGAGATTAGTGCGACTCTTCCCTGGAATTCTACCATTGTCCGCGGTAGAGGTCAAAAGCAGGGCGAGCCCTGCACCCACATTCAATCCTTCAGCTGAAGGACGGTTCGTAGGATGTGGGTCTGGGCTGGCGGGGAATAGTCCCCTTTCAAGATTCTTCCTCCTGCGGCTCAGAATAACATGAGTTCATCTCAAAATCTGGCCTCGGGGGAGTCCAGAGGGGCAATGCCCCCTTTGGCGGGGGTCTGGGGGTGTCCCCCAGATTCAAATTTCCCCCCCCCTTCCTGGCCAGGAAGGGGGCCAGGGGGATGGTCGAAGGGGTTCTTCAGCACCCTGCTAGGGCCTACCTTACTTGCTAAAGGCACTTGCTAAAGGCATAGGTCTTAGATTCCTCGGTCGTCCTTCAGAGAAGGACTTCCTCGGAATGACAGGTGGGCAATGCTGGATGGCATTTTCATAGCGATGACATTTTAGTGGCGATGACAGCTTTGGAACTGGCTCGGCGACAGATTTCTGAAAGACCCTGGAGGGTGTGCAGGAGCGAAGGAAAGCCAGGAGATGACTCACGACTTTATCGGAGGCCCTCCGGCAGATCGACGGTCATGCGGCCTTCCTGCGTGTCAACGTCTACAACCACATCCTTCAGGGCTGGTACCAGGATTTCCCCTTCCTCACCGCGTACCACGTAGACGTCGTTGCTGCCCGTGGCGAGAATGCTCTCCACCCGTCCCAGATACTCGCCTTCCCGGGTCCGCACCTCCATGTCCAGGACCTGGAAGTGGTAGTAGCTATCCGGGGCAAGGGGCTCCATCTCCTCCACGGGGACCTCCAAACTGGCCCCCTGGAGGTGTTGCGCATCCTCCCAGGTATCGATGCCCCTGAGCTTGAGCAGGGCAAATCCCTTGTGCCACCGGCACCGCTCCACCCGCAGGATTTGGCCGTTGGCCAGCAGTCGGCTGCCTCGAGAAAACCGGCGGGGATTGTCCGTTTCCGCCTGGATTCTTACCTCTCCTTCAAACCCCCAGGGCCCCACAACAACTCCAACGAGGGCTGTTGAAGGAAGATGGTACTGGGGATGGGCGGGGGGCAGTTCGTCGTTCACCGTGGAGAGGCTCGCCACCCTGGCGACAGCAGGGGGCACTGGGGTTGAGCTGAAGGGTCTATACTATTTCCAGGCTGGCCCGGACGTCCTTTTTCACCGCCGCCACCCGCAGAAGCACACGCATGGCCTGGGCAACCCTTCCCTGCTTGCCAATGATTCTGCCCTTGTCCTCGTCCGCCACCTCCAGCTTGAGAATGATCTGCCCCTCCTCACCGGGGACCTCTGTGACCTTCACCTCTTCGGGTTTGCTGGCCAGGGTTTTGGCGATGTACTCTATGAGCTCTTTCATTGCCCCTTCAGCCTCTCAAGGGTTCCCATCTTCTTCAGCATCCTCTCCACCGGCTCCGAGGGCTGGGCTCCCTGTCTTAGCCACTTCACCACCTTGTCCTCGTCCAGGGTTATGGTGGGAGGGTCTGTGAGGGGATTGTAGTGGCCTACCTGCTCCACAAAGGCACCATCCCTGGGTGCCCTGGAGTCGGCCACCACTATTCTGTAGCTGGGTTGCTTCTTGGCTCCTACCCTGCGCAATCGAATTCGTAGCATATGCCCCACTTAACAACCGTGCCAGGGTTCCCCTGGCTAACATAGGCATTGTAGAGAGCACCGGCCCCTTTGTCAACATCCAGAAAGGGCAAGGCATGGCGGTCGGGGCTTTCTTGAGGACGCCTATTCGGGTATCATTGCTCTGGTGAAACTCAGCACCAGATTGGGAGAGAGGAAATGCAGCCCAAGGGTATCCTCGACTACGTAGGGAACACGCCCCTGGTGGAGATATCCCGCATGAGTCCCAAGCCGGGAGTCCGCATCTTTGCCAAGCTGGAGGGGTATAACCCCACGGGCAGCATCAAGGACCGGGTGGCCGGGTACATGATTCGAGACGCCGAGGAGAAGGGCATCCTCAGGCCGGGTCAGACCCTCATTGAAGCCAGCACGGGAAACACCGCCATGGCCCTGGCCCTGATAGCCAAGCAGAGGGGCTACAAGATGAAAGCGGTGGTGTCCACAAAGGCAACCCCTGGCATGGCGGAGCTCCTGGAGATGCACGACGTGGAGGTGATCTGGTGTGAGCCTCTGGCGGGAATGAAGGGGGCCATCGACCTGGCGAAGCGGTTGAGCCAGGAGAAGGGATGGTTCACTCACTGCCAGTTCGAGAGCCAGGCCAACGTCCTGGCCCACTACGAGACCACGGGGCCGGAGATACTGCGCGCCCTCCCGGAGGTGGACGTCTTCATCGCGGGCATAGGCACCGGGGGAACCCTCATGGGGGTGGGGCAGAGGCTGAAGGAGCACAACCCCCAGGTCAAGGTGATAGGAGTGGAGCCCAGGATGGGAGACCCCCTCCAGGGGCTACGTAGTTTGGAGGAGGGGTACATACCGCCGCTGCTGGACCTGGCCAGGCTGGACGGGAGGTTCCTGGTGGACAGCCGCGCCGCCTTTGCCTGTGCCCGGGCGGTGCTGGAGGTGGAGGGCATTTTTGCGGGGGTATCCTCCGGGGCCGTCCTCCACTGCGCCCAGCGTATGGCGGAGCGAATGGAGCGGGGGAACATTGTTGTCATCTTCGCCGACGGTGGATGGAAGTATCTGGCCTCTGGCCCCTGGAGGGAGGCCGCCCAGGCCCGGGTGGAGCACCCCGACGACATGGCCTGGTGGTAGTGGGGGTCGCGCTAAACCCAACTGCCCAACTGAAGGAAGGAGGCGACCATGACTGAATCCGTTGGATCACCCCCTGCCTGCCGGGTGATGTACGTGGGCTCAGGCCGGAAGCGGGTGGGAATGTGGCAGTGGGAGCCGGAGCGAGAGTGGCGGCAACGGCTGGCGACCGAGATGGAGCAGGCGTGTCAAGAGATGTCCCGCCATGGTCTGCGGCTCCTCACTGTCGTGCCCGTCCTGAGTGCCGGCGACATGAAAGGCGGCTGGACCGAGGGTGCATGGCTCTATTTCACCGCCGCCTAGCAGGGCGTCATCTTCGCCGACAGTGAATGGAAGTGCTTGGCGCGCGATACGTGCAGAGTCAACTCCCCTACGATTCAGTTCGAATCCCGTGTGGTGGGCCAGCGTGGATTCGAACCACGGACCTCAGTCTTATCAGGACTGCGCTCTAACCAGCTGAGCTACTGGCCCCACGCCATGGAAGAAGACGCTGAGGGGGAAACACATTGGTCTATAAGGCCGACCCTCAGTCCGTATAATACTCAAGGAGAAAGAAAGGTGTCAAGAAAAGAGCGTGTGGTTTGGGCCAGAAGCATGGATGCTGAAGCGCGAGCTAACCATTTGCCTCTCAGTGTACAACCTATTGACAAGCGTGGAGCGGTGTGCTAAGTTGTTACCAGCATGACTGCGGATTACTTCTCAACTAGCTGCTCCTGTAGGGGAGAAACATAGGGGTATAGAGAGCCTGCTAGAGCGGCGCGCCCCCTTCGACTGTGTTGAAGGAGGCGCTTTTTTTTGACCATCTAAAAGAGACAGGAGCGAGGGAGTACATATGTCCGTGGGGTTATTGCTCATAGTGTCCTTTGCAGGAGCGGTGGGAGCGTTCATGGACGCTGTTGCAGGGATGGGGTTCGGCGCCTTCTCCAGCACCATCATGGTGGTCGGGGGCCTCTCCCCCGTGCTGGTGGTAGGTACCATCAACCTGGCCAAGGTGAGCACAGGCCTTGTCGAGGGACTATCCCACTGGCGCTTCGGCAACATCCGCTGGGCCTGGGTAACGCCCCTCGCGTTGCCTGCCGTTGCTGGCGGGATTGCAGCAGCCATGTTGCTCACACACCTGCCGGTGGGAGTCCTGCGCACGGTGATGCCCCTGATCCTGCTGGGGATGGGAGCCCTTATCCTCCGCCGTTTTCTGTTCGGTGCGCTTCTTCTCCCGCGGGTGGCTGGTGGAAGTCAGGCCCAGGTTTTGGCCGTACCTCAAGGGCGATGGCACGGACTGGGGCACGCCTGGGTTAAGGCATCTCCCAATCTGCGGATGGGTGGCATAGGAATGGTGGCGGGCGCTCTCAACGGGATAAGCGGCGCTTTCGGCCCCTTTGCCACCTCCGCGGTGCTCCTGACAAACCCAGGGCTTCCACCCCGGTACGCCATTGGGACTGTCAACTTTGTCGAGTTCTTCGTGGCTGCTGCCATCTCGGCCACTCTTCTACTGCAAGTTGGTTGGGCGGGGTTTCAGTGGCAACTCCTGGTAGCTCTGATGGCGGGAAGCATTCTGACAGCGCCCCTGGGCGCATATCTCAGCCGTCGTGTCCCTGCCAGGGCCCTTGGCATACTGGTAGGGGTGGCCTTGATCGGCGTCAATGTGTGGAGTCTTGTGCGGGCTACGATGTAACGCGTCAGCGAAACCGATAGAGTAACCATATAACTCCAAGGAGGAAGGATTTGTTGAAACAGGCGCAAGAGTTGACGGCAGAGGACATAGATGCGATAAACCGAAATCTGGACAAGAGCTCGCCTCAGGAGATTCTGGGGTGGGCATTCAAGACCTTTGCCCCGGACATCGTCCTCGCGTGCAGCTTTGGCGGTGGTTCAGGCATGGTGCTCCTGGACATGGCGGTGCGGATATACCCCCAGCTAAGGGTGTTCTACCTCGATACGGACCTCCTCTTTCCAGAGACCTATGCCCTGCGGGATGAGGTGGCCCGACGATACGGCATCTCGCCTGTGGGCTTCAAATCACGCCTCACCCTGGCGGAGCAGGCCGCTCAGCATGGCGATGCCCTGTGGAGCCGCGACCCCGACCTCTGCTGCGAAATCCGGAAGGTGGAGCCAAACAGGCGTGCCCTGGAAGGGGAGCGGGCCTGGATCTCCGGCATCCGGCGCGACCAGGCATCCACTCGCCGCGACGTGCAGGTGGTGTCCTGGGACACCCAGTTCAACCTGGTGAAGCTGGCTCCCCTGGCCACCTGGGGAGAGACGCAGATACTGGACTACATCCACGAGCACGGAGTCCCATATAACCCCCTCTACGACCAGGGCTACCTCAGCATCGGGTGCATCCCTTGCACCAGGGTCGTGAAACCAGGAGAAGACCCTCGGGCCGG
The DNA here is from genome assembly GCA_015661155.1 of Dehalococcoidia bacterium. GTDB lineage: Bacteria > Chloroflexota > Dehalococcoidia > Lucifugimonadales > UBA2985 > JACVQK01. Next base: position 3,268 of record JACVQK010000044.1, on the reverse strand, counting down.
CCGCTGGGCCGGCACAGACAAAATCGAGTGCGGCATCCATCTGCCGGGAGATGGCTCCACCACTCCCGTCGGACAGGAGACCACAGGAGGCATCAGGTAATGACCCAAGACAATCACCATCCCGCGAAGGATCTCGCGGATAGGGGATTCACCCTCTGGTTCACCGGGCTCTCCGGGGCAGGCAAGAGCACCATCGCCGAGAGGGTGTATCACCACCTTAAAGAGGCGGGAAGGCGGGTGGAGATACTGGACGGAGACGTGGTGCGCACCAACCTGAGCAAAGGGCTGGGGTTCAGCAAAGAAGACCGGGATACCAACATACGGCGCATCGGTTTTGTGAGCAAGCTCCTGAGCCGGAACGGGGTCATCGCCATCGTCGCTGCCATCTCACCCTATAGAGAGGTGCGCGATGAGGTGCGCCGGGAGATTGGCGACTTTGTGGAGGTGTATGTCGAATGTCCTCTGGATGAGCTGGTCAGGCGCGACGTGAAGGGTCTTTACGAAAAGGCGATTCGCGGGGAGATAAAGAACTTTACAGGTGTGTCCGACCCCTACGAGGAGCCTCTGAACCCGGAGGTCGTAATCAACACCCAGCATGAGAGTGTGGACGAGAGCGTTTCCAAGGTCCTGGGCAAGCTTCGCGACATGGGCTATGTGGCCCCGGGCACCCCGGCGAAAGGCGCATCCACCAAGGCAGGTGCCAGGAGAGGCGCATGACCATGAAACCAGGGGACAGCGCGCGATTGGTCCCCCCCCACGGCGGCAACCTGGTGAATGGCTATGTCCAGGGGAAGGAGGCCAAGTCATTGAGGGAGCAGGCCAAGGGCCTTCTGACCATTCCCCTCAATCCCAGGCAGCTCTCCGATGCCCACATGATAGCCCAGGGGGCCTTCAGCCCCCTCCAGGGCTTCATGGGGCGCGAGGACTACTCCTCCGTTGTAAAGCACATGCACCTGGCCAACGGCCTTCCCTGGCCGCTGCCTGTAACCCTGGCGGTGAACTCCCCCCAGGTATCCGGCCTCAAAGAGGGCGCCCAGATAGCTCTGGCCGATGGAGGGGGAGAGGTGGTGGGGGTTCTCTCGCTGGAGGAGAGGTTCCGACGCGACATGGAGAAGGAGGCCCTCCAGGTGTACCGCACCACCGAGGACAAACATCCAGGCGTTGCCAACCTCTACCAGGATGGAGACACCCTCCTGGGAGGAAAGGTAACCCTGTTCCAGGAGCGTCCGCCCTTGGAGGAGGGTTGTTCACCGCACTACCGCACTCCAGCCGAAAACAGGGAGGCCATATCCCTGTTGGGATGGCGCACCGTGGTGGGCTTTCAGACCCGCAACCCGGTGCATCGCGCCCACGAGTACATCCAGAAGTGCGCCCTGGAGGTGGTGGATGGCCTGCTCCTGCATCCCCTGGTGGGGGAGACCAAGGGGGACGACATCCCCGCCCCGGTACGCATGCGCTGCTATCAGGCGCTTCTGGAGGGCTACTATCCTCCTAGGCGTGTTCTCCTCACGGTGCTCCCCGCCTTCATGCGTTACGCAGGCCCCAGGGAGGCCATTCTCCACGCCCTGGTGAGGAAGAACTACGGCTGCACCCACTTCATCGTGGGGCGAGACCACGCCGGGGTCGGAAACTACTACGGCCCCTACGATGCCCAGCACATCTTCCAGGAGTTCGACCCGAAGGCCCTGGGCATAGCTCCCATCTTCTTCGAGAACTCCTTCTACTGCCGCAGTTGCCAGGGGATGGCCACGGAGAAGACCTGTCCCCATGACGCAAGCCACAGGGTCAGCCTCAGCGGCACCCAGGTCAGGGCCATGCTGGCCCGTGGGGAGATGCCCCCGGAGGAGTTCACCCGTCCGGAGGTGGCAAAGATTCTGATGGAGACTGTCCCCGTCCACTAGAAAGCTGCTGTGAAAGACGGGAGTGCAGAGGGGCGAAGCCAAATGTGGGTGCAGGGCACGCCCTGTTGAGCCATGTCTGTAAGCCGCAAGAAGGCTCTCCAGTACGCCGAAAGGCTGCTGGAAGTCCCCTCAGCCCATCTGCGGGTAACCCTTCGCCGCGGCAAAGGGGGAGTAACCCTCCTTCACCGGGGCAAGGCCGTCACCCGGTGCCATGCCTCCAGAGCGGGCACATGGACTGCCGCTTTCATGGCCCAGGCCCTGGGAGTGGAGCTTCCGTCCGTGGGAGAGACGGTGCAGGCTATGGTGTCCTCCGGCGTGCTCTGGCGGGCTGTGGGCATCTCCAGCCTGGACCTGCGGAGGAGGGAGGCCCGGGTGCTTCTGCACCGGCTCCTGGAGGAGGCGGAGATGCAGCGAGCCGCGGGCGCCGGCACGGATGCGGACTGACCCCCTTACCCCTGGGCGGGTTTAGCAGGGTGCTGAAAAACCCCTTCGACCATCCCCCTGGCCCCCTTCCTGGCCAGGAAGGGGGGAGGATTTGAATCTGGGGGACACCACCAGACCCCCGCCAGAAGGGGCGTTGCCCCCTCTGGACTCCCCTTTTTCCGCAGCCTGCTAGGTCGGTCCTTCGACAGGCTAAGGACTAACGGAATCTGGTGTCATGTCAGCGTCCCCTGCCTCACGTTCTGCCCTATGTGCGCCCCCCGCTCCCAGCCAGGCCGGTGCGGCGGCAGGTTCGGCGACTTGCCCTCCAGCAGCTCCGCGATGGTCATAATCTGAATGCGTGGGTGGTGCGTGTTCATGAGGGGATTGTGGTACAGGCCCGCGGCCAAAGCCGCCGCCTTCATCGGCTCCGTCGGCTCCTCCAGGGTGATGAAAATGCCCAGCTTATCATCGCCAACCGTCCCCGCCAGGTCTCGAATCAGGTTTGCGCCTACGTGCCCGCTCTTGACCTGTACGATGACCTGGATGTAGGTCTCTTTCTTGCCGTCGCTGCCATGGACTAGAGAGAAGTAGCCGTCCACCCCTGCGTCCGCCCCCTTTTTCCGGCTGTCCGAGGCAGGACGCGCCCCCACCAGTCCCAAGGCCCAGTACTGGAACTGGTACCGCGTTTCCAACGACGCGTCTGGCGGCACCATGCTTCGGGCTTCTGTAAGGGTTGTTGGCTCGCCAACAACCCTATACTTGCCCTTCAACTCTGGGAATGCCTCTTGCAACCAATCCTTCATTTCATTGACCGCGAGGATGGTCACGTCTATCCCTATCCACCGGCGGTTGAGCTTCTGGGCGGCCACTACCGCGGTGCCGCACCCGCAGAAGGGATCAAGAACGATGTCCCCTTCGTTGGAGGAGGCGTTTATGATGCGCTC
>JACVQK010000085.1 GCA_015661155.1 Dehalococcoidia bacterium | reverse complement strand
GACCTGCCCAAGGTGTGCGAGCACATCAACCTCCCCTTTCAGGCGGGAGACGATGAGGTCTTGCAAAACATGCGCCGTGGCTACACCGCCGACGACTACCGCCGCCTGGTGGACAGGATACGAACTGCCATCCCCACGGTCTCCCTGAGCACCGACGTCATCGTTGGATTCCCCGGAGAGACGGAGAGGCAGTTCCAGGCCACTTTGACCCTCCTCAGAGACATCCGGTTCGATAAGGTGCATGCGGCGGCCTACTCCACCAGGCCGGGCACCATCGCCGCCCGCAAGATGGTGGACGACGTGCCCCCCGAGGAGAAGATGGAGCGATTTCGGGCACTGGAGGAGCTTCAAGAGGGCATCGCCACCGACATCAACGCCCGTCTCCTGGGCCAGAGGGTGGAGGTGCTGGTGGATGGCCGCCACCGGGGGCAATGGCAGGGACGCAGCCGCAACGATAAGCTGGTGTTCTTCTCCCATGAAGACGACCTGCTGGGAGCGATGGTCCAGGTGCGTATCGATAAGACCAGCCCCTGGGCACTTCAGGGCGTAGTGGATCATATTGAATCCTGGGGCTATCGACAGCCGAATTCGCGCATCATAAGCGAACAAGCCAAGAAGCTCTGAGCCTTGTGAAACCGAATATGGTAGAATCAGGGTGAACAGATGACTACAATGCCGAATGAAGCCATCAAGACCATGATAATCGACGTTGATGCATTGGACTCAGCTCACGTACCTTCGAATCAAATCATCTGCTCCGACGCCGCTCTGGCGCTTCGCAAACTGCCAAGTTCCTGCGTTCACTGCATAGTTACCAGTCCGCCCTATTACGGCCAACGGGACTATAGTACGAGCTTACAGATTGGCAACGAACAAACCCCGTCCGAGTACGTTGGTCGGTTGCTTGAGGTGTTCAACGAGTGTCTGAGGGTGTTAGACGGAACTGGTACATTTTGGCTCAACTTAGGAGACAAGTATGAGAATGGTCGGTTGCTTGGTATGCCTTGGCGAGTAGCACTGGCTTTGCAGGATGCAGGTTGGATTCTTCGTGCCGATATTATCTGGCACAAAACAAATGCGATGCCTTCACCAGTTTCAACGCGACCAACGCAGGATCACGAATACCTGTTTTTGTTCTCAAAGAATCACGACTACTACTATGATGCTGATTCCATCAGAGAACCCCACATTACCTTCACTGAAAAGAGCAGGATGAAAGGAGGGCGAGGACATTTCGGCAAAGTCGGCGGGACGCCTGAAAAAGGGAAGAACGGGGGTAATCCGAATCTCCACAAGGGACGCTGGGATCAGGCATTCCACCCCTCAGGAAGAAACAAAAGGACTGTCTGGTCAATCCCGCTATCCAAGAACAGAGATGTCCACTTTGCAGTGTTCCCTGAGCGGCTCGTTGAACCCGCTATTCTCGCTGGCTGCAAGCCCGACGGTATAGTACTCGACCCGTTTCTAGGTACGGGTACAAGTGCGCTGGTTGCTATCCGGCTAGGGCGCCGATTTGTTGGGATTGATAGCAATCGTGACTATTGCAAGATCGCAGAACGGAACTTGCAGGGACGTACGCATGGTTTGGCATTGGAAATGCTGGACAATCAGAGATCCGAGAATGTATCCACCAATGCCTCAAGTTTGGTTTGAAGTTCTGCTACGACAGGCTCCACCTGGTTTGGGTTAGCCTTGATGTGAATATACGCATCCGCTTTCAGGGCATCCAAATCCCCTGACCAAGCCTCTGCGATTATAATGGGGATACATCTATAGCCCAGGTCCTTTGCGACCCCGACAGATTTGAAAATATCTCGTGTGAAGAGAAGTGAATGCCCCCCGCCCATTGTCTCACGAGTTTTGACCGGTATTAGCACACATTTGCTTGGCTCTAGCGTTGTATTGCCTTTACTCACGATTACAACGTCGTACGTCTCGCCACCCAGTTTTGTGCCAGTGGGATTAACGATCAGTTGAAGAGAGTATTTGTCAAATAGTTCTCTTAGGCACTGCCGTACGATGTTTTCAAAGCTAGATCCCCTTAAGGCTCTCCGGCTGCCCTCTAGCCGTGCCAACAAGACTTCCGAGATGACGGGCCAAGTCCAATGTTCCGCTTCTGGCAGTAGAGGGCGTATGAATTTGCGGACTTCGTTGAGAAGATATGCTCTGCGTTCACCCACAGTCTCGCCAGGCAAACCTCCCAACAATGGTTCTAACCGTTGTACGGGAGCGTCTCTAAGTATCCACGCGAGGAAATACCACCTCGCTTTGGAGTTAGCGTATGGCCGGCCGATACCGTCATACAAAACGGCCTTTTCTGGCTGCTGTAGGTAAGATAGAATTACGTCGGAGGCGTGCTTATTGTCCTTCTCTGCTATGAAAGCGGCAATGCTTGGGTAGCCATGTATGGTAAGGTACTGGGCAAACTCATCGTAGAATGCCCTGTTAGTCTTGACTATTTCGATTAGTTCTCGGAGCCGTAAGTTATCAAGCACACCAGGGTTTTACCACAAAAACGACTAGATTTCAAACTGATGCACTATTCTTTTCAGGGCGTTTTGGCCAGCCAACCCGTATCGGCGTATAATTAGTACAGGGGGGTCTTACAGTATGGCACTTATAGAGAAGGCACCCGTTATCCCCATCACCGAGCTTGAGCAGTCGGCTTTCTGTCGCACCGACGGGCACCTGATGGTGAAGTCCCTGGCGGAGGAGTTCGCGGCCATGATCAGCTGGCAGCGCATCCCTCGAGAGTACCACTACCTGGGTGGCGATGAGCTGGAAAGGCGCATCCGAGAGGCGAAGTATGCCCTGGGAATCCGCCTGGTCGTCCTGGGACACCACTACCAGCGAGACGAAGTCATCCAGTTTGCCGACCTCCGGGGGGACTCCTTCAAGCTGTCCCAGCACGCCGCGGCTCAGACCCAGGCGGAGTTTATCGTCTTCTGCGGCGTTCACTTCATGGCAGAGACGGCGGCCATCCTCAGCGCGTCCCATCAGCAGGTGATCCTGCCCAACATCACCGCCGGCTGCTCCATGGCGGACATGGCCCCCACCGAGGACGTCCTGGACTGCTGGGACGACCTTACCCAGCTCCTGGGCGAGGGTGGAGTCGTGCCCGTCACCTACATGAACTCCACCGCCGCCATCAAGGCCCTCTGCGGCCGCAACGGCGGCATCGTCTGCACCTCCTCCAACGCCCCGGCGGTGTTCCGCTGGGCCTTTGAGCGGGGAGAGCGCATCATCTTCTTCCCCGACCAGCACCTGGGCCGCAACACCGGCCTCAAGCTGGGCATCCCCCTGGAGCGGATGGTGGTGTGGAACCCCTTCAAGCCCCTGGGAGGCAACTCGCCGGAGGAGCTGAAACGGGCCAGGATAATCCTGTGGCAGGGCCACTGCTCGGTGCATACCCGCTTCACCGTGGCCCAGATTCAGAAAGCCCGGGCCGCTCACCCAGATGTCAACGTGGTGGTGCACCCGGAGTGCGTCATGGAGGTGGTGCAGGCCGCCGACTGCGACGGCTCCACCGAGTTCATCATCCGAAAGGTGAGCGAGTCTCCCCCCGGCAGCAAGTGGGCCGTGGGCACCGAGATAAGCCTGGTCAACCGCCTGGCCAGGGAGAACCCGAACAAGCTGGTCTTCTGCCTGGACTCCGTGGTCTGCCCCTGCTCCACCATGTACCGCATCCACCCCGCGTACCTGCTGTGGGTGCTGGAGGGTCTGCTGCGG
>JACVQK010000084.1 GCA_015661155.1 Dehalococcoidia bacterium | reverse complement strand
CTTGATGACCTCGGCCCCCAGGTCTGCCATGAGCTTGGTGCAGTAGGGCGCTGCGACGAAGCCCCCAAGCTCCACGATCTTTAGCCCTGAAAGCGCGGTCTCTGCCATGGGACACCTCCTTACCCGACGTTATCCCCAAGGGCCGGTATCGAGTCTCTCCACCCAAACAGGGCATCATCCTTGATGGGAACAAGTGTAGTGAGGCATACCTACGGTGTCAATGCCAGCAGGACGTGCCCTGCTGGGCATGGCCCAGACCCACATCCCACAAACCCTGATTTCGGCCTGCCTATGAATGCCTCTGAAGAGTGTGGGTGCAGGGCACGTCCTGCTGGGCCATGCCCAGTGGTTGATTAGGGCCAGCAGGAGCGCTACAATAGGGCTGCCCTTCTGGGCGGGAAGGAGGTGAAGACGATGAGCTGGATAGCTCAACCCTTCACCTGAGTTTGAGCAAGGCGCTCGGATGCCCGGGTGGCATCTGGAAGTTCGTCGTCTCAAACACCTCCCACGCCTGATGGGGCTGGGCGTGTGCTCCTCTGAGTTCCGCCGTAGGCGGAGCTTCTTCCTGAGACGGTGGCGTGGGTACTTGGAAACGCACCGTCTTTTTGTGCCACCCTCTCCCAGTGCCTCATCACTCCCGGTGTTTCCACCCCATTCTTCGATTTAAGGAGGCAACGCCATCGCCACTTTCACCGTTATCGTCGGAGAACCACCCTATGGCAAGGAGCGGGGTCTTACCGACTCGAAGGACGTCGCCCCGGAGGTGGAGATAGGAAGCATGAAGGACCTGGTCCGTTGGGTCCTGGAGTCCGACCGAACAGTGAGCTTTTGAAAGGAGAGGACATGACCGCTCATCTCAAGCAGGCCTCTACCGTAGGCGGGCGTTACTACCTCAGCCTTGCGGCATTCCTTGCAGCCACGGCCCTGCTCCTCTTCACCGTGGTGGAGATGAGGAGGGCCTTCCTGTTTCCCCTCGCCGACTACTTCAAGGTAGGCTCTCCGTCGGCTATCCTTTACCTCAACCAGGGGCATATCCCTCTTCTGGTGGTGGCTGTCCTGGGGCTAGGGCTGGGCTACAGAGCCATGGCAGGGATCGAGAAACGGCTCGAAGCTGGGATGAACCTGAAAGCCCCGACCAACCTCCTGGCCATCGCCCTTGCGGCATTCCTGGTAGCAGACCTGTTCATCTACCGGGGTGTGCCGGCCTCGCGCATTGCCGACGCGGGAAAGATAGGCGTGGGCCGTGCCCTGGACCTCAGCCGTTTCCCCGGCTGGCTTGAACCCCTGGGGCAGGGCATAAACTACATGGCCCTGGTCTGGCACGCCACGGTTCTGGGCATCCTGATAGGGGCGCTATTGCTGGCGGTGGTCGGCGGGTTCTTGAAACCGATGCTAGGCCGCAAGGGGTTCAAGGCCCATGTGGCGGGGGCCGTGCTGGCCATCCCACAGCCGTTCTGCTCCTGCTGCGCCGCCCCCGTCGGTGCCGCCCTGTACCAGGGAGGAGCGGCCCTGGGACCAACCCTCGCCTTCGTGGTCTCATCCCCCATGCTCAACCCCACCTCGCTGATCCTGGCCACTGCTCTTCTGCCCGGCGAGTTCGCCGTCCTCCGCATCCTGGGCGGGCTGGTGGTGGGCGTTTTCCTGACCTACGTCGTTTCCCTAGCCGCCTCCCGTTGGGCCAGCCAGGAAACAGCGATGACACGTCCCAACCGGTGGGTAGAGATGTCCGCTAGAGTAGTGAGCAGCTACAGCCAGCTCTTCCGTTTTGGCGATACCCTCGCGGGACGACCTTCGGAGACCGCGACGGCTCTCATTTCAAGCTGGCTGTCCCTTGCCTGGAGGCTGGGCAGAGTGGTGGTGCCCGTCCTGTTTGTGGGTTCGGTGGTGACGGCTGCGGTAGTAGAAGCTATGCCTTCGCCCAGCGATAACATGGTGGGGGTGCTGGCCGCTTCGGCTTTTGGCACCCTGCTCATGGTGCCCACCTGGACAGAGCTGGCCATCGCTGGCGGGCTGATCCGGGAGGGCCTTCCCGGGCCAGCGGCGGCGCTGCTGCTGACCCTTCCCGCCGTGAGCATTCCCTGTCTGCTCATAGTGGGGGGAGCTGTGCGCAGCTTCAGGGTTGTCCTCTTGCTGGGGCTTCTGGTCTTTTTGGTAGGGCTGGGCGTGGGCGCTCTATTCCTGTATGTATAGAAGCTGTTCGGAAAACCCTCACCCACTATGTCCCCCTCTCCCTTGGCAAGGGAGAGGGGGCAGGGCACGCCCTGCACCCACGCTCTTCAGAGGTATTCATAGACAAGCTGAGTTCAGGGTCTGTGAGATGTGGGTCTGGGCCATGCCCAGTGGGGGACACCCCCAGACCCCCGTCAGAAGGGGCTTGGCCCCCTCTGAATTCTCCCAGAGTGGCATTGCCGAACGGCCTGTAGGAAGCCATCGGAGTCCCAAGGGTTATGAGAGGAATTCTCGGGATAGCTCCCAGGGATGGCCATCTGAAGGAGCAACCTGAGATTGGCTGCACCCCGCTATACCCTTGTCGATATCCCTGGCTGGGGTTGGGTGGGCATCCTTGCCTCGCCAAGGGGCATACGTCGCCTGACCCTCCCCCAGCCCTCCCCCCTGGCAGCCTTGATCGGCCTAGGGTTGGCGAAAGGGGACATGGAGCCAGGGCCGACTCTGGGAGCCTTCCCAGATCTCGAGCATCGCCTGGAGGGGTACTTCCGCGGAGAGAGGGTCAGTTTCCCCGATGCCCTGGACCTGGTGGGCACTCCCTTCCAGAGGGAGGTCTGGGAAGTGGTGCGTACCATCCCCTATAGAGAGACCCGCAGCTACGCCTGGGTTGCCCACCAGACAGGGCGGCCTGGAGCGGCCCGCTCTGTAGGGCAGGCGATGGGGGCAAATCCTGTGCCCATAATCGTCCCGTGCCACAGGGTCATCGGGACAAGGGGCGATCTTCGCGGCTACGGTGGCCCCCAGGGGGTGCCTTTGAAGCAGAGGCTGCTGGAGATGGAGTATGGAAATAGCGCCGAATAGCGTGTACAATACCCCCATGAACCCTTGGGGAGGCTGGCGCTAGAGGGGGTGGAGAGCTGGTAGGGAGTGGGTTCGCCCCTCGTTGACCCGGAGCTCTGCGGCGACTGGAACTGGAGAGCCGTGCATATTCAATTCAAGGGAGGTAAGCAATGCCAGCAAGAGCCTATGTGCTCATAACCCTGGAGACACCCCTTACCCAGCAGGTGGTGGAGCGACTGAAAAAGGTCAGGAGCGCGGTGGCCGTGCACGAGGTGATAGGCCCCTTCGACGTGGTGGTGGAGCTGGAGGCCGACACCTATGAAGACCTGACCGCTGCTCTGCGCCAGCAAATCCGGCCCATCCAGGGAATCCGCACCACGGTGACCTGCCCCTTTATGCAAGGGTGACAGCAAACTGGGGCAAGCCGCATGAAATTGCCAGATGTCGCTCCTCGCAGGGTGCTGTGGGGGACACCACCAGACCCCCGCCAGAGGGGGAACTGCCCCCTCTGGACTCCCCCGAAGGCCGGATTTTGAGATGAGTTCATGATAAGACAGACCGTAACTTTCCTGGCCTTCGGGCTGGCAGCTCTCTTAGCCGGCGCTTGCGGAGGTGGAGAAGGTGGCCCCGCTCCCACCCCCACGGCCACACCGCCAGCAGATGCCCTTGAGCAGGCTTCCCCCGATACCTCCCCTGGAAACCAGGACCAAGTCCAGCAGGCAAAGAGAGGCTCCAGGGTGGGAGACCTGGCCCCACCCTTCGCCGTGACCACCACAGCGGGGGAGCGGGTATCCCTGGCCAGCCTGCAAGGGAAACCCTTTGTCCTCTACTTCTTTGCCACCTGGTGACCCACCTGCCGCGCCGAGTTTCGGCTGCTCAAAGACATCTACCCCAAGTACGCTGACCGGGTGTTCTTGCTGGCGGTGGATGTGGACCCCACGGAGGACGCCGGCGAAATCCAGGCATACAGGGAGCAGCAGGGCTATCCCTGGGATATGGCCCCGGGAAACCAGGAGATGCTCATTGGCTACGGGGTGACCACTACCGCCAAGAAGCTCGGCGTCGACCGGAACGGCATCATCACCTTCACGGAAGGCTACGGCGTTAAGAAGGCCGAGGAGTGGGAGGGGGTGTTTCAAGGGCTGGCGGAGCAGTAGCGCTCTTCAACCCCGGCATCTTCTCAGCTATCATTCACCCGAAGGCTCCCCTTCCACCTCCACCCCCCCCTCTCCCACCATGGCCACCAGACCTTGATGAAGCTCCTGGCAGTACCGGACGGAGAGGAAAGACAGCTCCCCTCTTACCAGCTTGCCGTCGGTCTTGATCTTCAGGGCCACCGGCCAGCTGCCGGGATAGTTCAGAAGCAGCCTCACCACCTCTCGCAGCAGGTACTCGTCCTCCCCGGGATGGCTCGACTCCTCCAACCTGATCCAGAGCTTGGACAGAGGGGGATGCGAGACGACCCTGGCCTGCTTAAGCGTCCCGTTGGACTGTCCTCTTGAGCCGTTTGATTTGAGGTTGCCCTCCACCGGGTAGGTCGGGGCTGGAGGGGAGGGCGGGGCCTCTTCGTACCCGTGGCCTGCTTCTTCCTCCTGCTTGATCTGATAGGCCGCGGCCTCATCACAGTGCACCGATAGCTCGTCGTCCCGCTGACGCACCTTGCCCACCACCTCCACCAGGTTCCCCTCGTGCCACAGGCCCTGGGTCTTCTCGTAGACGTCGGGCCACACCATGACCTGAACGGTTCCCACCATCAGCCCCAGCTCCACCACGGCAAAGGGCTTTCCATCCCTGGTGGTGCGGAGACCCAGGGATGAGACCTGTCCCAGCAGTGCTACCCTTTGACCCACCATATCGGTGTCTATGTCGCTGCGGGAGATGATGGCGTTGCCGGCGGCGCTATAGGCCGCGGCGCTCAGGGGGTTCTCGGAGATGAAGGCCCCCAGGAGCTCCTTCTCCCAGGCCAGCTTCTCCTGGTGCAGCACCTCACCCTCTTCCAGGGATAGAGGGCGCACGGGGGTGGACACCTCCTCGCCGAAGAGGTCGAACATGGTGGCCTGGCCGGACTCCTTCAATCGGGCCTCTCTCTGGGCCATGGAGAGGATTCGCTCCATGCTGGCCAGCATCCCGCCTCGGGGGCCCAGGGAGTCCAGGGCACCGACCTTTGTGAGGCTTTCCAGGGCGCGCCGGTTCACGGCTCGAAGGTCTCCCCGCCGGCAGAAGTCCTCCAGGGAACGGTATGGGCCTCCCCTCTTTCTCTCCTCCACCAGGGGCTTGACGGCACCGCTGCCGACGTTTTTCACTGCCGCCAGTCCAAACCTGATGGCGGGTTTTCCGTCTGGGCCTACATCTACGGAGAAGTCCGTCTCGCTACGGTTGACATCGGGCAGAAGCACCGGGATGCCCAGGCGCACGCACTCGGCGACGGCGCTGGCTATCTTCTCCCCCTCCCCGGCGTGGGCGTTCATCACCGAGGCCAGATACTCTTCAGGATAGTTGGCCTTGAGGTAGGCGGTCCAGTAGGCGATGAGGGCGTAGCTTACGCTGTGGGCCTTGTTGAAGGCGTATCCGGCGAAGGGCTCTATGAGGTGGAACACCTCCTCCGCGACGCCCTTTTCGAAGCCCTTTTTGATGGCGCCTTCTACGAACTTCTCTCTTTCATGTTGCATCACCTCTGGGATCTTCTTGCCCATGGCTTTGCGGACCACGTCGGCCTCCCCCAGGGAGTAGCCGGCGAAAGCCTGGGCTATGAGGAGGACCTGGTCCTGGTACACGATAACGCCATAGGTCTCCTCCAGGATGTCCTTGAGGGCCGGGTGGGGGTAGCGAACGGCCTTCAAACCGTGCTTGGCGTCAATAAAGGTGTCAATGTGCTCCATGGGCCCTGGACGGTACAGGGCGATCATGGCGGCCACATCTCCCAGAGAGGTGGGCTTCAGCTTCCGGACGTAGCGGCGCATCCCGGGGCTTTCCAGCTGGAACACCCCCGTGGTCTCTCCTTCGGAGAGGATGTGAAAGGTCTTCTGGTCGTCCAGGGGAATCTGGTGAAAATCCAGGTGGACCCCCCGGCGTTGGGCCACCATCTTTTTGGCCTGCTCCAGGATGGTCAGGTTGGTCAGTCCCAGGAGGTCCATCTTGAGAAGACCGAGCTTGGCAATGTGCTCCATGGGGAACTGGGTCATGGCCATGTCGTCCTCCGAAGCTCCTCGGATGGGGCGTTGCAGGGGAACGCACTCCACCAGGGGCTCCTTGGAGATGACCACGCCCGCGGCGTGGGTGCTGGCGTGACGCACCACGCCCTCCAGACGACGGGCCGTGTCCACCAGGTTCCTCAGGGTCTTGTCGGCATCGTAGGCCTCTTTCATCTCGGCGCTGGCCTCCAGGGCCGCCTCCAGGGAGTGGACATTGGAGGGAATCAGCCGGGCGATCCGGTCCACATCGGAGTAGGCCATGCCCAGAGCCCGGCCCGTATCGCGAATAGCAGCCTTGGCCCCCAGAGTGCCGAAGGTGATGATCTGAGCCGTGTGGTCCCCGCCGTACTTTCGCCTCACGTAGGCTATGACCTCGGCGCGGCGGTCGTCCTGAAAGTCCATGTCGATGTCGGGCATCTCCCGACGCTCCAGATTGAGGAAACGCTCGAAGACCAGGCGATACTTTAGGGGATCGATATCGGTGACCTTCATGCAGTACAGAACCAGGCTGGCGGCGGCACTGCCCCGCACCCCGAAGAGGATGCCTTCCTGGCGGGCAAAGATCGCTATGTCCCACACCACCAGGAAGTAGTTGGCGAACTGGGTCCGCCGTATGACCTCCAGCTCGTAGGTCAGGCGCTGCTGTGCCTGGGGCGAGGGGTTGGGGTAGCGCTTTCCAAGACCCTCCTGGCAGAGGCGAGCCAGGTATGCGTCGGGGTCTTCACCCTGGGGTGTTTTGTACTCGGGCATGCGGAGCTGGTTGAAGTCCAGCTCCAGATGGCACATATCGGCAATGGTCTGGGTGTTGGCGATGGCCTCGGGGAGATCAGAGAAGAGCTCCTCCATCTCCTGGGAGCTTTTGAGGTACAGGGAGTCGTCGGACATCTTGAGACGCTTGTCGTCGTGGATGTTGGTGTTGGTGTGGATGCAGATGAGGATGTCCTGGATGGGGGCATCTTCCCTGTGGAGGTAGTGGCAGTCGTTGGTGGCCACCAGGGGCAGGCCCGTCTGACGGGCCAGCTCCACCAGGGCATCGTT
>JACVQK010000043.1 GCA_015661155.1 Dehalococcoidia bacterium | reverse complement strand
GTGAGTACCAGGTGCAGCACGTCCTGGAGGACATCGAAAGCCTCAACCGGCGGGCCATGAGGGGCGACCTGGAGGTGACGGCCATCTCCACGGCAGCCTATCCCCAGGTGGCAGACAGGTATCGCATCATGCGGGTGGGCTCCTCCATAGGCCGCAACTACGGGCCTATGGTGGTGACGCGACCAGAGCGGGAGGGCGCTGACCTGGCCGGGTCCCGCATCGCCATTCCTGGAGAGTACACCACGGCGTACCTGCTGCTGCGGCTGTACCTGGAGCGCTTTGAGGCGGTGCCCATGGCCTTCGACGCGATCGTCGACGCCGTTCAAAGGGGCGACGTGGACGCCGGCCTCCTGATCCACGAGGGGCAGATCACCTATGGCGAGCTGGGTCTGAGCAAGGCGCTGGACGTGGGAGAGGCCTGGGGACGGGACACGGGGCTGCCCATCCCCCTGGGGCTGGACATGGTGCGCCGCGACCTGGGCGAAAAGCTCTCGTCCCTCATTGCCGCGGGGCTGAAGAGCAGCATCATCTACGCCTTTGACCACGAGGATGAGGCCCTGGACTACGCGCTGCGGTTCAGCCGGGGCACCGACCGGGAGACCTGCCGCCGCTTTGTGCGGATGTACGTGAACCAGGATACCCTGGACATGGGCGACGAGGGGGTGATGGCCCTGGAGACCCTATTCGCCAGGGCCAAGGAGCGCGGCATCATCGCCGAGGTCCCGCCGCTAGACCTGATCTAGCAGGGCGATCCCCTTCGGCAAGCTCAGGGCAGGCTCTGCATCCACACTCAATCCTTCGGGGAAGGACTGCCCTGGTCTAATCCTCCTTCCCGCAAAGGAAGGACGGCAAAGGGACAACGCCTCCCATGAGGGGCCTGGTTATGTTAACATAGGGGGCGGAGCGTTCGAGTCCACGACGGCCCACCATTGAGGAAGGAAGGGAGGAAACGATGAGCAAGCGTGTATTCGTGACTGCGTTGCTCGGATTGCTCCTCGCGCCAATCCTTGCTGGCTGTGGCGGCGACGCTGCTCCCACAGCCACGCCGACGCGTATACCTACCCTCACGGGAACATTGACGCCTACCCCCACGGGAACAATGAAGCCTGCGCCTGCGCCAATTGTCGCTCTCTATCCTTCGTCATACTATATGAACCTTCCTGATTCGATTCGAGCTGCCTACACAGAAACTTGGGGTACTACCCTCAACTTGAAAAGTATTCTACTACCCAATGATTGTTCTGTCTCGTTTGTCATTGCCAATGTTGGTCCGGTAGGAAGCGTTTTGGACTATACCATTGCCGACGATGGTGCGCTCGGAGGTTTTCTCGATTACACCAACGGCGAAGGCTCGTTGAAGGCTGGTGGGCCTGGTGGTTGGGCAACGATCACCGTTTCTGTCGACCCTCGTTTCACCCGTAGCAGTTTCGGCGGTCTTGTGGGATCAACACTGGTGTTAAGTATCAACACACCAAGGGCATCGAACTACATTAAGACCTGGGTTGAAGTACACGTCAGCGCTTTTGACGACGAAGTGCAACAGCTGAACGGCATTTGGAGCGGAACATGGTCTGGAAACAGCGGGGGGCCTAGGGGGGCAACTTCGCCCGTCAGTGGAACGTGGATACTCAAAGTTCAGAGTGTCGACTGGGAACATCAGACCGCATCCGGCATACTGACTTGGAACGGCAGCGATGCATATTGGGACTATGCTGGTGTACCACATGCCGTTATTGTGAACCGAACCTTAATGTTTAATAGTTTCAACACAGATCTAAGTGGGCTCAGTGGAAGAACACCGTGCGATGGGGTTGAACTACACATACACGGTAACAAAGCACCGTATCCTGAGGAATTGGGTGTTTTGGGTGATCCTTACGGTCCTGATTTTCATCTTGAGTTCTCTCCCGACTTTGGTTCCGTTTTGGGGGGAGGCTGGCGCACGTTGGCGTCTGATCCGAGTGGCCGTACGGGTAGTAGTTCCTCGACAGGCCGCCTATATGGCAGTAAATAGGGTGGGTGATAACTCACCTCCTGGCTGCGATGTGTTTTGGGGGTGGGTTTCGCTGCGCTACACCCACCCCGCCAACTGATAGCCGGGGGAGCAGTTCAACGTTCAGACCCGTTCACCTGGCCAGCGCGCGGACTACCAGTCCCCTTCGACTTGCCACCACGTCCGGCCGCAGAGAGTTCGAGTGCTGTCCACAGAGCCTCATCTCACATCCCCACCTCCGGCCCTCCTGGCAAGCACTGCGGAGCGTCTCTCCCCGGTTTGCCACCATCCTTCCGGACTCCTGGAGTTCGGCCACAGCCCCAAACGTTACACTACCCTATCATGGTTGAGTTTGTTAACAAAATCACGAGATGGTATAATGCCGAGCGGGGGAGGGTGGAGCAGTGGGCTTACAGAAGAAAGCCGGACTATACGGAGGGCTGGGCCTGCTCATTCTGGTGGGCGTCCTCGCTTTCTTGGGCGTAAGGGCTGTAGACAAGAGCACCCAGAGAAGCCTTGACGAGCGGGTACTGACAGCACAAACGATAGCTCAGAGTGTAGACCAGGTCCTCGCCAAGGCCCTGGATGACCTGGAGGAGTTCGCCGCCCTACAGTCCCAGGACATGGAGGACAAAGGCCCAGGTCCATCGACGCAGGCACTGGATGACTTTCAGCGCTGGTCTCGAACCTTTTCCCTGGTCTTCCTCTTGGACGAGGAGGGAAGGGTGATCCAAACTCAACCCCCGCACCCTGAATGGGTGGGCAACCCGCTTACAGACGATCCCAACACCATGACGACCCTTGAAAACCTGGACTCCCATATCTTCAGTACCCCTGCCCCTGGTTCTACTCAGGATCGGGTCTTCTCTATATTCGTTCCCATGATAGGTGGAAAGGGAGACCTGATTGGAGTGGTTGGAGGAGACATAGACCTGTCCTACGGTGGATTCGGTGGTCTGATCAACCCCCTGAGGTTCGGAAGCACGGCCTATGCAGAGATCGTTGACGAAGACGGGCGAGTGATGGTCACCACCAAAAGCCGCGTGGAGGCTGCCAGCCCTGAAGAGACGGAGTACGCTGCTCACTTTGCCACCCTGGTCAAGGCAAGGCAGGCAACCCAGGAAACCTGCTATCGTTGCCATCAAACCGAGAAGGGTATTGAAAGACGGAGAGACGTTTTGGCCTTCGCCCCCCTTACGGCAGTTCTCGGGGGAGTGGCCATCCGCCAGTCGGAGGCAGAGGCTCTGGCGCCGAGCCGTGCCCTGACCCGGGACATGCTGGTCACCGGGGGGATTATCTGCGTCCTGGGTGTGGCGCTAATCTGGCTGGCCACTCGGGGACTGGTACATCCCATCCTCCAACTTACCGCCGCCGCCCGGAGGATCTCCAGGGGTGACTTTCACACCAAGATCACCTCAAGCCGTAGGGACGAGCTGGGAGAGCTGGCCTCTACCTTTGACCAGATGAGGCTCAACCTCCGGGACTCCCTGGCGCAGAAGGAGGAACGAGCTCAGGAGAGCGAAAAACAGGCCCAGCAGCTTTCAGCCCTCAATGCCGTAGCCGCTACTCTGAGCATGTCCCTGGATTTGCAGCGTGTTCTGGAGGACAGCCTGGAGCAAGCTCTGCATATCGTGCATTTGGAAACTGGAGGCATATGGCTAAAAGAGGGAGACCCCGTCCGACTGACTCTGAGGGCCGCTCAAGGTGACTCGCTCCAGTGGACGGAAGGAGTCCCCCACCTGAGGGAAGAGGCGGGGTTTTCCGCCGTGGTTCTGCCTCTCCAGGAGGTCGGCCCCTCTTCTCCTCTCGAGACCAAGTCTCTTGCCCACATCCCTCTGGTGTCCAAGGGGAAGGTCCTGGGGGCTATGGTCCTGGTCAGCACAGGCCAGCGCTACTTTGAACCCCAGGAGAGGGAGCTCCTCACCGCTCTGGGGAATCAGCTGGGAGTGGCAGTTGAGAACGCCCAGCTGTTCCAGGAAAGCCAGAGGCGTGAAAAAGAGGCCCATGCCCTTACCCGGATCGGCGTGGAGGTCTCCAGGCTTCTCGACCTGGACAAGATTCTGGGCACCATAGTGGAGAGCGCCCGGCAGCTGTTGAGAGCCGACGCTGCCATCCTCTCCCTCCGAGACGAAGCCAGCGGTGGAACATACACAAAGGCTGTGAGTGGCCCGGTAAGCCCTGCTTTCACCGGGCTTCGGATGGGCATGGGTGAGGGCATTGCGGGCAAAGTGATCAGCTTGGCCCATCCGGTCACCTCTGAGGACTACGTGAACGACCTCAGCATAGCTCACACCGTAGAAGAGGACGACCTGCTAAGAAAGGACGGCCTCAGGGCCTATGGTGCCGTACCCCTGAAGATAGGGGAAGAGGTCCTTGGCTCTCTAGGGGTGGCCAACAAGCGGGTGCAGCGGTTTCAGGAGAGGGAGGTAGACCTGCTTCAACAGCTGGCCAATCAGGCGGCTGTGGCCATCGAGAACGCCCGGCTCTACGGCCAGGTTGAAGAGATGGCGGTTCTGGAGGAGCGGCAGCGGATCGCCAGGGAGATGCATGATAGCTTGGGGCAGGTGCTGGCATATCTGGGGCTCAAGTCCAGAGAGTTGGAGAACCTCTTGGCCTCGGGCAATACAGCCCAGGCGCAGGAAGGGATAAGCGAGGTCAGACAAGTTGTCGAGAGCGCCTATGAGGAGGTGAGGGACGGCATCCTGGCCCTCAGAACCTGGGTCTCCCCACAGGCTGGCCTTATCCCCATGCTGGGAAACTACGTGGAGGGGTTCCGCCAGCAGACAGGCATTGCCCTGGCTCTGGGCGTATCCGATGAGCGTGCCACCCGGTTTTCCCCCAGGGTGGCAATTCAGCTGGTGCGGGTCATCCAGGAAGCCCTCGCCAACGTGCGAAAACACGCCCACGCCAGCAGGGTGGAGGTCAGATTTGCCGTGGTAGGCGAACACGCCCTGGTCACTGTGGAAGACGATGGCGTTGGTTTTGACCCGGCCCAATGGGCCCCAGACTCGCCATCCCATTTTGGAGTTCAGACCATGCGGGAAAGAATGGAAAGTGTCGGAGGCAGCTTGACTATCGATTCCCACCCTGGCGGCGGGACTAGGGTCATGGCAGAGCTACCTCTGAACCCTTAGGAGGGCGGATAACATGGGCTCTCTGAGAATCATGCTAGTTGATGACTCTCCCCTCTTCCGAAAGGGTTTGTCCGGTCTCCTGTCATCTTGCCCTGACATGGAGGTGATAGGCGAAGCCGGAGACGGCCTTGAGGCGATGGAAAAGGCCAGGGAGTTCCTGCCTGACCTCGTCCTCATGGACATATACATGCCCCGGTGCAACGGACTGGAGGCCACCCGCCTGATAAAGGAGGAGATGCCCTCCATCAAGATCGTCATGCTCACCGTCTCCGAGGATGAGCAGCACCTATTCGAAACCGTAAAGGCAGGCGCTGAGGGCTTCGTCCTCAAGAACGTGGAGCCCGAGGCCCTGCTCCAGATGCTCCGCGGCCTGTCCAGGGGTGAAGCCCCTATCTCCCCCTCCATGGCCACCAAGATTCTTGCCGAGTTCGCTCAGCCCCATCAGACCAGGGAGACCGGTCGCACATCCCCCGCCACCGACCGGCTGACCGAACGGGAGAAGGAGGTGCTACAGCTAATAGTGGAGGGACACAGCAACAAAGAGATCGCCTCCCTCCTGGGGGTCTCCGAGTCCACCGTGAAGAACCGCCTGCGCAACATCATGGATAAGCTCCACGTGTATAACCGTATTCAGGCTGCCATCCGCGCCTTCCAGCGTAGGGAGATCTCATCGCCCTAGCAGGCAGGGCGGGCCCTGCACCCACACTCAACTGTTGCTGCATTGGTCTGTCCATGTTCTGCGGTTCGTAAGGTGTGGGTCTGGGCTTAGCCCAGTCTGGGGGACACCCCCAGACCCCCGTCAAAGGGGCTTTGCCCCTCTGAACACCCCCTTTTCAACAGCCTGCTAGAGTAACAACTGAATGTTCTAGTCCATAAGGTCAAGCCCAGACTACCCTTTCGGCCAAGCAGCCCAGGCCCCATAGCCCAATAGTGCCTGTATGTACAGGCACTATTTCATTTGCCAATTGGGCTGAAAGGTCATTAGAAAGAAGGGTCGGAACCAGTAGGATTGGTCCAGAGAGGGAAAACAGAGGAGCGGCCCAAAGAAAAGGAGGTACCAAAATGCGACCACTGTCCATAGTAGCTGCTTTCGCCTTTCTGGGGATGTTCAGCACCATGGGGGCACTCATGACGGTCATGGGATCGAGGAGGATGTTCAAACTGGCGGGTAGTCCCTCTCTCCTCACGGGCAGAGTAACGCTGCCGGTCTACGCCTTCCTGCTCACCCTGGGGCTGGTTGTGCTGGCCCTGGGCATCAGGGGTATCTATCGGCTCATCTGGGTAGCCTGAGCCACCTGTCCAGAGGTGCCCATCTGTCATGGGAGATGGAGCGATTATGCGGGTATTGGTGGTAGACGACCACGCCCTGGTTCGCGGCGTCCTGGCCAGGTTCCTCTCCGGTGTGGGGGATATCCAGGTGGTGGGGGAGGCCGGGGATGGCAATGAGGCAATAGCGGCGGTCAGGAGGCTCTGCCCCGATCTGGTGCTGATGGATGTCCGTATGCCCGGATGCGACGGCATTGAGGCCACCAGGCGCATCAAGCTGGAGATGCCCCAGGTCAAGATCGTGGCTCTAACCATCTCGGAAGAGGTGAGCGACCTGGTGCAGATCATCAGGAACGGAGCCGAGGGTTACCTGCTGAAGGATGCCACCCCGGAAGAGCTCATCACCGCCCTTCGGCAGGTTGCCGAAGGGGAGGCAGCCCTCTCGCCTCGGGTGGCAGCCAAGGTCTTCCACGAGTTCGCTCCGAACCCGAAGAGCCGGAGCGAACTCCCCAGAACGAACGACCTTTCGCCCAGAGAGACGGAGGTGCTCAGACTGGTGGCCGAAGGGGCCAGCAACAGAGAGGTAAGCGCCCGTCTCTCTTTGAGCGAGAGCACGGTCAGGAATCACCTCCACCATATCCTGGGGAAACTTCATGTGCGAAACCGGCTTCAGGCGGTCCTCGTTGCCGAGAGCTATGGGCTCCTTTCCAGTTCAAGCCAGCAAGACAGAGGGGGAGCTTGGCGATGGGGAACGGCGAGAGATGGCCTGAGATTGAAATGAACTTGCTCCCCGGGGGCTGGAAGGGACTCTGAAATGAACCGCAAGATCAAGATTGTGCTGTGCCTCCTGGCAGTGGTGACGGGGGCAGTGGGTCTGTGGCAGCTCGCGCCGAGATTGCTGGAACAACGCGGCCTCTACTTCGGGGAACAGGTATATCAAGCAGAAACCGAAGAGCGGACATCACTCCTCCCGATACAGTACGCGGGTTCGCAGGTGTGTTCCCAGTGTCACCAGGCTCAACACCGCGGGTGGCAGGAGTCAGAGCACCTGACCGTTGCCTGTGAGGCCTGTCACGGCCCTGGGCAGGCGCACGTCGAAGAGGGCGCGAAGCCTTCTCTCGATGCCTCCAGAGAGGCCTGCGGGACGTGTCACAACGAGCTTGCCGCCAGGCCTGGCGCCTTCCCCCAGATAGACCTTGCCCAGCACAACTCGCAGCTGGCGTGCATAGCCTGTCACAATCCCATGGGCACGGCTCGCCAGGTCTCGCTGGTAGTGCCCACCAGCACGGCAACGCCTTCGGACACCACGCCAACCCCATGGCCGTCAGGAGTCATTGAGCCGTCGGGGCCTCCCCGAATCCCGCACTCTCTGGAGGGGCGCTCCGCGTGTATGGCGTGCCATGGATCGACAGGGTTCAAGCCCTTCCCTGCGGATCACGCGGGGCGCGCAGGTGATCTCTGCCAGTCCTGTCACAGGAGGGAGGGAACATGAAGGTCTCCCGCCGCAAGTTTCTGAGGATGAGCGTCCAGACCCTGGGCGGAGGGATAGTCCTGTATGTCGCTTCGCCTGCTATTCTGAGGGCTGCTCTCCAGGAAGAGGCGACCGGGACGCCAGCCGCCGAGTTGACTCGTGAGGAGCACTCCTGGGGATTTGCCATCGACGTCAGGAGGTGCATCGGCTGCCACAAGTGCGTCCAGGCCTGCAAGCTGGAAAACGGTGTGCCCCTGGAGCCGGAGTACCGCAGGACCTGGGTGGAGAGATACGAGATCAGTGAAGACGGCGCCGTTTTCGTAGACTCCGTGAGCTGGGGACAGGATGGGCCTGAGTCCATATATCCCAATGCCAAGCGCAACGGCCATGAGAGCGCCAAGAGCTTCTTCGTACCCAAGCTGTGCAACCAGTGTGAGAATCCCCCCTGTGTTCAGGTCTGCCCGGTCAGCGCCACCTTCAAGGCCAGGAACGGCGTCATCCTTGTGGATGGGAGACGCTGCATTGGGTGCAAGTACTGCATCGTGGCATGCCCCTACGGGGCAAGATTCCTCAACCCTGAAACCAGGGTGGCTGAAAAGTGCACCTGGTGCTATCACAGGATCACCCGGGGTCTCCTTCCCGCCTGCGTGCAGGTATGTCCGGTGGGAGCCAGGGTCTTCGGGGACATGAAGGACCCGGAGAGTCCGGTAAGGAGGCTGATCCGGGAGGAGATGACCCAGGTCCTTAAATCTGCCCTGGGGACCAAGCCCAAGGTCTACTATGCAGGGCTCCAGGAAGGAGTGAGATAGGCGGTGCGCATGACTATTCTCCAGAGATTGGGAACCGGTGGAAGCCGTCTGTTGTCCCTCATCCCGCATCCGGCGATGGGAAAGTGGAGCGTTGCCAGGTTCAAGGAGTTGCGTCATGCCACGTTGTCCGGGGCAAAGGAGCTTGCTCCATCCAGGTTAGATGTGTGGCTGGCCCTGCTCCTGGCCATGGGAGTGCTGGGATTTCTGGCCATTGTGGTCGGTTTCCTCCAGGGCCACGAGAAAGTGTTCAACGCGGAGCTGGGAGTGCCCTGGGGTATTCTCATCTCCACGTATGTCTTCTTCGTGGTTTCGGCTTCAGGGATGTGCCTTATCTCCTCTCTGGGCCACGTATTCGGGGTAGGAAGATTCCATCTGCTGGGTAGAAGGGCGGTCTTCCTGGCCATCATCACCCTTTTTGCTGGCTTCGTAGCCATTGGTGCCGAGCTGGAGCGCCCGTGGAGGATGCTCATCTATGTTGGCCTTTCCCCCAATCTCTCCTCGGCCATCTGGTGGATGGGCGCCCTGTACGGTCTTGAACTTATCTTTCTGATAGCAGAGCTCTTCTTCCTGAGCCGGGTGGAGATAGCAATCAGAAGCCGCGAGTCCTCTGGCCTGGCGGCCTGGTTCTATCGGGTGCTGGCCCTGGGAAGCCTCGATACCTCTGAGGAGGCGTTGAGGAAGAACATGAGGTTTGCCCGCCTGGTGGGAATAGGCGGCGTCTTGGCAGCCATCGCCGCCACCAGTATCCTGGGAGGCGTGTTCGGCCTCCTTGGGGCAAAATCCTCCTGGTACGGCCCTTACATGCCCATCTATCTCATACTGTCGGCCTTTGTCTCCGGGGCAGCGATACTGGCCCTTGTCACCCTTCTTAACTACAGGCTCACCAGAATGGAGATGAGCTCAGAGGTAAAGGGGCTACTAATAGACCTGGGCAGGCTCCTGCTCCTGTTCCTGGGGATACTCCTCTTCATCCTGGTGGTGAATACCATTGTGGGACTATACGGGAATATCCCAGGGAAATCCGAGGCCCTGATGCTCCTGGTAAGCGGGCCGTTGAGCCTGCCGTTCTGGGGACTGGAAGTGGTTTTGGGGATGCTTGTGCCGCTCTTCATCCTGCTCAATCCGAGGACCCAAACGGTCTCAGGAGTGGGGCTGGCCTCACTTCTGGTCGTCATTGGCCTCTTTGCGGCCAGGTACGATCTGGTGATCGCGGGACAGCTCGTTCCCGTGGTGGGTGGAGCAGAGACCCTGAGCTACATCCCAAGCTACACCGAGGCGCTCATCGTGGCGGGGGTCTTCGCGTTCTGCGCCTTTCTCTACACCTTGGGCGAAAGGGTCCTGCCCTTGGGTGAATCGGGCTCAAGACACGACTGAAACGTCTCCCATGAAGCTTCGGCGAGGGGCCTGCCGCGAGTTAGACAGTCGCGGCAGGCCCCTCGTGACAACGCATCGGCATCAAGGTGACGCAGATGGAGTGGGCCTCCCTCAGCCCAGGGCTGGGATGAGGTCCTCCAGACCCAGGCGGCGCAGGGTCTCCGGCTTGGGCGCGCCGGTGGCTGGGTTCCAGCCCATGAGAGTGTAGTAGTTGCGCAGCATCTCAGGCCACATGGGACGGATGCTCTTCCCCTTGGCGGCCCCGTCGGTGGGTGTGGAGCTGTATCGTGGCCCGGGTTGCTCTATCTGGGGCCCCACCAACTTACAGCGCAGGTTGTACATCCGCATGATGTTGACCGCTCGTAGCCCCACCTCCATGGCCTCATCCCAGGTGAAGTCCCATCCCGTGGCGGCATTGAGCATACGCGTGAGCATGACTGGCTGGGTACGGTTGGGGAACTTGCAGATGCCCAGGGAGTCTGTCACCTGGAATCCGCCCCTGGAGCCGGCGATGAAGGCGGTTACCTGCTCGCCGGAGAAGCCGTCCTTGATGTTTTCGATGCCGAACATGTCGCCCCGGTCCGACGCGTCTCCCTCTATGGTGCTGGTGTCGGAGACACAGGTATCAAACAGCTCGAGCCAGCGCACCCGGTGGTCGTGGCTGCGGGGGCTGGCCCCCTTCATGGTATAGACGGCCATCTCCGGGGCCGGTCCTCCCAGGCGCTCCGAGGCCCGCTTGACCCCATCGGCCAGAAGCTCACCCAACCCCTTGCGGTTGGCGATATTGCGGAGAAGGCTCCTGACTGCCTCCACGTTCCCCCAATTCAGCTCCAGGCCGTCGGTATCCTCCAGGTTGAACAGGCCCTTCTCATACATCTCCATGGCAAAGGCGGTGACCCAGCCCGCCTCGTTGATGCAAAATCCCAGGCGGTCCACCTCGTTGCACAAGAGGACCATGGAAGCGCCGTCGTCATTGCCGATGAGGGAGCCAAAGGCTGAAATGCCCTCCGCCTCGGGCTCCTCCCCCACAAAGCCCGTGTATGGCCCCTCGGTAATGGTGATGAGGTTGCAGTGGTGCATCTGGCAGGCCCAGCAGGGGTGGGCCTTGGGCTGAAAGTGCTCCCGTATATAAGGGCCGTGGAACTTCTCTGCCTTCTCCTCAGGGATAGCCAATATGTTAGAGGTGTAGTTATTCACAAGGGCGGTATTGCTGGCTCTCCCCCCATCACCGGCAGGCCCCCCCATCATGCCCCAGAGATACGTGTTATTCCAAGCGGGGTCTTTCCGCATGTTCTCAAAGCTCTCGTTAGCGATCTGGGTCAGGGCCTTGGTATCGTGCACCCGCACCCGCTTCTTCCCCCGGCCCACAGCTATGGCCTTCAGGCGCTTGACCCCCAGCACCGCCCCCGTGCCATTGTGAGAGGCGGCATGTCCTCTGTCCCCAATAAACCCGGCGAACCTCACCAGGTTCTCCCCGGCCGGTCCGATGCCAAACACACTCATCATGTGCTCTTTGTAGCCCAGCTCCGCCTTGATGGCATCCTCCAGGTCCCAGGTATCCTTTCCCGCCAGGTGCCAGGCATCCCGCAGCTCCGGGCCGCTGTCTCCGATGTACAGGTAGACCAAGTGGGGAGACTGCCCCTGGATGATGATCCCATCATAGCNNNGGTCTTGAGATAGGCCGCCAGGAAGCCGTTAGCCTGGGTGGAGGTGGCCCCGCCGGTCATCGCTCCCCTGGTGGCGACGGAGAAGGTGCCCGAACCCTTGACCTGGGTGCCCCCCAGGGGGCCGGTGGTCAGGATGAAGCGGTTGTCGGGATGATCCCAGGTGACGCTTGCGGGCACCTCGTCATAGAGGATGCGAGCGCCCAGGGCAGCGCCTCCCAGATACTTGCGCAGAGTGGCATCGTCAAAAGTTACATTCGAGAACTTCCCGGTGGATAGGTCCACCCTCAATATCTTACCTGCATAGCTGCCTACTGTCATGCCTTACACTCCTTTCGCCATATGGTCAACAGCCTCCCTCCCAAGCAGGGAGCAGGAGGAGCTCATCCCCAGGGGCCAGGGGGGTATCCAGACCGCCGACAAGCTCCAGGAAACGGCTATTGTGGAACAGGCTCACCTGGTCGCTCAACTCCTGAGTCTTGGGGTCAAATACCCTCTGGGCGAAGCCAGGGTAGCTCTGCGCCAGTCGCAGCAGCAAGCTACGCACCGTATCCCCCTCGTATCGTTCCTCTTCCAGGCGGAGTCGATTGGTCCGCCCAGCGACGAAGACCTCGGTGAGCCAAGGGAAGATTTCCAGGCTTATGGTGTTCGTCGACATGGCTGGGGTACGCGGAACATGATGCGGTATGACGGCTGTGGTGTCAATACATGTCCCCTGACACCGCTCTATCGGGGATATTCCCTGCTGTCGTCTCCGTGGCTGAGGCATCGGATGAGCGGGGAAAAGAGCTGGTATTTGAGTCCTACCCGCTGGTGGTGCCCTTGGTGCTGGGCACGCCCCCCGCCATACGGGGGTCCAGGGGCGCGCCGGCGTTGTGCTCCGGGGTAGTGATGAGCCGACGGACCGGGTAGTTGATCTCGATCCCCTCGGCACGGAACCGCTCGTGAAGCTCCTGGATGAAGGCCGTGGTGACGGCAAACCGGTCGCCGTAGCTCTGAACCGGAAGGAGGACGTCGAAGTCTATGTTGGACTCGCCAAAGGCCTGGAAACGGACCAGGGGCTCGGCGTTGGGCACGCCTCCCCTGGTTTCCTTCAGCACGTGGCGGGCCACCTCGTCCGCGACCCGCTGCACATGCTTCAGATCGCTCTCGTAGCTGACCCCGCAGGAGATCACGGCAAGGGTCTCCGGACTTGGCGCTCCAAAGTTGGTCACGATGGTATCGGCCAGCCTGGCGTTGGGGATCACCACGATGTTGTTCAGGGGAGTTTGGATCTTGGTGGTGCGCCAGCCTATGTCATGAACCATCCCCTCCGACCGTGGCCCCTCTTCCAGGCGAATGTAATCCCCCACGCCGATCTTGCTTTCCGACACCGTAAAGGCCCCAGCAATGAGGTTGTTCAGGGTGGGCTGGAGTGCCAGGGCCACCGCCAAGCCGCCTATCCCTACTCCGGCGAGAAGGGGGGTGATGTCTACGCCCAAGGCCCGGAGCACCATGAGAGCGCCCAGCCCGAAGATGACCCCGGTGGCAACCTTGCGGCCCAGAGGGAGCAGCCGCTCGTCCAGGGTGCTCTCAGTCCGTGGTGCTACCTCCGTGAGATACCACTGGACAACTGCCCCCACCACTCGGTTGAGGCCATAGACCACCAGGGCCATCTCCGTAGCCACCAGCACGCTGGTAATCTTCGACTGATGCTGGTCCAGGAAGTTAACTGCGGTGAGGGCGACGTATATGCCGATGACGGCGGCGAAGAGGAAGACCGGCCTCCTCAGTGCCCCAATCAGCAGGTCGTCCAGGGTTGTGTGAGTTCGCCGGGTGAGAGCTTTGAGGAGCCGGTCGAACACAAAAACCACGAGCTTGGAGACCAGGAGCGAGACCGCAGCGATGATTAGAAGGAGCGCTAGCTCACCCCAAAGGGTCTCTCTAAAGAACTCTGGAATCACGTGTCACTACCTCCAAGAAAGCCTCAATTGTAGCCCCTACCCGCTGATGGTGCCCTTGGTGCTGGGCACGTCCCCCACGGCACGGGGGTCCAGGGTGACGGCCTGGCGGAGGGCCCTGGCCAGGGCCTTGAAAAGGGCCTCCGCCTTGTGGTGGTCGTTGATCCCATAGAGCACCTGGGCGTGGAGGTTCATCCTGGCCTCTAAGGCAAGGACCTCTAGAAAGTGGCGCACCAGGTCCGAAGGCAGGTCGCCGATGAGGGGAATATCGAAGGGAGCCTTGACCACGGCGTAGGGCCTTCCACTCAGGTCAACCACCACCTGGGCCAGAGTCTCATCCATGGGAACCAGGGCGTGGCCCATGCGGAGAATCCCCCTCCCCTCCCCCACCGCCTCGTGCAAAGCCCGCCCCAGGACGATGCCCACGTCCTCCACCAGGTGGTGCCAGCCCGGAGAGACATCCCCCTCGGCAGATAAGGTTATGTCAACAAGCCCGTGGCGGGCAAGCTGCTCCACCAGGTGGTTCAGCATCCCATTGGGGGTATGGATGGAGGCTTTGCCCGTGCCGTCCAGGTTCAGGGTCACCTCTACCTGGGTCTCTCTTGTGTCTCGTTTGAGGGTGGCCTTACGATTGCTCACTATCCACATCTCCTGGGCAGGGCACATACCTCACGCCCTGCACCCACATTTGTCTGGTGTTGCACTGGTCTGACCACATTTTACGGCTTCTGGAATATCTCCTCCAGGGCAGACATGAGGGCGTCGGTGTGCTCTGGCTTTCCCGCGGAGAAACGCAGTGAATCCTTGAGCCTGGGCGTGTCGAAGTATCGCACAAAGATGCCCCGGCGCGCCAGCTCCTGGAACACCTGGGGGGCCTTTCCCCAGGACACATCGCACAGGAGAAAGTTTCCCATGGAAGGCCAGGGGCGAAGCCCAAGGATGACGGCCAGCCTGGAAAAGAGGCGTTCCCGCTCCTGGATGAGGGCCTCTGTGTTACGCCTCAGATAGGGCATGTCCCGGAGGGAGGCCAGAAGGGCCACCTCTCCGGCGGCGGTGACGCTATAGGGTTGCTTGATCTCCATGAGCCGCTCCTGAAGGAAGGGGTTCATTATGCCGTAGCCCAGGCGCATGCCCGCCAGCCCGGCCCACTTGCTCAGGCTGCGCAGCACCACCAGGTTGGGGTGTCGGAAAACCAGGGGCGCCACCGTCTGGCCGCTGAACTCGAAGTAGGTCTCGTCTATCACCACCAGGATGTCCTCCTCCAGCAGGCTCAACACCACCTCCTCCGGAGTGAGGTTCCCCGTGGGATTGTTGGGATTGGCCAGGAAGATGACCTTGGTCCTGGGCCCCATGGCCTTCTTCACCCCGGCCAGGTCCACCTGGTAATCCCTGTCCCTGGGAACAGAGACCAGCGTGCCTCCGTTTACCTGAGTGCTGAAGGAGTACATGCCGAAGGTCGGCGGGCAGTCGATGACCCTATCCCGGGGTTGCAGCGTTGCCCGGAGCAGCAGGTCGATGAGCTCGTCGGCCCCTGCGCCCACCAGGATGTGGTCTGCGGGGGCACCGGTGTAAAGCGCCAGGGCCTCTCTCATGGCCCTCTGTCCAGCATCGGGATAAATGTGATAGCCCCGGTAGCGCCCCAATGCCTCCTGGACCCGGGGCGATGGCCCGTAGGGGTTCTCGTTCGCGTTGAGCCGGATGATTTTTTCGGGTGGCACTGACGTGATCTTCGCCAGGGACTCTGGCGACTGCACGGCCTCATAGGCCTGTAGCTCCCGCAGGTCCGGGCGCAGGAGTCTGGTGATGTCCAATGGGCGCTCCTTCTGGCTGCCCCCCCTTTGGGGCTTGCCGAGGTTCTATAGCCGGGTGCTGAAATACCCTTTCGACCATCCCCCTAGCCCCCTTTCTGGCCAGGAAGGGGGTGGAAATTATATCTGGGGGACACCTCCAGACCCCCGTCAAAGGGGCTTCGCCCCTCTGCACTCCCCATGTTTCCGCAGCCTGTTACATGCCTCCGGGAGATGGCGCTTCACCGGCCCTGGCGTGGGCCTCGAATCCCTCGGCCCTGGCTATGGTGGCGGCCGTCCTCGCGAGGCGGAGAGCGGTCTGGGGGTCCAGGGCTACCACGGGAGTCCTTCGGAGGAACTGGGACACTCCCAGGTAGGAGTTGAAACGGGCCGTGCCCCCCGTGGGCATGACGTGACTGGGGCCAGCAACGTAGTCGCCCATGACCTCCGGGGAGTAGTCCCCCAGGAAGATGCCCCCCGCGTTGCGCACCTTGCCCACGGAGGCCCAGGGCTCTTTGATCATGAGGCTCAGATGCTCCGGGGCGTAGTAGCCGGCCAGGTCCAGGGCCTCTTCCAGGGTCTCCAGCACCACGATCACCCCCCGCCGTTCCACAGAGGTTCGGGCCGTGTCCCCGCGCGCCAGGCCGTCCATCTGCCTCTGAAGCTCCCTCTGTATGGAGGGCACCAGGCTCTCCGAGGTGGAGATGAGGAGGGGAGTAGCCAGGAGGTCGTGCTCCGCCTGAGCCAGCAGGTCGGCGGCGCAGAGAGCGGGGTTGGCGCTCTCGTCGGCTATGATCAGGGTCTCGGTGGGGCCTTCCAGGCCGTCGATGTTCACCTCCCCGTAGACCATCTTCTTGGCCAGGGTCACAAAGATGTTCCCCGGGCCGCAGATCATGTCCACCTTGGGAATGCTCTCTGTGCCGTAGGCCATGGCGGCGATGGCCTGAGCGCCTCCTACCTGGAACACCCTGTCCACTCCAGAGAGGACGGCCGCGGCCATGACAGCGGGATGGGGGCCCTGACCTCTACTGGGAGGGGTGGCCAGAACCACCTCCTTCACCCCTGCCACCTTGGCGGGAATGACGGTCATGAGCACCGTCGAGGGGTAAGAGGCCGAGCCCCCGGGGATGTACACCCCCACTCGCTCCAGGGGCGTGACCAGCTCGCCGAAGCCCCGCTCCATGTCGATCCAGGTACGGGGAAGGCTGGCCGTCTGGAACTCTCGAACTCGGCGGGAGGCTCGCTCCAGGGCGGCTCTGGTCTCCTCCGGCACCTCCGCGGCGACCCGAAGAATCTCCTCACGGCTCATCTCCAGGGTGGTCAGCTCGGCCCGGTCTATGCGCCTGCTGTACTCCTTTACGGCGTCGTCGCCCCTCCTTTCGACCGCCGATATGATCCGCCTGACCGCCTCCTCGGGAGTGAGGTCCTCGCCGAAGATGCGTCGAATCCCCTCCAGTATCTCCGGCGAGCCGGCCTGGTGCCCAGACAAAGACCCTCTGGCAAGGGCCTTTCTACCCTCATCAACACCCCGAACGACCTTCACTTCAAATACTCCTCGGCGAATTTCAGCGAATCCTCCACGGTTCTCTCTCTAAAGGCCCTCACCCGCTCCTGGGGAACCATCTGGTAGATGCGCTCCAAGGACTGGGGAAGGTCGTCCAGGAAATCCTTCACCATCTCCTCTACCTGGCTACGCAACTGGGGATCGTCCTCGGGGTTGAGAAGCCGGCTCATGTAGCGCAGCCTGTCCCATTCAAAGCCGCGGCCCAGGGCATCTTCCAACCATTGCCGCCACTCACAGAGGGTGGCGGACGGTATGAAGCCCACCTCAACCCCCTTATCCGCCTCCGCCAGGAGGGAGCGCAGCGCCTCCAGCCCTCCAAGGGCCAACTGCTCCCTCCGGTCCAGCTCCATCTGAAGGGCCCGGTCCATCAGGTCGCCCCGGATGCTGTCCTGGAACACCTCCCGGTTGCCGAAGAAGGGTCTGTACACCTCCATTATCCACAGCTCATCGGCAAAGAGATGGGAGACGTACCCCACGATAAAGGCCCTGGTAGGCTCCGTCAGCGTGGCGGCCCTGGACAAATTTGGATGGAGGTGGAAGAGGCTCTCCAGGCCCTCTCCCACCCTCTGGAGGGTGATGGGGGCGAAGTGGGTGTCATCCCGCTTCCCCCTGGTGATGATACGGATATCGGGAGACACAGAGCCCAGAAGGAGGGCCCCGGGGTACATATCCACCGTGGGGTGTCGGAGGCGCGAGGCAGCCTCTTTTGCTATTCCCAGGTGGGTGCCGAGGTTGGGCATCCTTTACCCTGCCTGTCTATCTAACTGTCCAGGGCCTGGAGCAAGGCCTGGTAAGAGGCGCACTGGTCCTGGAAGACGTAGTGGGGCTGGAACACGGTGATGCTCCCTCCCCCGATCTGGCGCAGGTGCTCTAGGGCCTCGAAGAGCCTGTCTCGCGGCACCACTACGGTTACGGCGTACCAGGAGTCGGCACCGCTGCTGTACACCTTGGTTGTGGTGGGGCCCTTGAGGCCAGCCAGCTCGGGGCGCTCTATCACATGGGCCGCCACCTCCTCGGGAGAGTCCCCCCGGATGTTGGCGGTGACGCTGAAGAAGTCCCGGGCCCGGAGATACCCCTCCACATGCTCCAGAAGGCCCTTGGCTTCCTGGAGAGTGGGCTGGTCCCGGGCCAGGAGACGCTTGTTTCCTATGAGGCAGGCCTGGGATGCCAGGATGGAGCCGTCCTCCAGGGTCTTGAGGCGGTTCTCCCTCAGGGTGATGCCGCTGGAGGAGATATCGGCGATGACATCGGCGAAACCCATGGCGGGAGCGGCCTCCAGGGTGCCACTGGACTGCACCAGGGAGAAGTAGTTGACTCCACAGCGAAACAGGTGGCGCTGCACCAGCCGGGGATACTTGGTGGCCACCCTCAGCTCCTTACCCCGCTCCCTCATCTCCATGGAGAGGTCGGCCAGGTCGGCCATGGAGGTGACATCCACCCAGGAGTCCGGGATGGCAATGACCAGCTCGCAGCGGCCAAAACCCAGGTCTTCCACGATGAGGACAGACTCCCCCCCCTCCACCCGCAGCTCCAGAAAGCGGTCCAGCCCCGAGATGCCCAAATCCGCGCTGCCCTCCTCCACCTTCAGGGGTATGTCCCCTGCCCTCTGGAAGAGGACGGTGGTGTGGGGCAGCGCGGGGATGGCCGCGGTGTAGCGGCGAGGGCTGGAGCGCTCCACGGGCACTCCGCTAGAGCGGAGAAAGCCCAGAGTAGAATCGTAGAGCTCACCGTCGCTGGGGATAGCTAGACGTAAGATGTCTCCCCTCCAGTTTTTCGGGCAGTAGCTCAAGGAGTGTATCCACGTTATAGGCGAAGCCCAGGGCCGGCACATCCCCATCCCCCCCCAGGGCCTTGACCAGGCCATCGTAGCGGCCCCCACCACATAGCGTCAGAGGGTCCCCAGGACCGGGGGCCAGGACCTCGAAGACCATGCCCGTGTAGTAGGCGATACCCCGCACCAACCCCATATCTACGGTGATGGGCACGGAGGGACACCGCTGGTGAAAACCCTCCAGCACCTCCTCCAGGGGAGCCAGAACGGCGTGGGCAAGTCCAAACTCCTCAATGGCGGCTTGCAGCTGGGGCAGAACCTGCTCCCCCTCTCCTTTTATGGAGGCGAAACGAGAGAGAAGGGAGATACCCCTCTCCACACGCCGGGGGTCGTCGCCACGCTGGAGCTTCTGGACAAAGCGGGTGAGAATCTCCTCCATGGAACGGCTGCCCAGGAGGCCGGTGAGGGAGCCATGGAAGATGTCCCGCAGCAGATTGACGGCCTTCTCCTCCTCCATATCCTCCAGCAACGGGTGAGAGCCCATGGCGCTGTCGGGAGGAGGCATCAAACCCAAGGCCTGGGCCTGCTCCCGCACCCTTCGGGCCTCCTCCGGTCCTACCCGGAGGCGGGGGAGAGTGGCTACCAGGAAGGCCTGGGCCCTCTGGGAAAGGCCCAAGTTCTCCAGCATGAGGTGCAGCACGCCCACATGCCCCATCACGCACTGGGGACGAGGCACCCCCAGGAGGGAGATGCCCTCCCATGCCAGGGCCAGGACCTCGCCGTCGGCCTCCGGACCGCCGGAGCCTATGAGCTCGGCTCCCGACTGGTGGAATTGATGATACCCCTTGGCCTCGACGTAGCGGAAAACAGGGCCACCGTACTGCAGCCGCAGGGGAAGGGGTTCCACCCCGCCTCTTTCCAGATAGTAGCGTATGGCGGAAGCGGTGAACTCGGGGCGTAGACTTACCCTCATGCCTCCCGGATCCGTAAAGGTGTACATGCGCGACGCCAGCTCTCCCCCGGATTTGCGGAGGAAGAGCTCCGTCGGCTCCAGCAGGGGTGTCTCTATGGCCTGATAGCCATGAGAGGACAGGAGGGCCCGAAGAGAGCCTTGCACTGTAGCCCTGCGGTCTTGCTCTTGAGGGCCCTCATCTCTCATTCCGGGCAGTCGCCGGATCGGTGTCATAGTGTATCTGAACCCCTCTCCTTGGCTAGGAAGCATTGTACACCAAGCCCACTCCCACTTCAATGCGGGTTGCCAGACGCTTGTTCAGGGAGCCGGGTTGCCCCTCTCCAAGGCCCTTTGAGGGGGATGGGAGCTAAAGGAGAAAAACGCTCCCAGGACAGCCACGGGGAGGCCAAGCAAGGCGAAGCCCAGGAGAGAGAGGGCCACCACCTCTCCGGCACTGACGCCGTATATGGAAAACAGGCCTATGAGGGCGGCCTCTCGGGTGCCCCAACCTCCTACAGTTACGGGGATGAGGCCTATCAAGGCGGCGATGGGTAGAAGAGTGACGTATCCGAGCCAGGGCACCCCCAAATCCATGGAGAGGCCCAGGAGGAAGCTCCCCGAGTAGACGGTGACCCAGGCACAGAGGGAGAGCAGGATGGGCAGTATCATGCTTTTGCCTCCAGGGAGAGCGCGGAGGAAGGAGGAGGTCGCGGAGGAAATGGGGTCACGGTATCTGGAGGGCACTACCCTACCGAGCAGATACCTGGCAACTCCCTTGAGCCAGCTTGGCCGGAAGAGCAGGATGGCCCCGGAGGTGAAAAGGCCGAGAACCACAACGAGGACGTAGGCCCGAGAGACCGGCATCTCCCCGGAGAATATGACAAGCCCCAGACCGGCCAGAAGGGCCAGGGCAAGAAAGTCCGCCAGCTTCTCCAGAAGAACGCTGCCGCTGCACTCAGCGTAGGGCCGCCCGGTCCTTTGCCTCAGGTACAGGATTTGCATCAAGCTTCCCACCCTTCCCACGGTGAAAAAGCCATAGAACATGCCCACCAGGTATACGCGCACCAGATAGCCAAAGGGCAGAGTAAAACCCTGTTTGCGGAGCAGGTAGTCCCATTTCAGGGTCTGCATCACCAGATAGGGTGGCACCATCCCCAGCGCCAGCGGCAGATAAATAGGGTCTGTGGACTTGAGGGCCTCGGCGATGCGGGCAGGGCCGGTTCCCAGAATGATGCCTATCAGAAGGCCCACGCCCACGAAGGAAAGTCCTACCTTCACCCTGGAGAGGGTGACGTACCTGCGAGCCAACTCCATGACGGGGGGGGGCTTTCCCATGCGCAATACTATAGTGGATGAAGGGCAGGGTGGGAAAGGGGTCACGGAGGCTCGTCCCAAAATCTGACTCTGGGAGTGTCCCCCAGGTACAATTTCCACCCCCTGCTAGTGTGGTGTTACCGAAGTTCTCTGTCAATGTCATTGCGAGGCCCGACAAAGGAGGGCCGTGGCAATCTGGCTGCGGGGCACACCCTTCCTCCAGATTGCTTCGTCGGCTGCCGCCTCCTCGCAATGACAATTCGAAAGCGTATTTCAGAACGGGACCTTAGAATAGGTAACTATCCCATCTTCATATAAGGAGGCATCCAATGA
>JACVQK010000042.1 GCA_015661155.1 Dehalococcoidia bacterium | reverse complement strand
TCGGGCGAATAGCTGACGCTGGCGTCCTGGTTGACGCCGCCCTTCACCTCCACACTGCCCACCAGCCCGTTGAGGGCGTATATGGCGTAGCAGTTGTAGGTGCCGTTGCCGGGCCAGGCCTCAGCGCCCCTACCTCGCATTGTGACTGCTGGCTTGCTTATGGCAAACTCCCGGGCCAGCCGCTTGATGGTCTCCTCGGGTACGCCGGTCTTCTTGGCCGCCTCCGCCGGAGGGAAATCTTTGAGGAAGAGGTTCCACCACTTGACCAGGCCCGTGGTGTAGGCGTCCTGCCAGTCGGCCTCTGCCACGGCCCCCCCGGCGACGAACTTCTTGGAAGTGTCCACGAAATCTCCCACAAACCGCCGGTCCCACAGCCCCTGGGTAAGAATGTGGTGGGCTATGCCCAGGGCCAGGGCACCGTCGGTGCCGGGGTTGATGGGAATCCACTCGTCGGCCCTAGTCGCTGTTATGGAGAGGCGGGGGTCCACCACCACCGTCTTGGGGCGGATGGCCCTCCCCCTCCTTCCCTGCGACCAGGCCGCCAGTACACCCGTAGTGGGCCGGTGCGACTCCAGGAAGGGCGTGCCGAAGGCCAGGACGTAGTTGGCATCCTCCAGGTCAGGGGCGCTGTAGGAGTACTTGCCCCGGGCATACCAGTTGCCCGCCTTGTTGGTCTCGTCGCAGAGAGCGCTGTGGGAGATAGTGTTAGGGGTGCCATAGGCCTTACCAAAGCGGCCATACAGAAGGTCGGCATCCAGGGGAGTATACCTGCCCCGGAAGAGGGCAAACCGCTCTGGGGTGCCCTTGTCCCGCAAATCCTTCAGTTTGCCAGCGATGGTGGCAATGGCCTCCTCCCAGCTTATCTCCACCCAGCCAGGGTCCTGGTCCCGTCCCTTGTCGGGGTTGGTGCGCTTCAGCGGCTTCTTCACCCGGTCCGGGTCGTACAGGATCTGGAGGTTGAGCTGCCCTCGGGGACACAGCTTACCGCGGGTCCACTTGGAGTTGGGATTGCCCGCTATCTTGACTGCCTTCCCGTCCACCACCTTGACCCGCAGAGGGCACCAGCCAACGCAGCCGTTGCAGCCCGAGGCCACCCACTGCCCAGCACCGACAGCAGCCGCCTCCGCCGCGGTCGCCCCTCCCTCTGGCCAGAGAGCCCCCAGGTTCAGGGATGACATCACCATGGCCGCGCCCGCCGCCGCGCCGCCGGTCTTCAGGAACTGTCTCCTAGTGACCTTCTTCATGACATCCTCCTGACTATTT
The DNA here is from genome assembly GCA_015661155.1 of Dehalococcoidia bacterium. Lineage (GTDB taxonomy): Bacteria > Chloroflexota > Dehalococcoidia > Lucifugimonadales > UBA2985 > JACVQK01. Next base: position 10,523 of record JACVQK010000042.1, on the reverse strand, counting down.
CACGGAAGCAGTCTGCCACTCCTCCCCGTAGAAGGGCTGGATCGTCTCCTCTTTGTGGCAACTGAGGCACGCCCGCCGGTCAGCCAGGTTGAACACCTGGGCCAGAGGGTCATAGTATGCTGGAGTGGCCTGGGTATGACAGAAGGTACACTGTAGGTCTAGCCTGTTCACATGAATGTCGTGGTATCGCTGGTCGAACGCCATGCCGATGGCAGGAACGGGTGTGGCCGTAGGAGTGGGAACGGACGTGGCCGTGGGAGGCGGCGTGGGGGTGGCAGCAGGTGCCCCGCACGCTGACGCCAGGGCCACGGCGCCCACGGCCAGAAGGATAGCCAGCACCAGATGGAGCTTCAGCGTTCGGTGCCTCATTGCTACCTCCTATCTGCGACCCATTATGTGATTCCCTTCACACGTCCTGGCTACGGAGCCTATCACACGCTACGAAAAGGAGTCCATAGTCCGAATGGTCTAACCTCAGGTACAGGGCATTGGCCCAACTCGGCAACACCCGCGTGTCCCCAGGTAGGAGAGAAGCCACCGCTACGTCAGAGGAGTATGGGATGGGGGTATCAAGGGTATACAGCCTGTGTCTCCGGCGGCTGTATACCCTTGAACACCCCGGGCACTGTCAAGGGTGGGCAAAAAGCAAGGGGCCCCGATGGCATCGGGGCCCCTTTGACGTGAGCTAGGGAAGTGGCTCTAGCGCTTGTGTACCTCGGCCACGTCGAAGTCTCTCCCCGTGCCGTGGCAGGTGGCGCAGGCCTCGCCGAAAGGCTCCGTCTGGGTGGCGGCGTGGACCGACGCCGCCTGGGCATCGTGGCAACCCAAGCAGGCTGCGGCCGCCGGCCCCAGCGGGGAGTAGAACTCCCGGGGGGCCACTGTGTTAGCAGCGGTCTCGGGCAGGGGCAGCAGATTGGTGCCCGGCAGGTGGCACTTCTCGCAGTTACGCAGGTCGCCGGGGAATTCCACCGCATTGAAGTTAAAGATCCCTGTCCCTTGGGACCTGTAGATGGTGAAGTCCCGGGTCAGCTCCTCGCCCGTATGAATTCGGTGGATCATGAACTTGAGATTGATGGACTGGGCAGGCGCATTGATAGGGCCGCCACTGGCCGCGGGAACCCCCGCCGGGTTGTCCACGTTCGCTGGGCTGTGACAAAGCGCACAGACTTCACTAGGGTTCCTTCTTGAGCCACCGTGGAAGGCTATCTCACCGTGACAGACGTTACATTTTGAGGTCGCCACTACTAGCCGCCTGGGAACCGCCACCTCGTCGGTGACCGGCACGTAGGCCACCGGGTTATAGGCGCGTTGGTTCACGGTCACGTTCGCGCCCTCGTTGCCCTTGATGACCTGCGAGCGGCCTACCTCCATGCCTATGGCCCAGGTGCCCTTGGCGTCAGCGGGGATGGCGTTAGCCAGGGTGTAGGTGAAGTTGCCGTCAGCGTCAGTTATTATCCTGGTCGGGATGTTGGCCGCGGTGACGCTCTCGGTCGACTTCGCCTGGGCGGCAGTAAGAGAGCTCACATAGTCGGTCGTTGGCCCCTTCACATTGAAGGCCAGGCTCGTGATGGCTGATAGCGGGAGTGGGTTCCCCGCTTTATCCGTGGCTTTGAAGACCACGGTGGGCTTCTTGCCCGGCCCGGTGTCCGTGACGCGAACTATCTCTATTTTGATTCCGCCAAGCTGCTTGGATCGCGACGGAATGACGTGGGCCCCGACGACGGAGGCGTCAAACTCGTTGCCAGAGTCAGCCGCGTGGCAGAGGGCACAGACCTGGTCGTTGGCCTGGGCACCGCCCGGATGGTCTCTGATCGTTCCGGCGGGGCCAGCAAAGAGGGCCTTGCCCGTGGCCCAGTCGATCTGGTCGTGGCAGGCGCCGCAGGCGGCCCGGCTGGGGGCCGTCTTGTAGTTATCCGCGTTGGGCGCCAGCTTGGCATAGTCTTCGTCGCTCATGGTCGGCGAAGGGAATTGGACTGCCGGATAGCTGGCGGCGTCAGAACCGGCCTTCGGAGGCGCTCCATGGCAGAGGGTGCACGTCCGGACCTCGCCAATGGTGGAGCCGGTGCCGCCGAATTGCGGAAAGACCACAGCGCTGAAGTCAAAGACGGTCTGACGATAGCCCACGATGTAGTAGGGATCCCCCGCCCTGACGCTGGCCAGGCGGGCGCCGCTGTGAATCTTGTGCACCATGACCTTCAACTCGGCAGTGTTGCCCGACTCCAGGTCTACGTTCTGGGAGGTGTGGCAGAGCACACAGTAGGTGGTCTCCCTGCGGGTGCCGCCGTGGATGGCCAGGGGGTCGTGGCACTGGTTACAGCTTGCAGTGGCCACCACCTGACGCATAACCCCTACATCACCGCCCGCTGGCACCAGATAGAAGACATCATTGTCCACGTAGGCCCTGGCGGAGCGGGTGACCTGCCCGCCCAGGGCATGGGTGGCATTCACATTATAGTTCTCAGGAAGAGCGGTCTTGAAGGTGTAGGCGAAGGTCCCTTGACCCAAGTCAGCAAACGCGCCTCCAGAATCTGCGCCCGGCCTGCCCAGCACCTCAGCCAGGGCGGGCTGCTTCTCCTCCCCCTCGTACACATAAGCGGCGCCCTTCACATCTGAAGTGATGTAGTTCACATATTGGGTAAGTTTGGTGGCAGCATCCTCCTCGATGTAGGCTATGGTGAAGGAGGGATTGCCGTCCAGGTCGGACAGGAGGAGGGGCAACCCTCCATTGTCCGTGAGAGCAAAAGAGACCACAGGCTTGCGGTCTGCGGGTATCTCCACCTTGGTTATGGTCATTCTCACGCCGTCGCCAGGGGGAATAGGAGCGTCCTTTCCGGCCAGCCCCGTGGCTCCCGTATCTCCCTTGGCCCCCGTGGCACCGGTGGCACCCGTGGCCCCGGTGTCTCCCTTGGGACCTTGAGCGCCCTCGTCGCCTGTACAGGCAGCGGCCGCCAGTGACACCACTAGCAGCAAAAGGATAGCCGCGAACGCCAGAATACCCTTCTTACTCATACGCATGACCCCTTCCTTTCCTTAACACACACTCTGTGTCCATCCGCAGATGCCGATCTGATGGCCCTGTAACCCGTACGTGATTTCCCTCACACCACTCTATGCCAAGGGCATGTACCCTCTGCGTGAAAGATATAACACACCCCTGGTGGGAATGTCAATAGCTGTGACGCTCTATTCTTAAGAAATCCTATCCCAGGGTACATCTAGAGTACATTTCATGGAAAGAAGTCAATAGTCATAATGCCCTATTTTTGCAGGGCGTTGGCCCAGATCGGCAACACCAGCAGTGTCCCAAGGTAGGAAAGAGGCAACCACTACGTCGGAGAGGTATGGGATGGGGTATCCAATAGATGCAGCCCGTGTCTCCGGCGGCTCTATATACTGGACACCCCCCGCACAGCACACAGCAAGCGGCGGGCAGGCGACGCTCTCCCCGCTAAAGCCACACCGGCACCAGACACAAAAAGGGAGGAGCCCCCCATTCGCATGGGGGGCTCCGCCTTGGTTCCTTACTACCCGGTTTCTCTATTCAGCTGCGCGGGGATACGGCGGCGCGTAGGGGTCCCAGATGTTATGTACCTTATCAGGTGAGAACTCCTTGCCTGCGCCGTGACACACCTTGCAGGTCTCCGCCGCATCGCTGCCATAGGGGTCTGCCGGAGTGAGAATCATCGTCTGGAGCCGGGCATGGGCCTTCGCCTCATCCGAGTCGTGGCAGGACAGACATGCCAGTCTTGAAGGCTCCGTCGCCCAAGTGCCGCTGGTCGTCGCGTCGTGGCAGACGGTGCAGTTCCGGATGTCCTGGGGGAAGATTATCTCATCGGCCATTCTCGGGTTGCCCGCGTACACCTCCTCAGGATGCTCCAGGTAGGCGCCCCGGTGCACGCCATGCACCCTGGCCACGATGGGCTTGGTCCCATAGCCGGCCCAGCCGCTGGTTGAAGTCCCACCCACCCGAAGGTAGCCTTCGCCAATACCGGAGCGACCGTAATCGTGGCAGGATTTGCACTGGTCAGGATCGAAGGCTGCCGGATGAATCGCACCTACATTCAGGTGCATTATCGTATCCCCGTGGCACTGGGTGCAGTTTCCGGCCACCTTCTTCTCGACCGTTTCAGTACCGATCTGGAAGCTCACGATCCCGAACCCGCTCCTCTGAACGCCTATTGCTGATTTAAGATTCACGGGGTTGGCATACACGAAGGCCATGTACGTACCTGCCTCGAGACCGGCCACGTCGTCCAACTGGTAGGTGATGTTGGCTGCGGTGCGTGTGATGGCCGTGTCGGTCGTGACCCGCAGGTTAGTGGACACGCTGCTGGCCGAGTTAGCGATTACCACGAGAGGCTCCATGGTCACGCCCGAGGTCTTTCCCACGACCACCCCGTGCTCGGTGATGTCCAAACCTAGTTGTTTCCAGCCCATCTTGGTCGTAACAGGACTGTTATAGATCTCAAGCCTTGAGGCGTTTCCTGCTACTGTGCTTGTGATAGTCACAGCGGTTCCAGCGGTGTTCTTGGCTACCGTTACGCCACTCAGGGCACCCTTCAGCCAGGTTACGACCTCGTCGGGTGTCTGTAGTCCCACGGGTGCTGCCAACTCCTGCGCAGCGCCGCCGTTGACCGCGATCTTGAAGGTATCACCGGCCGCGAAGGTCCACCCCGCGGGAGTTCCCGATGCGAGTGTGTAGTTGCTGGCCGCGGCTTTGACGGCGGCGTTAGTTGTTTTGGAGGCGGTGGTCAACACCGGCACCGACCTGGCGCGAGGGCCTTGAACGTAGAGATTGGCAGCGGCGAAGTTTGCGGTGAGCACCGTCGTGTGGTCAATGGGATTTCCGTTGGCGTCCTTGATGACGATGGTCACCACAGGCTTCTCGCCCTCAACGTAGAACTTGCCGTTCCCGGGCGCGGACATACTCAGGACAACGTCATCATAGTCCACATTCACCGAGGCATCATGGACTACAGGAATAGCCAGATTACCGCTATCCGCGGACGTGTGGCAGAGGGCGCAGGCGGCATCGTTGGCCTGGGGGCCACCCGGGTGCGCCTCAAAGGTCTCAGGCATCGCAGCCGCGGCGCCAAACCAGATGTCGTCGTGGCAGGCGGTGCAGGCCTCGCGAGAGGGCTGGGTCTTCCACCGGTCGTCCACGTGGCAGCCGGTGCAGTTCAGAATATCCTTGGGGAATACAACCCCAAGGTATTCGGCAAAGTTGCCGGTTTCTGGGGTGTTGTTGAAGGGGTTCTTCAACTCCTCGCCAAAGTGAACCCCGTGCACCCGCCGCACAATGGTGTCTGGTGTGCGAACAGTTGTGGCTGCAGACGGGTCATTGACATCGCCTCTGTAGGCCGCATAGCCATCGTTGTTATGGCAGGCCTTGCAGGTCCGCACCGGCCATGAGTCAAGGGACGGGTTACCAACGGGGCTCCGTCCCACATCCACATGGGCAAAGTAGAACTGGTCACTAGCTGCACCCAAATGGCAGGCGGCGCACTTCTCCTTCTCCACTATCTGCGCCTCAGCAGTCGCCGTCCCAAGCTGAAAGTCCGCCAACTCCATGGTCTGCTGGAGGGCGTCAGCCTTCAATACAGCCCTTACGGTGGCGGTGTACGTGCCAGGCTCCTCGTCGCTGACGGCCTGGAGGACATAGGTCACAATGTTGCCACTGACCTGCACATCAGCACTCTTCAGCAGGTCTATGTAGTGGTGCGGTGTCGCCGCCCGGTCGGCGGTGGCGTTCAGTAGCTTCACCGCCGTCACGGTCTTGGTGGTCTCCTGGGGCCCGTACATGTAAAGGCCAAGGGTGGCAAAATCAGCAGGCGTCAATGCCCGCCCAAGCTGATCCTTCAGGGTGACTGTAACAGTGGCCCGCTCTCCAACCACCAAATGCGTCCCATTCGCCGGGGCGGATACGGCAAGGGTGACATCCAACTCACGAGGGTATCCGGGGGGAAGCGGTCCCGGCTCTCCTGGGTCGCCCGTAAGACCAGCTATGCCCTGCGGCCCCTGAGCACCGGTGGCACCGGCGTCTCCCTTGTCTCCCTTAAGCCCCTGCGCTCCTTCATCACCAGCACAGCCAACGGCTGCCAGGGACACCACCAGCAACAGCAACAGAGTTGCCACTGACGCCAAAACACCCTTCTTGCTCATACGCATGACCCCATCCTTTCCTTTCCTTAACACAGACTCCGTGTCCATCCGCAGAGGCCGATCATCCCAGGGGGACGATGGCCTTCTGCCACTGCTCCTGCTAAACGCTGCCTCCGGTAGCTCTGTAGCCCATGTGCAATGCTCCCAACACAACCCAGCGCGAGGGGTATATACCCCCTGCGTGAAAGATATAACACTCCTCTGGAAGGAGTGTCAATCCTCATAACGCCGTATCTTTGGGTATGGCTTCGGCCCAGCTCGGCAACACCAACGGGGTCCCAAGGTGAGGAGTCACCCCGTAGAATGCATACCCCCGTATACATCCCGGCAGATGGGCAGCAAGGGGGAAAGGGATACCGTGGGATGTAGATTGGGGAATGTCCCGAGTCGCACACTACGCTCACAGTCGGTGGTATCCCGAAAGGGGTGAAGAGGCGAAACGGCACATCCTCTGTTACTTATGTTACTTACTACTACTTACTACTACTATTACTACACCCTGGGAGCACGCCGAGTCAGTGCCAGGCAAGGAGGCAGTGAAAGCCCTGGAGATTCACCCTGGGGAAATAGGGGGCCTGGTACTGGCTGGACAACAAGCCTTGACAAAAGGGTCAATACTGGCTAGTGTATGGCGGTAGTTGCCACTATAGGTGGGGCGCTACCGGAATGGAGCTTTGCGTGGGTCTTTGGTCTGTCTCAGAGGAAAAGGGGCGCAGGGGTGAGCTTCCCTCCGCCATATCATCGCGCCAGTTCAGGGTCTGGAGAGCAAACCGCGTTACGGGTAAGGAGGCTTCATGATCAAGCGAGGCGGAATACACCGTTGGTTGGCGATACTCGGCGTATCGATTGCCACGGGAACACTCCTGATGGGTATAGTCGGCGCTCAGGAACAGCTCCAGGTTGCCCTGGGACCGGCAAACAAGACGTCCTATCTCCTGGGAGAGGCCGTTAGCATCCCAGGATACGCGGACTTCGGTGGAGCGGATCCCTCTGGGGCGAGCGTAAGTCTGGTCATCGACGGCCCTCAAGCCACAATCATGCCCCTGCCCATCGCTCCAGGTCTCCATCTGTACCCGGAGAGGAACCTGGAGGTGGCGGTCACCTCCATCTCCACCACGCCCAGCACCCTGCCCAGCACCCTGCCCTTTGTCGGGGACAGCAGGCTCTCATACGCCATCAAGTGGACTCCTCCCACCTTCCTGAGCCCAGCCCCTCTCTACTCCCTTATCCCCAACACCACTCAGGCCTTCTCCATACCCCTCCTCCCGTCGCCCACACCCGCCGGGGGAGGCATAGCAAACCTTCCAGACACCGTGACCAAGTTCGGAATCCCCCTGGTGGGGACTCCAGCGCCGGGACAGCCCGCCGCGCTACCCAGCGCCACCGAGGCCTTCCCCGTGCCCACGCCCGAAGTGGCGGCTCCTGAAGCGGGAGCGCCCGCTGAGCTACCCGCCCTGACGGAGGCTTTCAACATCCCCGCGGTCCCAACGCCAACTCCCGAAGTGGGAGCGCCCGCCAACCTGCCCACCCTGACGGAGGCCTTCAACATCCCCCTGGCCCCAACGCCAACCGCCGAGCCCGGCGCCGCCGCTGTCCTGCCCACCCTCAGCAGCGTCTTCTCAATTCCGACAGCCCCCACACCCGCACCGGTCTCAGGGGTCGCGGAGCTGCCCTCCCGGACTGTCATCTCCACCATCCCCGGTGACAAGAATCCCCAGGGACTCACCTACGACGGAACATCCTTCTACATACTGGTGGACGGCACCGCCGCCGACGAGATTCTCAAGGTCAACTCCTCCGGCGTCCTGGACACAACCTGGGGCGGGGGAGACGGCATTGTCTCAGTCCTGCTCGACGGCGAGAACCGGAACCAGACCGCGGACATCGCCTACCTGGACAGCAAGCTGTACGTGTCGGACAAGGGCTGGTACACCGATCCGGTCAGCTTCAACGGCGGCTATCCCGTCATGGTGTTCAACATCAACGGCACCTACGAGAGCTACTGGTTCACCCCCGACTGGGCGCGGTTCTCCGGCCTGCACGCCGAGGGCACCAGGCTCTGGGGCGTGCGGGACGACGGCGACGTCATCATGAAGATGAGCAAGACCGGCGCCTCCATCTCGACCTTCTGGCCGTGGCCCAACAGCAACGCCAGCGCGATGGCCATAGGCTCCGGCAACTACGACTACATCTACACCGTGGAGGGCGAGTCCATCGTCAAGCGGAGCAAGACCAACGGCTCCTCGACGGGAAGTTCCTGGGAAATCACGGACTCCCTCATCACCGGCATGACCTACTCCGGCGGGGTTCTCTACTTCGTGGACGACGACACCAACACGCTGTACAAGGCCCAAGCGCCCCACGGGGTGGAGGTGACCACCAACCCCCTGGGTCTAGCCTACGGCGGAGAAGAGCTCTACATCCTGGTGGACGCCACCCCCAGGGACAAGGTTATCGTCGTTAACCCTGCGGACGCTGCTAACCCCCCCACCATCATCCGCTCCTTTGACGCCCCCAGCTCCACGTCCGACGGCCTGGACTACTTCGATGGCTTCCTCTGGGTGGGTAATGGGAGCACCCGCCAGATCAAGAAGCTCGACCCCACGGCCGGCAACGTCATCGCCACCCTGGAGCTGACCAACCCCATCTGGAACGACATCACCGGCCTGGGCAACAACGGCACCAGGCTCATCGGCTTCACCAACAACGACCGCGGCTTCTTCACCATCAGCAAGACGGATGGCGCCGCCACCCGGGTGGAAGGCACTGGGGACCGGTGGGGCTACGATGCCGGCACCTACCGCATAGACACCAGCAGGGCCTACGGAGCCAAGGACAACAAAGTCTACGAGTACAACACCTCCGCCGACCTGCTTCAGACCATCACCCTTGCCACCGGCACCGAGGTCAAGGGCCTCACCTTCATCGGCCCGAACCTCTTTATAGCCAACGGCGCCGATAACACCATCAAGAAAGGCTCCATACCCCACGGCATCACCACCTCCACCAACCCCCTGGCCCTGGCCTACGGCACCCTCAGCACCGTCAACACCCTCTTCATCCTCACCGACGGCTCACCCAGGGACAAGATTGTCCGGGCCAACCCCACCACCGGAGACATCATCGACTCCTTCAACGCCCCGGACGACAGCGGGGAGGGTCTCACCTACCTGGGCACATCCCTGTACTACGCCAGCAACAAGGATAGCAACCGCAGGATTTACGAGCTCAACGCGACCACCGGCGCCGAGATAGCCAACTTCAACCCCAAGGAGACGGGGGGCAACAACTTCGGTGCAACCTTCCGAGGACTGGGCACCGCCGGCACTAACCTCATCCTCTCGGCAAGCTACTCGTGGGAGAGTTGCTTCGATAAGATTAACAAGACCAACGGCAACAACCTTGGCAGGGTCTGCGCCGACCCGGGCACAGGTCTCTCCGAGGCCGAGGGCGTGGATGTGGCCCCCGACGGCACCATCCTGGCCGCCAAGGAAAACGACATCGTCCGGCTCACCCCCGACGGCAAGGAGTCTGCTCGGTGGCAGAACCTCACCCTCGCCACCTCCATCAAGGGCCTCACCTTCGTGGGCAACACCCTGTACATAGCCGACGATAGCGACACCACCGACAAGATATACAAGGCCACCATCCCCAGCGGCATCACCAGGGACCCCCTGGGTCTGGCCTACGGCCCTGTCAGCACCATCAACACCCTCTTCATACTGGTGGACGCCGCTCCCAATGACCACATCCTGCTGGTCAACCCCACCACCGGAGCCCTTACTGACTCCTACGACGCGCCGAATAGCGATGGAGGGGGACTGACTTACCTGGGCACCTCCCTCTACTACGCCGGGCGAGCCAGTGGACAGAGCAGACTGGAGATAAGCAAGCTCAACCCCGCCGATGGGAACGTGCTGGCCACAATAGTGCCCAAGTACGGTTGGGGTGGAGACATCAATGAAGACGCCCGCAGCCTGTCCAATAATGGAAACGACCTGCTGCTGGCCTACGGCAACAACAACTGCGTTGAGAAGATAGACAAGACCAACGGCGACAACGAAGGGAGTCTGTGCTCGCAGCCGGGCACGGGTATCAATGGCGCCAGGGGCATGGAGGTAGCCTCCGATGGCTCCATATTCCTGGCCAGAGACGCGGAGATCGCTCAGCTCATCGCTGGAGAGGGACAGAATCTCACCGAGGTCGGCCGCTGGGACACTAACCCCGAGCTTATTATCGAGGGGTTGACCTTAGTGGGCAACATCCTGTACCTCGCCGACGACGTCAACGACAAGATTTACAAGGCCTCCAAGCCCTCCGGGATCACCAACTCCCCGCAGGATCTGGCCTATGACGGAACC